>JAABSI010000045.1 GCA_011390455.1 Trueperaceae bacterium
TCTTGGGGGGCGCCGGATGGGAGGCCGCGCGTGACGGAAGCCTTGTGGGGGTTGCTCCAGCCTTCGACGCTGCTCGTGCTGCTGGTGGTGCTCGCGCTCGTCGCCACCTGGCTGCGCTGGGTGGCGGTGGCGGCGACGCTGCTCACGACCTTCCTGGTGGCGGTGGCGGCCGTCGTGCTGCTGCCGGTCGGCGAATGGCTCGGCGCGCCGCTCGAGACGCGCGTCGCGGCGGCCCCCCTCCCCGACCGGGCCGACGGCATCGTGGTGCTCGGGGGCGCCGTCGATTGGCGGGTGACGCGCGAGCGTGGCCAGCTGGCGCTGAGTGCCGCCGGCGAGCGCATCGCGGCGGCCGCGGCGCTGGCCCAGCGCTACCCCGAAGCGCGCCTCGTGGTGACCGGGAGCTTCGCGGACGCCTTCGCCGATGACTTTCGCGCCGTGCCGACCGACGCCTCGCTGTTCTTCGGCCCGCACTTCGCCGGCCGCGACGTGCGGTACCTGGGCGCGGCCCGCAGCACGTACGAGGACGCGCTGCTCGCGCTCGAGGCGGCGGCGCCGAGCGCCGGCGAGACGTGGTTGCTCGTCACCAGCGCGTGGCATCTGCCGCGCGCGCACGGGACCTTCCGCGCGCTGGGTTGGACGCTGGTGCCGGTGCCGGTCGACTACCGCACCACCGGTGCGCTGCGGATCGCGCCGTCGTGGGACGTGGCCGCGACGCTCGCCGACCTCGACCGCCTGGTTCGCGAATGGGGGGCGATCGCCGTCTACCGGCGCGAGGGGCGGTTGCTCGACTAGAGTCCGCGCCTCGGCGTGGGGGCCGCCCTCGTTCGCCCCACGGAGGTCGATCCCGCCGCGTCGGCCAGAAGCCGCTCGACCGCCCGAACCACCGCCGCGTCGTCGATCGGCGCCGCGCCAGGCGGCGGCCGGGGTGCGGCCACGCGCTCCGCGAGCGCCGCGCTCTGAGCGTCGAGGTCCCAGGCGAGCCCCGGGTGGCGCCATGCCAGCTCCAGCAGCGCGCGCGCCCGCTCGGGATCGCCGTGCGCGGCGGCCACCTCGGCCGCGGAGAGGGCCGTGTGGGCGAGGAACCGCGGCGACTCGAGCGCCTGCGCCATCCGCAGCGCCTCGGCCAGCGCGGCCGTCGCCTCGGCGAGCTGGCCGAGGCGCGCGTGCGACGTCGCGAGCTGTTGGTTGGCCAACGCCCCCACGGGGATCACGCGCTCCGGAGCGCCGGTCACGGTCAGCGCGGCGTGCGCCTGGTCGATCGCCTCCTGCGGCGTCCCGAAGCGGAAGCGGAACTCGCAGCCGATGCCCGCCTCGGCGACGGGCGCCCCGCCCCGGTGTGCGACCCAGGCCAGGTACGCCGCGTACCGCTCCTCGGCGACCTCGCGCGATGCGGTGATCACCGCCCACCAGACCTCGCCTTGGAACACCTCGTGCTCGGCGCCGAGCCCGCCGCCGGTGGCCGCGCAGGCGCGCGCGTCCGCGAAGTGGCGTCGCACGGCGTCGAGGTCGCCGCGGAGCATCGGCGCGGCGGCCAGGCACTGGTGGAGCCAGATCTCGCCCTGCACGTCGCCCAACCGCCGCAGCAGCGGCAGCGCCTCGTTCAGCAGCGCGACGCCTTCGTCGGTGCGACCGACGTACGTGAGCCGCATCCCCCGGTCCGTGAGGAGGTGCGCGAGCCCGACGGGGTCGCCGGCGCGCTCGAAGGCGGCGCGTGCCATCGCGAGGCGCTCCGGGACGCACATGGTGGGCGTGCTCCCGATGAGGCCGGCCAGCGCCATCGCGACGGCGCGGTCGTCGCCTGCTCGACGGCCCAGGGCGAGCGCTCGGGTCGAGGCGTGGAACCGCTGCCGAGGGTCGCTTCCCTGCATGGCCCAGAGGCGCGCCAGCGCTACCTCGCGCGGCCGTCCGGGCGCATCGGCGAAGCGCCGGCGCGCGCTCGGCGACCGCAGCACGGCCACGGCCTCGTGGCTGAGCCTCTCGAGTTCGGCGCCCCGTCCGACCTGTTCGAGCGCTCCGAACAGCCCGACGGCCAGGTCGGCCAGGACCGGTGCCTCCGCGTGGGCGACCGCCCAGCGCCAGGCGCCGACCGCCTGCTCCACGTCGTGGGGGTGCCAGCGCTGGAGGCGGCCGGTGTGCGGGTCCACCTGCTGCGCGATCCGCGTCCGCCACGCACCCGCGGCGGCCCGCCAGGCCGCGTCCGTCCACCCCTCCGCCTCCGCGCGCTCCCGTCCGAAGCGCGCGATCAGGGCGTGCAGCTCGATGCGCTCGCGCCGGTGGCGCCACAGGGCGCGGTCGCGCAGGCGCACGAGGCCACGCCAGCCGACGCCCGCGATCTCCACGGCGACCCCGCGGTCGAGGCTCCCGGGCATGACCGCCAACCGCGCCCATGCGCGGCGATCGGCGTCCCCCAACTGCTGCCAGATCTCCTCGATCACGGCGAGGACGTCGCTGCGGCGCGGTGAGCGGTCGGCGTCGTCGCTGTGGAGCGGCGCCCACGAGGTGCGCAGTTGCGCCTCGAGCGCGTCGAGCCCGACCACGTCCATCCACGCGGCCGCGAGCTCGATCGCGAGCGGATGCCCGCCCAGGGCCGCCACGATGCGCTCGACCGTCGCCGGGTCGAAGCCGCGCACGACCTCCGCCGGCGCCCGGTGGGCGGCCGCCCGCACGAAGAGCTGCGCCGCCGGGCTGGCGGCCGCCGCGACCGCTTCCGGCGCCGCACCGTTCGCGTGCGTCTCGAGCGGCTCGACGTCGACCACGAACTCGTTCGACAGTTGGAGGCGCGCGCGCGACGTGACCAGCAGGCGCAGCTCGCGCGTGTCGCGCACCAGCGCCTCGACCGCCGCCACCTCGTCCAAGTGCGTCTCGAAGCCGTCGAGCACCAGCAGGGCTCGGCGTGCCTCGAGCGTCGCGGTGAGCTGCGGCGCGATCCGCGCGCGCGGGTTCACCGCGACGCCCATCGCGCGCGCGACCATCCGGGCGACCGCGTCCGAGCCCGCCGCGCCTTCGAGCGGGGCGACGAACACACCGTCCGGGAAGGCGGGCCGCAGGCGCGACGCCACCGCCGTCGCGAGCGTGGTCTTGCCGATGCCACCGGGTCCGAGCAGCGTGACGAGCCGGGCGTCGTCGCGACGCAGCAGCGCGCCCAGGTCGGCGAGGGCGCGCTCGCGGCCGAGCACCGAGCGCCCGTGCGTGGCGCCGACGTGCATCCGAGCGGGGGGCGCGGTGGGCGCGTCCGACGACGGTGCGTCCGTCGACCCGGCGAAGAGCTCGTCGCGCAACGTGCGGGTCGCCGGCTCCGGCAGCATGGCGAACTCCGAGGCGAGCAGCTTCTCGAGGGCTCGGTAGCGTCGCTCCGCGCCACGGCGGTCGCCGACGGCGCACGCGGCGCGCATCGCGTCGCGCACGGCGCGCTCGTCGAGCGGATCGGCGTGGATGAGCCGGTCGGCGAAGGCGAGCGCGTCGTCGAAGCGGCTGCCGTCGCAGGCCTCGCCGATCAGCGCCCGACAGGCGCGGCGCCATTCGTTCTCGACCACCATGCGCTCGCTGCCGAGCCAGGCGTCGAACTCGTCCGCCTCATCGATCGCGAAGCCCTCGAGGAGCGGGCCGCGGTGGGCGTCGACGGCGTCGCGCCACCGGCGCTCGCCGAGCGCCGCGCGGAACGCCGCGACGTCCGCGGTGCGCTCGATCCACACTTGGGTGCGGTCCGCGCCGAGCCGGTCGCCGACCGGTTCCTTGCGCAGGCTCAGGAGCGCCTGCCGCATCCCGGCGTGGGCGTGGTGGGCGTCGGCCTCGGACCACACCAGCGCCGCCACCTCGGCGCGGCGGACGGGAACCCCGCGGTACGCGACGTACGCGAACACCGCGTGCGGCTTCGTCGGACTCAACGGCGTCCAGACGCCGCCCGCGCGCACCGCCGGCGGCCCCAGAAGGCGGACGCTCTCGTCCATGGTCGATTCCACGGTACGCCCCGCGCGCGCCCTCCGGAGCGCGGGGATCACCCGTGCTTCAGTGCGCGCCGCTCGGGCTCGGGCTACCGGGCCGCCGGTGGTGCCACGACGGCCGATCCGTCCGACGGGGTCGGGCGTGCTCGTCCGCGAGGGTGCGGAGCATGCGCTCGCGCGCCGCCTGGCGGCGCTGCTGCTCGAGCTCGAACGCGAGGGTGTCGACGAAGGCATGGAGGTTGCCGCAACTCAGGGTGGACATGGCGGACCCCCCTTCCCGGAGCGACGGGTCCAAGGCGACCGGAGCCGATCGCGCCCCGTTCCACCGCCACCGTAGGGGCCGGTGCGTCAAAGCAGCGTCGAAGACCCTGGCGGTGCGCGATGCCGGGGCGACGCCCTTCGGAGAGCGTAGGTCAACCTTGCAAATCGAAAGTCGGACTTTAAGATTGCAAGGTTGAAGAAGCTCGGTGCGGAGGCGCTCGCCCGTCGGTCCTCGAGCGAGCGAAGGCAGCGCCATGGATCTCAGAGCAGGTCGGCGATCTGCACCGCGTTGAGCGCGGCCCCCTTGCGCACTTGATCGCCTGCCAGGAACAGCGCCAGGGCGCCGGGGCGGCTGGCGTCGGCGCGCAGGCGACCCACGAGCACGTCGTCCTGGCCCGTGGCCTCGAGCGGCATGGGGAAGCGGTTGGCCGCCGGGTCGTCCACCAGCCGCACGCCGGGGGCGGCCGCGAGCACGGCGCGCGCCTCGTCGACGCCCACCGAGCGTGCGAACTCCGCGTGGATCGCCTCGGCGTGCGCGCGCACCACCGGCACCCGCACGCACGTGGCCGAGACCGCCAGGTCGGGGCGGCCGAGGATCTTGCGCGACTCGAGGAGCAGCTTGCGCTCCTCCTGGTTGTATCCGTCGGCGCCGACCTCGGAATCGTGGCTGAAGAGGTTGAAGGCGATGGGGTGCGGGAACGTGCTCGGCTCCGGTGCCGCGCCGTCCAGGACGGCGCGGGTCTGACCGAGCAGCTCCTCGATCGCGGCCTGGCCGGCGCCCGACACCGCCTGATAGGTGGCGACGGTGGCGCGCGTCAGACCGAAGGCGCGGTCGAGCGGAGCGAGCGCCACGAGCGCCAGGATCGTCGAGCAGTTGGGGTTGGCGATCACGCCCTGGTGGCCCTGCACCGCGTCGGGGTTGACCTCCGGCACCACCAGCGGCACCCGCGGGTCGAGCCGCCAGGCGCTCGTGTTGTCGACCACCACCGCGCCGTGCGCGGCCCAGGACCACGCGTGCGCCTTGGAGATCGAACCCCCGGCGGAGGAGAAGACGACGTCGACCCCCAGGTCGCCGTCCTCGGGGAGGGCCTCGATGGTGAGCTCGCGGCCGGCGTAGGCCACGCGCCGCCCGGCGGAGCGCCGCGAGGCGTACAGGCGCAGCGCTTCGGGCGGCACCGGTCGCCCGGCCACGCCGCGGTGGGCGAGCAGGTCGAGGAACTCCTGGCCGACGGCTCCGGTGGCACCCACGATGGCGTAGCGCATGGCCGACGAGCCTAGCACGGGGGTGCCGAAGGTCCGATGCGCGTAGACTCGGCGCCGTGTCCGCCGCTCCCCCGATCCCCTCCCGCGCCCGGCGCATCGTCGTCAAGGTGGGCACGAGCTCGCTCACCGACGATGCCGGCCGCATCCACCCGCCGGCGGTCTGGGCGATCGCGCGCGGCGCGCAGGTCCTGGCCGAGCGGCTCGGGGCGCAGGTCGTGCTGGTGTCGTCCGGCGCCGGCGCCGCCGGTCGTGCGCGGCTGGGGTTGACGCTGCCGTTGACGCTCCCCGACAAGCAGGCGGCCGCCGCGGTGGGGCAAGCACTCTTGATGCTCGACTGGGAGCGGGCGCTCGCCCCGACGCCGGTGGCGCAGCTGCTGCTGTCGGCCGGCGACGTCCAGGACCGCGAGCGCTACGTCAACGCGAAGAACGCGCTCGAGGCGCTGCTGCGCCTGGGCGTGGTGCCGGTGGTGAACGAGAACGACAGCGTCGCCACGGCGGAGCTCAAGCTGGGCGACAACGACACCCTCTCGGCCTGGGTGGCCTACCTGGTCGACGCCGACCTGCTCGTGGTGCTCACCGACGTCGACGGTCTGCACGACCGCGATCCCCGCCACCATGCGGGCGCGCGCCGGCTCGAGGTGGTGGCCGATCTCGAAGCGCTGGCCGCCGACGTCGGCGACGGCGGTTCCGGCCGCGGCACCGGGGGGATGGTCACCAAGCTGCGCGCCGCGCGGATCGCCACCCGCGCCGGCATCGAGACGTACGTGATCGGCGGCGGAGGCGCGGGGCTCGAGGCGTTGGCCCGCGGCGAGGTCCGCGGCACCCGCTTCTTGGCCAAGCGCGCCACGTCGGCGCGCAAGGCGTGGATCGCGGAGCAACCCGTCCGGGGAAGGCTCGACGTCGACGAGGGGGCGCGTCGCGCGCTCGCTCAGGGGCGGAGCCTGCTCCCCTCCGGGGTCGTCGGGGCGACCGGCCCGTTCGCCTTCGGCGACGCGGTCGAGGTGGTGCACGCGGGGACGGTCGTCGCGCGCGGGCTCACCAACTACGCCCGCGACGCGGTCGATCGCATCCGCGGCAAGCACACGTCTTCGATCGCGGACGTGCTGGGCGCGAAGGACTTCGACGAGGTCGTGCACCGCGACAACCTCGTGTGGCTCGACCCCTCTGGTACCATGCCGCCACGATGACGACCCGAACGCAGCTCGCGTACGCCGCCGCCGGGGTCGTGTTGATCCTCGGCCTCCTCAGCCTCCTCAACCCGTGGTTGGCCGCCCGGCTGCTCGGCTTCGAACTCGCGACGCCTCGGGCGGTCTCCGAGGTGCGCGCCACGTACGGCGCCTTGCACGTGACGATGGCCGCGCTGCTCCTCTGGGCGATCCCGCTGCGCCCGCGCGCCGGCTTGGTCGTGCGGGTGGCCGGGATCCTCTGGGCCGGTGCGGCGGCCGGCCGCACGGCCAGCCTGGTGATCGACGGGGTGCTCGGGCCCGCCAACCTCGGCCTCCTGCTCGTGCAGGTCGC
Organism: Trueperaceae bacterium; assembly: GCA_011390455.1. Next base: position 6,984 of record JAABSI010000045.1, read on the forward strand.
GGTCGCGGCGGTGCTCGTGTGGGTGAGCTTCGAGACGCCGCCGAGCGGCGAAGAGTTGCGCACGCGCCGCGAGGTGGCGGCCGCCAAGCGCCGCGCGGACGCGGCGCGCGGCGTCGCGCCGGCGCCGGACCCCCGCGAGGACCTCGCCGGTCCCGACGGCGCCGCGGCGAAGCCCACCCGGAGGGCCGAGCGCCCTTGAACACCCCGGTCCCGGACGGCACCCGCTTCGTCCTGCCCGATGGGGCGGCGCGTCGCGTCGAGGTGGTCGACACCCTGCGCGCGCTCTACCGGAGTTGGGGGTACGACCTGGTCGAGGTGCCGGCGCTGGAGCGGTACGACCCGGCGCACCCGCGCGCCGCGCAGTCGTTCAAGCTCGCCGACCGCGACAGCGGCGTGCTCGCCCTGCGGAGCGATTTCACGCCCGCCCTCGCGCAGCTGGTGCGCAGCCACCACCCCTCCGTCGCCGGCGGCGCCCGCCGCCCCCTGCGCTTCTGTTACGCCGGCACCGTCTGGCACGCGATCGACCCGGAGTTGGCGCGCACCCGTGAGTTCACCCAGGTGGGCTTGGAGTTGATCGGCGTGTCGAACGCGCGCGCCGATGCCGAGGTGCTGCACCTGGCGCGCGCCTCGGTGCGCGCGGTGGGTCTGCGGCCCGTGCTCGAGGTCGGGAACCCCGGCTTCGTGCGGGCGCTCTTCGACGTCGCCGGCGTGCCGCGGCCCGACCGCGACGCGGTCGCCGACGCGATCGACCGCAAGGACCGCAGCGATCTGCGCGACCTGCTCGAGCGCGCGCGCCTCGACCTCGCGGACGGCGCCCCGGCGGCCGCGCTCCTGCACGTGCCCGACCTCTACGGTGGCCGCGAGGTGCTCGGCCGCGCGCGCGCGGTGGCGCCCTGGCCCGAGGCGCAGCGCGAGCTCGATCGGCTCGAGGGCGTGCTCGCCGAGTTCGAGGACGCCAGCGACCTGGCGCTCGACCTGGCGATGGCGCGTCGGCTCACGTACTACACCGGCGTCACCTTCCGCGCGTACACCCCCGACTTCGGCCAACCGCTCCTGGGCGGTGGCCGCTACGACGGCGCGCTGCTGCCCGCCGCCGCCGGCTTCTCGATCGGCGTCGAACGCCTGCTCCGCGCGATGGCGAGCACGGGACCGCTGCTGGAGCCGCCGCCGCGGGTGCTGTCGATCGACGACGCCGGGGCGCGCCGGCTGCGCGTCGGCGGCGTCCGGGTGGTGCGCGCGCTGCATGCGGATCGCGCCGGTGCGCTCGAGGAGGCGCGCGAGCGCCGGGTCCCGTACCTGCTCGTCGGCGGTCGGCTCGAGGCGGTCGCCGCCGAGACGGGCGAGCGCGATCGGCTCGAGGCGCTGCTCGCCGATGGGGCCGAGGCATGAGCGACCCGGGCAAGCTGATCCTGGCGCTCCCCAAGGGGCGCGTGAAGGACGAGAGCCTGGCGGCCTTCCGGGCGGCCGGGCTGACGCTGGCCGACGGCAGCGGCGACCGCGCCCTGCGCTACGACGCGGGCGACGCGGTGGTGATCGAGATGCGCAACGCCGACGTTCCCACCTACGTGGAGCTGGGCGTCGCCGACGCCGGGGTGGTGGGCAAGGACGTCCTGCTCGAGGCGGGCGCCCGGCTCGTCGAGCCGGTCGACCTCGGCTTCGCCGCCTGCCGCCTGTCGCTGATCCGACCGCGCGGCGCCCGCGGCACCGTCGAACGGGTGGCCAGCAAGTACCCGCGGCTGACCGGCGCCTATCTGCGGCGGGTCGGCAGCGGCGCCGAGGTGGTCAAGCTGAGCGGCAACGTCGAGCTCGCGTGCCTGACCGGGCTCGCCGATGCGGTGGTCGACGTGGTGCAGACCGGCGCGACGCTCGCGGCGAACGACCTCGAGGAGGTCGACGTGCTGCTGCGCTCCACCGCGCGCTTCGTGGTGAATCGGGCGTCGCTCAAGCTCAAGGGCGACTCGTTGCGCGCCCTGATCGAAGCGCTGCGGACCCTGCCCGACGCCTACTGAGCCGCGCCCCCCGCCGGTCCGTCCCCGTCCAGCTCGGCCATCTCGACCTGCCAGTAGACGCGCCGCGCCACCGGCGCCCCCGCCATCCGGCGCATCATCACCAGCTGCCCGACGTGGGTGGCCGCGTCCACGAGCGGCCCTTGCAGCACCTGGTGGGCGCCGATCGTGCCCGAGGGCTGGGGCTGCGCGCGCAGCAGCGCGTCGAGGGCGCGCAGGTCGCGCGACCAGCCCTGGACCTCGTGGTACCAGTCGAGCGGTTCCGCCTCGGCGACCTCGGCGCCCGTCCACTGCGCCGCCGCGAAGCGCACGAGGAGCCGCAGGTGGCGGACCAGCGCCAACGGGGTGCGGACGCCACTGCCGGCGTCGAACGCGGCGAAGCCCGCCGGGGCATCCGCCACGGCGTGCTCGAAGCGGTCGGCGAGGGTGACCAGCACGTGGCGCAGGGCATCGGTCGCGGTGGAGAGCGGAGCGGGCACGGTGGGACCTCCAGGTCGTCGCGCGTCAGAGGAAGCGGCGGCGCCGCATCCAGAAGAGCATGCCGGCGGTCACCAGGACCATCGACCCCCAGACCGCCGCGTAGCCCCAGCGCCAGGCGATCTCGGGCATGTTCCAGAAGTTCATCCCGTACACGCCCGCGATGAAGGTGATCGGCATGAACACCGCGGTGAAGACCGTCAGCACCCGAACGACCTCGCCGGTGCGGTTCGCCACGCTGGCGGCGTAGGTCTCCTGCAGGCTGCCGGCGATCTCGCGGAGCACGTCGGTGGCGTCGAGCACGTGCGCCGCGTGGTCGTAGACGTCGCGCAGGTCGGTGAGGACGTCCGCGCCCAGCTCCGCGGGCGCGTCGCGGCGCAGCGCGGCCAGCAGTTCGCGGGTCGGCGACGCGACGCGCCGCAGGTGCGCGAGCTCGCGCTTGAGCTGCACCAGCTGCTCGAGCACCTTGGGGGTCGTGGCGTCGAGCACCCGGTCCTCGAGCCGCTCGAGCTCGTCGGACAGCGCCTCGAGCGCGACGAACCCCTGGTCGACGATGCCGTCGAGCAGGGCGTACAGGAGGTAGCCGGCGCCTCCGGATCGCAGCCGGCCGTGGCCGCGGCGCACGCGCTCGCGCACCGCCTCGAAGCGCTCGCTCGGCCGCTCCTGGAAGGTGACCACCAGCGCGCCCCGCACGACGACCGAGACCTGTTCGTCGCGCAGCGCCGGCGCCACCCCGTCCACCGCCGGGGCGACGGAGAGCGTGCGCGCCGCGACGTAGAGGTAGCCGTCGAAGGGTTCGGCCTTGGGGCGCTGGCCGACGTGGGCGAGGTCCTCGAGCGTCAGCGGGTGCAACCCGAGTGCCGACCCGAGCGCGCGCAGCGCGTCGAGGTCGTGCACGCCGCCGACGTCCACCCAGGTGACCCGTCCGGCGGGCTGCAGCGCGGTGGCCTCGATCGCGGCGATCGCCACCGACAGCGGGGCGTCGAGCCGCTCGTCGAAGCCGTCGGCATCGTAGACGGTGACGTGCGCCTTGACCTCATCGTGGCGCTCGATGCCGGTGTAGACCAGCGCGCCCGGTTCCAGGCCGGCTTTGCGGGCGGTGGGGGCGAGCGGCGCGCGGACGCGGCGCGGGCCGCGGCGGCGGCTCACGAGGGCCGCGCGCCGAGCGCGCCGCCCCCGTCCTCGCCGGCCTGCACCTCAGCCGCGGGTGCGCCGGTCCCATCCGCGCCCGCGCCGGGCGATCCGTCTCCGGAGGCGACGAGCCGCACCGAGAGCGGCGTAGCGCCCGGCTGCAGCGTCCGCTGCGGGAACGGGATCTCGATCCCGGCGGCGTCGAACGCTTCCTTCACCTCCTGGGTGATCATGTTGCGCAGCGTCAGCCAGTGTTCGCTCTTGGCCCACACGGCGAGCGTGTAGTCGATCGACGAGGCGCCGAAGCCCTGCGAGATCAGCAGGGGTGCGGGCTCGTCGAGGCACAGCGGGTTGGCGTGCGCGGTCTCGAGCAGCGTCTTCTGCACGAGTCCGAGGTCGGAGTCGTAGCCCACCCCGACGGCCAGGTCGAAGCGGCGGACGGGGAAGCGGGTGAGGCTGACGATCTCGCTCTTGACCATCGTCTCGTTGGGGATGCGCACGAGCAGGTTGTCGAAGGTGCGCAGCTTGGTGGAGAGCAGGTCGACCGAGATCACCTCGCCGGTGCGACCGCCGACGGTGACCACGTCGCCGGGTTGCACGGCGCGCTCCAGGATCAGGAACAGCCCCGAGATCAGGTTCGAGGCCGACGTCTGGGAGGCGAAGCCCACCGCGACCGTCACGATCCCGGCGGCGCCGAGCAGGACCGTGAAGTCGAACCCGAACTGCCGCATCGCGGAGATCGCGAACAGCGTGAGCACCGTGTAGGACGCGATCCGAGAGAGCAGCAGCCGCTGCCCGGTCTCGAGCGTGGTCAGCGATCGCTGCACCCCGAAGCGCACGATGCGCGCCAGGACCGCGCCGACGATCAGGTAGATCGCGGCCCGCGCGATCGACCACCACAGCGCGGGGTCGGCGAGCACCGCCAGGAAGGCGAAGGTCTCGAGGCCGGGATCGTCGGTCATCGGGCGTCCACCTTGAAGAGCCGGCTCACGGTGCGGCTGAGGGTCTGGCCCAGCGTGGGCGCGGTGCGCGCTTCGGCGAGGAGCTCGCCGCCCGTGGGCGCCGACGGTTGCGGCTCCACGGTCGTGTCCTCGTCGGGCTCGCGGACGAAGCGCACGCCGTCGGTCCAGAGCCGGCCATCCGGGGCGACGTGCAGCGCCAGGAACGGCATGGGCACCGCGATGCGGACGAGGTCGAGCGCGGTGGCCGCCCGGTTCTCGACGGTGACGGCGGTGACCGCACGGTGCGGGCGCAGCGGCAGGTCGGCGATCTCGGTGCGCGCCGCGGTGCGCACGGCGTAGCAGAGCTCCCCCTCGCGGGTGTTGGGGCCGAGCCAGGTGTCGGTCGGCCGGGCGGTCGGGAGTTCGGCGACCACCGCCAGGTCGGTGGAGGGTGCGCGGCCGCGGCGGGTGCGCCGGACCTCGAACTTGATCGCCATCCACACCGGCGTGCTCGCGTACAGCGTCACCGTCTCGCCCGGCGGCACCATCAGCGGCGTCTCCGGCCGCACGACGACCGGTCGATCGGCCAGGCGCGGGCGCACGTGCAGCGTGTCGGGCGTCTCGGCGAAGCTGAAGCGCAGGGTCGGCGGCCCCTCGGGCGCGTCGTCGGTCACGGGCTGCACCCGCTCGGCCACGACCGCGTAGGGATCGGGCCCGGTTTCGTGCCAGACCCGCCAATCGGACCTGAGTCGCTCCGCGAGCACGGTGCTGGGGCCGGCACGCCAGCGGGCGACGCCGCCGTGGCCGAGGCTGACCTCACCCCACCAGCGCGGGTCGAGGGGTTCGGCGGCGGTCGGCTCGGGCGGTGGCGGGTCGACGACCGGCACCTCGACGGTCTCGAGATGGGGTCCTCCCGCTTCTTGGGGGGCGTCGGACTCCGGGGCGGTGTCGGACATGCCGCCAGGGTACCAGCGGCGGAGCCACCGACGGCGCGTGCGCCGCCGTACGATGCGCCGCATGGATTGGCTCCCGGTCGCCCAAGCCGCCCTCCGTGCCCACGGGCTCGCCGCCTGGTGGATCTACGACTTCCGCGGCACCAACCCGGTCGCTGCGCGCTTCTTCGGCATGCCGGACGCGCACTTCAGCCGGCGCGTCGTGCTCGCGGTCCCCGCCGAGGGGACGCCCGTCTTCCTGGCGCACGCCATCGAGCGCGGCGCCGCGGTGCGCGGCCCTTGGCCGGTGCGGACCTACGCCGACCGGCAGGGGCTGCGCGACGCGCTCGCGGCGCTGAACCCGGGGGGGCCGGTCGCGATCGAGTACTCGCCCGAGGCCGACCTGCCGTACGTGTCGCACGTCGACGCCGGCACGGTGGAGCTGCTGCGCGCCCTCGGCGTCGACGTGCGCTCCTCGGCCGACGTACTGCAGGCCTTCGCGACCTGGACGCCCGCGCAGGTGGCCGCGCACGAGCGGGCGGCCGAAGCGGTGATGGCCGTGGCGCACGGCGCCTTCGACGAGATCCGGCGCCTCCGGGCCGCCGGCGCCGAGGTCCGCGAGGCCGGCGTGCAGGCCTGGATCGCCGCGCGCTTCGCCGAGCGCGGGCTGGTGACCGGCCACGACGCGATCGTCGGCTTCGGCCCCAACGCCGGCGACCCGCACTACGCGCCGGTCGCCGGCAGCGACCGCGCCCTGGCCGAGGGCGAGGTCGTGCTGATCGACCTCTGGGCCAAGGAGGACCGCCCCGACGCCCCCTTCGCCGACGTCACCTGGATGGGCACCTGCGGGGCGCCGACGCCCGAGGTGCTGCGCGCCTGGACCGCCGTGCGCGACGCGCGCGACCTGGCCGTGCAGGTCATCGCGGACGCGTACACCGCGGGCGACCCGCCGCGCGGCTGGGAGGTCGACCGCGCCGTGCGCGACCACCTGACCGCGGCCGGGTACGGCGAGGCGTTCGTGCACCGCACCGGCCACAGCCTCGGGATGGCGATGACGCACGGGGAGGCCGCCCACCTCGACGACTTCGAGACCAAGGACGTGCGCCGGCTCACGCCCGGCTTCGGGGTCACCGTCGAGCCCGGCGTCTACCTGCCGACCTTCGGGGTGCGCAGCGAGCTCGACCTGATCCTCGAGGCGGACGGCCCGCGCGTGACCACCGGGGTGCAGACCGAACTGGAGCGGGTGTGAGCGACGATCCGATCATGCCGGTGGGCGCGACCGCCGCGGTGCATCCGGGCGCGGCGCTCGACGGCGGCGGCCGGCGACCCTTGGTGGTGGTGGGCGACGTGGTGTGGGACGTGCTCATCCGCACGAACGCCAAGCTGCAGCGCGGTGGCGACACGTACGGCGAGGTGGAACTCGCCCCGGGCGGCAGCGCCGCGAACGCCGCCGTGTGGGCGCGGCGCTGCGGCTTGCCGACGGCCTTCGTGGGCAAGGTGGGGCGCGACCGCTTCGGGGCGCTGGCCGAGGCCGACCTGGCCGACGAGGGCGTCGAGGCCTACCTGGTGCGCACCGACGCGCACTTGACCGGGACCGTCGCGGTGTGGATCGACGACGAGGGGCAGCGCTCGATGGTGTCGGGCAAGGGGGCCGACCACATGCTCTTCCCCCAGGAGCTGCCGCGCGCCTTCGTCGAGAGCGCCCGGCACGTGCACCTCTCCGCCTGGTCGTTCTTCGACGACCCACCGCGGACCGCGGCGCGGCGCGCGGCGCAGTTGGCCAAGGCGACCGGCGCCACGCTCTCGTTCGATCCCGGCTCGTTCCAGATGATCGAGGCGATCGGGTTGGACGCCTTCCTGCAGGTCTCCGCCGACCTGGGCATCGACGTCGTGTTCCCCAACTACGACGAAGGGCGCTCCCTCACCGGCAAGGACGACCCGCACGCCATCGCCGAGGCGGTGGCGGCGCAGTACCCGGGCGTGCTCGTCGCCCTCAAGCTCGACGAGGACGGCGCGCTGGTGCGTGAGCGCGATGGCCGGGTCACCGAGATCGCGCCCGAGAGCAATCGGCTGGTCGACGCCACCGGCGCCGGCGACGCCTTCGCGGGCGCCTTCTTGAGCCGCTGGCTGGCCGGCTCCGACGCGGCCGACGCGGCGCGCTTCGCGGTTCGGGTGTCGGAATGGGTGATCGAGCAGGTCGGGGCGCGGGCGCCGCTGGACGAGCGGTTGCAGGCGGTGCTGGGGCGGGGTTAGGCAGCCGCCGCGGTCGCGAAGCGACCGCAACGGCCCGCAGCCGTGGGGGCGAAGCCCCCCGGCGTCCGCGGGACGCTTAGTCCTCGAAATGCCCCAGCTTCGCCCGCTTGGTCGCCAGGTACGCCTCGTTGTAGGGGTTCTCGCCCGCGTGCAGCGGCACCCGTTCGACGACCTCCATGCCGAAGCCCTCCAAGCCCACGACCTTGCGCGGGTTGTTCGTCAGCAGCCGCAGCCGCTTGACCCCCAAGTCGGCGAGGACCTGCGCGCCCACGCCGTAGTCGCGCAGGTCGGCGGCGAAGCCGAGTTGCTCGTTCGCCTCGACGGTGTCGGCGCCGGCGTCTTGCAGCGCGTAGGCGCGCAGCTTGTTCAGCAGCCCGATGCCGCGCCCCTCCTGGCGCAGGTAGACGAGCACGCCGCGGCCGGCGTCCGCGATCGCCTTGAGGGCGGCGTCGCGCTGGAAGCCGCAGTCGCAGCGCAGGCTGTGCAGCGCATCCCCGGTCAGGCACTCGCTGTGCATCCGGACGAGCGCCGGCTCGCCGTCGGCGACGTCGCCGAGCACCATCGCCACGTGTTCGGTGCCGTGCAGCGCGTCGCGGTACCCGATGACGCGGAACTCGGCCCAGGGCGTCGGCAGCTTAGCTTCGGCGACGCGCTCGACGAAGCCGTCGCGCTCGAGCCGGTAGGCGATCAGGTCGGCGATCGCGCCCACCTTGAGGCCGTGCTCGGCGGCGAAGGCGCGCAGCGCCGGCAGCCGCATCATGGTGCCGTCGTCGTGCATCACCTCGCTGATGGCGGCGACCGGGCCGACGCCGGCGAGGCGGCAGAGGTCGACCCCGGCCTCCGTGTGGCCGGCGCGCCGCAGCACCCCGCCGTCGCGGGCGCGCAGCGGGAAGACGTGGCCGGGGCGCGCGAGGTCGGCGGCGCTCGAGGTCGGGTCGGCGACGACCCGGATCGTCCGGGCTCGGTCGGCCGCCGAGATGCCGGTCGAGACGCCCTCGGTCGCCTCGATGGTCACGGTGAAGGCGGTCTCGCGGTGCGCGGTGTTGTGCGCGACCATCGGCGGGAGGTCGAGGCGGTCGGCGACCTCGTTCGGCATCGCGACGCAGACGATGCCGCCCGTGTGGCGGATCGTGAAGGCGAGCAACTCGGGCGTGGCGTGCTCGGCGGCGAAGACGAGGTCGCCCTCGTTCTCGCGGTCGGCGTCGTCGACCAGGACGATCGCGCGGCCGGCGCGCAGCTCCGCGAGCAGCTCCGGAACGGTGGCCAGGGCGGCGCTCATCGGGGGCCGCCCTGGGGCGTCGGCACCGCGCCGAGCGCCAGCAGCCGCTCGACGTGCTTCGCGAGCACGTCGGCCTCGAGGTTGACCGCGTCGCCGGGCTTCAGGTCGCCCAGGGTGGTCACCTGGAGCGTGTGCGGGATGAGCCAGAGGGTGAAGGTCGCCGCGCCCAGGTCGTCGCGGTTGCCCGCCGGGCCGCCCACGTCGACCACCGTCAGCGAGACGCCGTCGACGGTGAGGCTCCCCTTGGGGATGAACCAGCGCGCGAAGTCGTCGGGCGCCTGCACCGTCACCACGTGCGCCCCCGGTTGGGCGTCGATGGCCAGCACGGTGCCGGTGCCGCCGACGTGGCCGGTGACCACGTGGCCGCCGAAGCGGCCGTCGGCGGCCAGCGCGCGCTCGAGGTTGAGCGAGGCGCCTTCGCGCCAGCGCGGCGCGGTCTTGGCGACGGTCTCGAGCGAGAGCTCGACCTCGAAGGCGCGGTCGTCGTGGGCCACGACGGTGAGGCAGCAGCCGCCGCAGGCGATCGAGTCGCCGATCTGAAGGCCGTCCAGGACGCGTTCGGCCTCGACGCGCACCCGCAGGTCGCCCCCGCGGCGCTCGGCCCAGGCCACGCGACCGATCTCTTCGACGATTCCGGTGAACATCAGCGTTCCTCCACGGGGTCTGGACGCACCAGGTCCCCCTCGATCAACAGGTCGTCGCCCAGGCGCTCGATGGTCCAATCGGACAGCGCGTAGGCCTCGTCGAGCGTGGCGACGCCCAGCCCGGCGAGCGGGCTGGCGCCGCGCCCGCCGATCAGCTTGGGCGCGACGAACCAGGCGATGCGGTCGATGGCGCCCGCCTCCAGGAAGCTCCAGGCGAGCGTGCCGCCCCCTTCGAGCAGCACCTCGACGACGCCGTCGGCCGCCAGCGCGCGCAGCGCCTCGGCGACGTCGGGGCGCCCCTGACGAGCGGCGACGCGCAGCACCTGCGCGCCGCGCGCCTCGAGGGCGGCGATGCGCGCCTCGGGCGCGTCCGGGCCGACGACGATCGTCACGCGCGCCGGCGCCCCGTCGGGGCCGGGTTCGAAGGCGCTGGCGGTGACCGGGGTGCGCGCCACGCCGTCGAAGATCAGCTTGCGCGGCGTGCGCCCCGGCCCGTCCGGCCCCTCGAGCCGCGTGGTGAGCGCCGGGTCGTCCTGCAGCAGCGTGCTCACGCCCACCGCGACGGCGTCCGCCCGGTGGCGCCAGCCGTGCACCAGCGCGCGCGCCGTCGGGCCGGTGATCCAGCGCGAACGGCCGGTGCGGGTGGCGATCTTGCCGTCGAGCGTCATCGCGGTCTTGTAGCGCACCCACGGCCGCCCCTCGCGGCGGTGCACCAGGTAGGCGGCGTTCAGCCCTTCGGCATCGTCCCGGAGCAGCCCTTCGTCGACGGCGACGCCGGCGGCGCGCAGGCGCGCGATGCCGGCGCCGCGCACCCGGGGGTCGGGGTCGGGGGACGCGACGACCACCCGCGCCACGCCGGCCGTGACGAGCGCGTCGGCGCACGGCGGCGTGCGTCCGAAGTGGGCGCAGGGTTCGAGGGTCACGTACGCCGTGGCGCCGCGCGCGCGATCGCCGGCGGCGGCGAGCGCCGCGGCCTCGGCGTGGGGACCCCCCGCGCGCTCGTGCCAACCCTCGCCGACGACGGCGCCCTCGTGCACGAGCACGCAGCCGACCATCGGGTTGGGGTGGGTGGTGCCGCGGCCGCGGGCGGCCAAGGCGAGCGCCCGGCGCATCCAGGCCGCGTCGCGGTCGGTGGCTTCGGATGGGGACGGCACGGTCGTCGGGGTACCCGTCACCGGGTACCTCCGGCCCGCGCCGCACGGTGCGTGCGGTGCGTCATGAACGCCTCCTTCTCTCATCCGGACTGTCACCGTCGGCACCCGGTTCGCACGGGTTCGGGCCCCGCTGGGGGGGCTTCGCAGGCTCGACGCGTCCGTAGGACGCGCTACTGCCGGTCGGGGATTCCACCCTGCCCTGAAGGTCGGCGGTTGCGCTCCACCGGCGGTGGAGCGGTTCCGTTGTGTGGGCGACGCGGCGGCGGCCACGGGCGGGCCCGCGCGTTCCACGCGCGTCGCTCACCCCCGAGTGTAGCGCCGGCGGTCCGGGACGGACGACCGGGGGACAACGGGGCGCGCGCGTGGATGGGGCGTTGCCGAGGATGGCTTGGCAAGCGATCCTGGTTTCCGTGGTTCCTTGCGGCTATGCTGGATGTCCGCCGCGCCCAGGCGCTGTCCCTCCTGGAGGTCCCCGTGCTCGCCAAGAAGACGTCGAAGAACCAGATCACCTTGCCGGCCGCCATCGCTCGCCGTTTTCCCGGGGTCGACTACTTCGACGTTCGTGAGGAGGACGGTCGCATCGTCCTGGAGCCGCTCGTGCGCAGTCGGGCCGACGAGGTGCGCCACCGTCTGGCCGCCCAAGGACTGACCGTCGAGGACGTGCGCACGGCGGTCGCGTGGGCGCGCAGCGACGAGGAGTGAGCGATCGATTCGTGTTCGACACCAACGTCGTCGTATCGGCGCTGGTGTTCGCCGGTGGGCGGTCGGCGTGGCTGCGGCGAGCGTGGGCGGGGGGCGTGCTCGTGCCGGTCGTGTCGCGCCCGACGACGCAGGAGCTGCTGCGGGTGCTGGCCTACCCCAAGTTCGGGCTCGCGCCGGACGACCGTGCGGAGCTCCTGGGCGAGTACCTCCCGTTCGCCGAGAGCTGGCCCACGGAGCCGCCGCTGGCGCCGGTGCAGGCGCCTGACCCGGCCGATCAGCCGTTCGTCGACCTGAGGGTGGCGAGCGCGGCCGAGGCGATCGTGTCCGGGGACGTGCACCTCACGCTGCTCGCGCCGCGGGTCCCGGTCGTGCGGGTGGCGGAGCTCCAGGCGCGTTACGGGTAGCCCAGCCACGCAGCGCATGGTCCACGCGAACCGGTCGCCCGCCGGCCCCAACGTCCCGACCACCCTCGGTAGACTCGTGGGATGCCCACCCTCGACCAGGAACTCACGTTCGACCAGAAACTCGACCACCTCGCCACCCTCGCGCTTCGCGTAGGGGTCAACCTGCAGCCCGGGCAGCGCCTCGCTCTGGGCGGACCCGTGGAATCGCTCGACCTGCTGCGCCGCATCGCCCGACAGGCCTACGAGCTCGGCGCGCCGCACGTGCACGTCGAGATCGTCGACGAGCAGATGGGTCTGATCCGCGCCTTGCACGCGCATGAGGACACCCTCGACGTCGCCGACGAGGAGCGCACCGCGATGGTGCGCGCCAAGATGGAGCGCGGCGACGCCTACCTGCGCGTGACCGGCAGCGACCCCGACTTGATGGCGCCCGCCGATCCCGCGCGCGTCGGGCGCATGACCAAGGCCGCCAGCATCGCCAACCGTCCGGTGAGCGACCTGGTGCAGCGCTCGCACATGCCCTGGACGATCGTCGCCTACGCCACCCCCGCCTGGGCCCGCAAGGCCTTCCCCGAACTCCCCGAAGACGAGGCGGTCGCCAAGCTGTGGGACGCGATCTTCGCGGCCACCCGCGCCGACGTCGCCGACCCGATCGCGGCCTGGGAGAAGCACCTGGCGCGGTTGCAGCGGGCGAACGACCACCTCAACGCGCGCGGGTACGCGGCGTTGCACCTGAAGGCGCCCGGCACCGACCTGCGCCTCGGCCTCGCCGACACCCACGTGTGGGAGTCGGGCGGCTCGAACGCGCTCGTGAACGGCAAGCCCTTCGTCGCCAACATGCCCACCGAAGAGGTCTTCACCGCGCCGCACGCCCACCGCGTCGACGGGACCATCGCCAGCAGCAAGCCGCTCTCGTACCAGGGGCAGCTGATCGACCGCTTCCAGCTCACCTTCGAGAAGGGCGCCGTCGTCGCCGCGACCGCCGAGCAGGGGCAGGCGGCGCTGGAGAAGCTGCTCGAGATCGACGAGGGCGCTCGGCGCCTCGGCGAGATCGCGCTCGTGCCGCACGAGAGCCCGATCAGCCAGAGCGGCCTGCTCTTCTTCAACACCCTGTTCGACGAGAACGCGGCGTGCCACGTGGCGCTCGGCCGCGCCTACGAGACGACGATGAAGGACGGCACCACGCGTTCGCTGGACGAGCTGCAGAAAGACGGCTTCAACCAGAGCTACACCCACGTCGACTTCATGTTCGGCAGTGCGGCGCTCGACGTCGACGGGGAGCGGCCCGACGGCACCCTCGAGCCCGTGATGCGCGGAGGCGCCTGGGCCTTCTGACGTCGGGAGCGCGAGCACCCACCGCGACCGCCGCGGCCCCTCGGGGCCGCGGCGGTGCCGTTGGGGTCGGGCGGTATCGTGCGCGCATGCCCGACGCATGGCGCCTGGTCCCCCTCGCCGACGCGACGCCGCCCGCCCCCACCACCGAGGCGCGCGCGCGGCGCTGGTGGCGCGACGTGCTGGCGCGCTGGCGCGGCGCCATCGTCGACGTCGACGACCCCACCCCATCCGAGGACCACCTGGAGGCGCTCGACGCCGCGCGCCTCGAACGGCTGGTGCCCAAGCCGCCGCACGACGCGCAGCGCGCCGCGCTCGCGGCGTGGCGCGAGGCGCGGCCCCACGGCCTGGTGCTCCGCCCCGACGACGGTGGCTGGGACGCCGCCCTCGACGATTCGGGCGACGGCGGCCCCAGGGTCGTGCGCCCGCCCGTGGGCGCGGTCTCGTACCGCGCGCTGCCGGACGACGTGCTCGACGTGCTCGCGGGCGACGACGACGTGCACCTGGCGCGCCTCGAGGGCTGGTGGGTGCGCCACCACGACGGTCTGGACGCCCTGCGCGACCTGTTCGCGCGCCTCGGCGACCGCCACGGACCGTGGTCGGCCGACGTCGCACCGTGGGCCTGGGCGTGGATGAGGCGGACGCTCCCGGAGGCGCGCGGGCTCCCCGCCCCCTCGAGGCCCGCGCCGCTCGACGGTCCGGCGCTGCAGGAGTGGCTCGGCGCCGATCCGGCGCTGCGCGTGCGCGGCAGCGGCGAAGCCCCGGGCGAGCGCACCTTCCGCGCGCTCGCGGCCCGCGCGCGCGGTGAGGCCGGCGTCGCGGCCGCCGTCTGGACCGCCGCCATGCGGGACGGTCGCGAACGGACCGACGAGGACGGCGACGACGACGCGCCCGACGAGGACCTGCACGTCTGGCTGCGCGATCCGGCCGACGTCGAGCTGCCGAGCGCCGCCTCGCTTCCGCGCGACGACGCGCTGCTGCTGCATGCGGTGCTGCTGCACGGCCGCGCGCCGGCCGAGGTGGTCGCCGCCGCCGTCGCGCTCGGGGCCGCGGAGGTGGCGGTCGCGTTGCGGGTCCTGCGCACGCAGGGGTTGCTCGAGCGCGGCGACGACGGCCGCTACCGGGTCGCGCCCGCGGCGCTGCCGTCGATCTGGATCCGGCTCGAATCCGAGGCCATCGCGGGGGTGCGTCCGTGAACGAACAGCTCGCCGAGATCCTGCGCGATCCGGCCGACATCCCGTTCCTGCTGCTGGTGGTCGGGCTCGCGGTGACCGCGGCGCTCGCCTGGTCGATCAGTTGGCTCTTCCCACGGTTGGCCGAGGCCTTCCCGGCACGCTTCCGCACCCGGGTCCTGACCCTGGTCCCGGCGCTCCGGCTGCTCCTGGGGTTGTCGGTGATCGTGTGGGCGGTGCCCAAGGTGGTCGCGCCGTCCCCCCAGAACCTGGTGGCGATCGTCGGGGCCCTCGGGATCGCGCTCGGCTTCGCCTTCAAGGACTACGTCGCGAGCCTCGTCGCCGGGGTGATCGCCGTAGCCGAGCGACCGTACCGGCAGGGCGATTGGGTGCGCTTCGGCGAACACTACGGCGAGGTGCGCGACGTCGGCAGCCGCGCCATCCAGATCGTCACCAACGACGACGACGTGGTCACGATCCCCCACGGGCGGCTGTGGACCGACGACGTCGCCAACGCCAACGATGGCGGCCGCACCCTCCTGGTCGTCGCGGAGGTGTGGCTGCACCCCGACCACGACGGCGAGGCGGTCCGCCGGCGGCTCCTCGACGTGGCCACCACCAGCCGCTTCCTCGACCCGACCCGCGACGTTCGGGTGATGCTCGTGGAGCACCCGTGGGGGAGCCGCTACGCGATCAAGGCGTACCCGCTGGACGCGCGCGACCAGTTCGCGTTCCGCACCGACCTGTCGGTGCGGGCGAAGGCGGTGCTGCGGGCGCTGGGGGTGCGGTTCGTGGAGATGCGGGAAGCGGACGCCACGCCAGCGGCCGGTCGCTAGGCCCGCGCCCGCCGTCGACCGGCCCCGCCCCGCCCGGTTGGTACCCTCACCGCGATGCCGCCCGACCCCTCCGTAGGCCCCCTCGTCGATGCCCGCACGGCCCTCAAGCGCGTGTGGGGGTACGACGCCTTCCGCGGCCACCAGGAGGCCGTCATCGAGACGGTGCTCGCCGGCGGCGACGCGCTCGTGCTCATGCCCACCGGCGGCGGCAAGTCGCTGTGCTACCAGGTGCCCGCGCTGGTGCGGCCCGGCGTCGGCCTGATCGTCAGCCCGCTCATCGCGCTGATGCAGGACCAGGTCGACGCGTTGCGGCAGTTGGGCGTACGCGCCGCCTACCTCAACAGCACCCTCGACCCCGCCGAGGCCGACCAGATCGAGCGCGACGTCGCCGACGGCCGCCTCGACCTGCTCTACGTCGCGCCGGAGCGGCTCTTGACCCCGCGCTTCCTGTCGCTGCTGGACCGCACCGACCTGGCGCTGATCGCGATCGACGAGGCGCACTGCGTGAGCCAGTGGGGCCATGATTTCCGCCCCGAGTACCTGGGGCTGGGCGTGCTCGCCGAGCGCTACCCGGACGTGCCGCGCATCGCGCTCACCGCCACCGCCGACGAGGCGACCCGCCGCGAGATGCGCGAGAAGCTGCGCCTGGAGCACGCCGCCGGCTTCGTCTCGTCGTTCGACCGCCCGAACCTGCGCTACGTGGTGGTCGACAAGCAGGACGCGCGGCGCCAGCTGCTCGATCTGCTGCGCCGCGAGCACGCCGGCGACGCCGGCATCGTCTACTGCCTGTCGCGCAAGAGCGTCGACCAGACGGCCGCCTGGCTCGTCAAGCAGGGGATCTCGGCGGTGCCGTACCACGCCGGTCTCGACGGCGAGACGCGCCGCCGCCACCAGAGCCGCTTCCTGCGCGAGGAAGGGGTCGTGGTGGTCGCCACCATCGCCTTCGGGATGGGGATCGACAAGCCCGACGTGCGCTTCGTCGCCCACCTCGACGTGCCCCGCAGCCTGGAGGGCTACTACCAGGAGACCGGCCGCGCCGGCCGCGACGGGCTCCCGTCCACCGCCTTCATGACCTACGGGCTCAACGACGTGGTCGCCATGCGCCGGATGCTCGCCTCGGGCGGGGCGAGCGACGCGGTCAAGCGCGTGGAGCACCAGAAGCTCGACGCGCTGCTCGGCTACTGCGAAACCGTCACCTGCCGGCGGGTCGCGCTGCTCGGCTACTTCGGCGAGACCTACGCGGGGCCGTGCGGCAACTGCGACGTCTGCCTCTTCCCGGTCGACACCTGGGACGGCACGGTCGCAGCGCAGAAGG
>JAABSI010000046.1 GCA_011390455.1 Trueperaceae bacterium
GGGAAGGGTTCGGCCAGGTCGAAGCTCCGCAGCCCCGCCTCGACGTGGGCGACCGGGATCCCCTCGAAGAAGGCGGCCAGCGCGACCGCGAAGGTGGTGAGCGTGTCGCCGTGGACGAGGACGTACGCCGGTCGGTGGGCGCGCAAGCGCTCGGCCGCCGCCGGCACGATGCGGGCGAGCAGGTCGGGGAGCGCCTGCCGGTCGGTCATCACCTCGAGGTCGGCGTCGGGGCGCAGCTCGAACAGCTCGAGCATGCGGTCGAGCTGACGGCGCTGCTGCCCGGTGACGAGCAGCCAGGGCCGCAGCTCCGCATGCGCCGCGAGCGCATGCACGACCGGCGCCATCTTGGAGGCCTCCGGGCGGGTGCCGAAGGCCACCGCGACGACCGCCGCCCCGGGCTCCTCGCTCACGCCGAAGGTGCGGCTCGGCGCGCCTCGCGCCCGCGCCAGACCGTCGCGATCCCGAGCAGCGCGACGCTGCCGAGGATGGTGGCGACCACGAGCGGCAACGGCGTCGCCGCCAACACCATGCCGAGCACGCCGCACGCGAGGGTCGCCCCCCACAACAGGTAGACGGCGACGCGCGGGCTGCCGGATCGGACCCGCAACAGGTCGTGCAGGTGGTCGTTGGCGGCGAGCGCCGGGTTCTGGCGCCGCCGCAGCCGGCGCAGCGTCACCTGGGTGATGTTCACCACCGGCAGCGCGAGGATCAGGATCGGCGCCGCCACCGCGACCGCCGCGGTCACCTTGAGCGCCCCGAGGACCGAGACCGTCGCGAGCAGGTACCCGAGGAAGTACGCGCCGGAGTCGCCCATCGTGATCGTCGCCGGGTTCGAGTTGTGGCGCAGGAAGCCGAGCGCGCTGCCCGCGACGGCCGTCAACAACAGCACCGAGGCCCCGCGATCGGGGAACTGGAGCGCGACGGCGAGCAGGCTCAGGCTGGCGATCGCCGCGATCCCGGACGACAGGCCGTCGAGGCCGTCGATGAAGTTGAAGGCGTTGGTGAACCCGACGATCCAGAGCAGCGTCACCCCCACCGCGAGCGCCTCGGGGAAGAACACGAACGGCACGGCGCCGAAGTAGTTGGTGATGAAGTCGATGGTCACCCCGTTGATCACCACGATGCCGGCGGCCGCGAACTGGGTCGCGAGGCGCACGACCGGTGCGACCTCCCAGAGGTCGTCGACGAACCCGACGAGCGTCATGAGCGCGCCGCCCAGGACGATGGCCAGCAACTGCACGCGGTACGCATCGATCTGCTCGGGGGCGAGCACGAACCCGACCAGCACCGCCACCAGGAAGCCGCCGAAGATCGCGATGCCGCCGATGTTGGGCACGCGACCTTGGTGGAGCCGCACGCCCAAACCGTGGGTGGAGCCCCCTTCTTGGACGGCGCCGACGCGCAGGGCGAAGTCGCGCACGCGCGGCACGGCCCAGCCGACCACGAGCGTGGCGACGGCGAACGTGACGAGCACCAGCGGCGCGTACAGGGTCAAGGATTCGGCGGGCACGGATCAGTGTACCGCCGCGGCTGGGAGCGCGATGAGGCGCACGCCGCGTTCAGCGCGTCCCGTAGATCCGGTCGCCCGCATCGCCCAAGCCGGGCACGATGTACCCGCGCTCGTCGAGCCGCTCGTCGAGGCCCGCCAGGATGATCTCGACGTGGGGGTGCGCGGCCCGCACCGCGGCGACCCCTTCGGGCGCCGCGAGGATGCACAGCAACCGCGGGGCCGTGACCCCGTGCTCGGCGAGCAGGTCGAGCGCCGCGACGGCGGAACCGCCGGTCGCGAGCATCGGATCGAGGACGAACACCTCGCGGTCGGCGATGTCGCTCGGAAGCTTGACGAAGTAGCGGACCGGTTTGAGGGTGGTCTCGTCGCGGTACATCCCCACGTGCCCGATCCGGGCGTTCGGCACCAACTCGAGGATGCCGTCGGCCATGATCAGGCCCGCGCGGAGGATCGCGACCAGGGCGAGCTTCTTTCCGGCCAGTCGGTAGGCGCGGGCGGTGGCGACCGGGGTCTCGACCACGACCTCCTCGAGCGGCAAGCCGCGCATGGCCTCGAAGGCCATGAGCATGCTGATCTCGGTGCAGAGCGCGCGGAAGTCGCGCACGTTGGTCGCGCGGTCGCGCAGGACGGAGAGCTTGTGCTGCACGAGCGGGTGCTCGACGATGGTCACGGCCACGGTTCGCCACCTCCCAAGAGAACGCGCCCGAGTCGGCGGGACTCGAGCGCGCGTTGGCGGAGAGGGTGGGATTCGAACCCACGGTACCGCATGGCGGTACAACGGTTTTCGAGACCGTCCCGTTCAACCACTCCGGCACCTCTCCACGGTTCGGGCGGCGTGCTGCCGCCGGAGCCACGAGAGGCTACCACGGCGCCGACGCCTCGTCCACCGCACCCCGGTCGGCGTCGGTTGACGCGCCCGGGCGAGGACCGCTACATTGATGGGCGCTGGCGATGGCCCTTCGTCTAACGGCAGGACAAGCGGTTCTGGTCCGCTCGGTCGGGGTTCGAATCCCTGAGGGCCAGCCATCACGAACGCCGCACCCCTCGGGTCGAGGGGTGCGGCGTTCGTCCGTACGGACCGCGGCCGTTGACGGCGTCGCCATCGCCTACGTATCATCACCCCCGCTGCGTTGGCCCTTCGTCTAATGGCAGGACAACTGGTTTTGGTCCAGTCGGTCGGGGTTCGAATCCCTGAGGGCCAGCCAACGCAACCGCGCGCGCCGCACCCCTCCACCGGGGTGCGGCGCGCGTCGTCGTGGGCGTGGCGGCGTCAATCCTCGCGCGGTGGGTAGGCGTGGTACCCGAGGCCGGTCTTGCGGCCCAAGTGGCCCGCCTCCACGCGTTTGCGCAAGCCCTGCGGGGGGCGGAAGCGTTCTCCGAGCGCCCCGGTGAGCGCTTCGGCGATCGCCAGCATCACGTCGAGACCGACGTAGTCGGCGAGCTCGAGCGGCCCCATCGGGTGGTTGAGGCCGAGCTTGACCGCGGCGTCGATGTCGGCCGCCGACGCCACCCCCTCCTCGTGCATGCGCATCGCTTCGACGAGCGTCGCCGCGAGCACCCGGGTCGTCACGAAGCCCTGGCGGTCGGCGACCTCCACGACCGTCTTGCCGCAGGCCTCCGCCACCGCGCGCACCAGCGCCATGGTCGCGTCGCTCGTGGCCAGACCGCGCACGCTCTCGACCAAGCGCATCCGCTCGGGGGGGTTGAACCAGTGCATGCCGCACACCTGCGCCGCGCGCCCGGTGGCCGCGGCGAGCGCGGTGACCGATAACTGGCTGGTGTTCGACGCGAGCACCGCGTGGGCGGGGGCGGCCGCATCGACCCGGCGGAAGAGCTCCTGCTTCAGGTCGAGCACCTCGGGGGCGGCCTCGATGACGAGGTCGGCGTCGGCCACCGCCGTCTCGACGTCGGCGACGGCGGCGACGTCGGCCTCCGGCGCGCGCTTCGCGACGCGCGCCAGCGCCCGCTCGCGCGCTTCGGGCGACGGGTCGGCGATGCGCACGGCGAACCCGTGCTCCGCGAGGAGGGCGGCGATGCCGCTGCCCATGGTGCCGGCACCGAGCACGGCGACGCGACGGACGGAGGGGTGCTGGGGGACGAGGGCGGTCGGTTCGGTCACGGGCGTACCTCCGATGGGGGGTAGAGGTCGAAGCGGGTGGTGCGCCCTTCGATCACGCCCGTCGGGGGCGGACCCGCCAGCGGCGGCGCGGTGCGGGGGCGCTTGACGACGACGCGGCGACGCGCCGCCGCGCACGCTGCGCTCAACAATTGGTCCTGATCCGCGTCGTCGCCGACGAGCAGCCGGGCGAGCGTCAGGTCTTCGCCCTTGCGCGCCGCCTTGCCGCGCTCGGGGTACATCGGGTCGAGCAGCACGACGTCCGCCCGCAGGCGTCCGAGCACGGTGCGCGCGTCGCCCTCGACCAGCGACAGCCGCTCCGAGCCCGGCCGCCCCTCGGCGCGCCAACGCGCGAGGGCGTCGCGCAGCAGCGCGGCGAGGACGGGGTGGCGCTCGATCATCGTCACGCGCCGGCCGGCCGCGGCCAACACCCCGGCGTCGACGCCCCAGCCGGCGGTCGCGTCGATCACGTCCGCGCACGCACCCACCGCCCGCAGCAGCGGCTCGCGTCCCGGCCGTCCCGCGAGCGGCGGCGGCGCCGGACGCACGGTGCCGGCGCGGCCGACCGCGGTCCCGCGCAACCCGAACCCGGCCGCGTCGACCCACAGCACGATCGGGCCGCCCGCACCGACCGCCCACGCCGCGCGCTCCAGCCGGGGCGCCCCCAGGGCCACCGCCAGCGCGTCGGCCCGCTCGGCGTCGCCCTCGGTGGCGGCGACCACGGGCGGCACCGCGCGCGAGCGGTCCGGGGGCTCGATCGAACGGGGCACGCCGCAGCGTACCGCCCGGACCCGGTCGGAGCCGGCTTCGTGCCGTGCGCGCTTGCGTTCCGACGGCGCCGCGCTCCATACTCTTGGTATCCGAAGGCCTACGGATCGGCCGGCCGTCGGTCCGCAAGTCTGCCCCCGCTCGGCGGCGCGCCGCCGAGCGGGCCCGATTCGCCTGGAGGTCTCATGAAGAGCGCCGAACTCGCCCGCCGCCGCCACGCCGCGGTCGCCCCCGCCGCCTACTCGGTCCACCCCTTCTACCCGGAGCGCGCGGAGGGCTCGTACGTGTGGGACGCGGACGGCAAGCGCTACCTCGACTGGTCGGTCGGCATCGCCGTGATGAACGTCGGCCACTCGCACCCCAAGGTGCTCGACGCGGTGCACCGGAGTTCGAGCGCCTTCCAGCACCTCTGCTTCGCGGTGGGGATGCACGAGTCGTACATCGAGGTGGCCGAGGCGCTCGGGCGCATCGCGCCCGGCCCGTCGCCCAAGAAGACCTTCCTGGTCAACTCCGGCGCCGAGGCCGTCGAGAACGCGGTCAAGATCGCCCGGGTGGCGACCGGCCGGCAGGGCATCGTCGCCTTCACCCACGCCTTCCACGGGCGCACGCACATGGCCCTGTCCCTGACGGGCAAGGCGCAACCGTACAAGGCGGGCTTCGCGCCGCGCGCCGCGGAGATCTACCGGGCCGCGTACCCCTACGTCTACCGCAACCCGTTCGGCCTCACCGACGAGGACGCCGTCGCCGACGCGTACCTGGCGCAGCTCAAGGACCTGGTGAAGACCACCATCGGTGAGGGCGAGGTCGCAGCCTTCCTGCTCGAGCCGGTGGCGGGCGAAGGCGGCTTCATCCCGGTCCCCGAGCGCTACCTGCGGGGGCTCCGGGCCTACGCCGACCAGATCGGCGCGCTCTGGATCGACGACGAGGTGCAGGCGGGCATGGGGCGCACCGGCCACTGGTGGGCGGTCGACGCCTTCGGGCTCGAGCCGGACCTGGTCTGCACGGCCAAGGCGCTCTCGTCGGGCTTCCCGCTCTCGGCCGTCGTCGGCACGGCCGCGGTGATGGACAAGGTCAAGCCGGGCATGCTCGGGAGCACCTTCGGAGGCAACCCCACCGGCTGCGCGGCCGCGCTGGCGACGATCGGCGTGATCGAAGAGGAGGGCCTGCTCGAGCGCGCCCGCACCATCGGAGCGGTCGCGACCGAGCGCCTGCGCGCCCTGCAGCGCCGCGTGCCGGGGCTCGGCGACGTGCGCGGCCCCGGGGCGATGATCGGCCTCGAGTTCGTCCGCGACGACGCCAAAACGCCGGACCCGCAGACGGTCGAGTCGATCGTCGCGCACGCTCGCGAGGACGGCCTCATCCTGCTGCCGACCGGCACGTACGGCAACGTCATCCGGCTGCTCCCCCCCATCCGCATGAGCGACGCGGAGCTCGAGGAGGGCCTGACCAAGCTCGAGGCGGCGATCGTCGCCGCGACCGAGGGGACGCTGGCGGTCGCCTGAGGGCACCGTGCCGCACGCGAACGGCGCCGGCCACCCCGAGCCCTCGGGGTGGCCGGCCTTCGCGTGCGCCGCTCAGGCCCCTTGTTCGATCGGCACGCCCACCAGGTTCCCCCACTCGGTCCAGGAGCCGTCGTAGTTGCGCACCCGCTCGAACCCGAGCAGGTAGGTGAGCACGAACCAGGTGTGGCTGGACCGCTCCGCGATGCGGCAGTACGTGACCACGTCGCGATCGGGGGTCACGCCCGCGTCGGCGTAGAGGTCGCGCAGCACCTGCGCGGGCTGGAAGGTGCCGTCCTCGCGCACCGCCCGCGCCCAGGGCACGTTGACCGCTCCGGGCACGTGGCCGCCGCGGAGCGCGCCCTCCTGCGGGTACTCCGGCATGTGCAGCTTCTCGCCCGAGTACTCCTCCGGGCTGCGCACGTCGACCATCGCGCCCCCACCGTCCCGGACGCGCAGGATGTGCTGCATGACGTCGGCGGCGTAAGCGCGGATCGATGCGTCGCGGTAGGCCACCCGGTAGCGACCCCGGCCGACGTCGGGGACGTCGCGCACCAAGGGGCGCCCTTCGGCCACCCACTTCTGACGCCCGCCGTCCATGAGCCGCACGTCGGCATGGCCGTTGTACTTGAAGAACCAGAAGGCGTAGGCCGCCCACCAGTTCGACTTGTCGCCGTAGAGCACGACCGTCGTGTCGTTCGAGATCCCTTTGGCGCTCATGAGTTGGGCGAAGCCGTGCGCATCGACGAAGTCGCGCACGTCGGGGCGCTGGAGCTCCGTGTGCCAATCGAGCTTCACGGCCCCCTCCACGTGCCCCTGGGCGTAGAGGAGCACGTCCTCGTCGACCTCGACGAGGCGTACCCCGGGGTCGCGCCCGTGCGCGGCCACCCACGCGGTGTCGACGAGCGTCTCGGGATGGGCGTACGTTTCCATGGCGTCTCCTCCTCCGTCGTCCGGAGCCTTCGCCCGCAGCGTACGGGACGCCGGCCGGAGGCCCAGGAGCCGGTGCTACGCTGCGCGCGTGCATCCAGTCCTGCTCGCCCCCTCCTTGCTCGCGGCCGACCTCGCCCGCCTGGCGGAGGCGGTCGCGACCGCCGACGCAGCGGGCGCCGACGCCCACCACGTCGACGTGATGGACGGCCACTTCGTGCCCAACCTGAGCTTCGGTCCCGGGACGGTGGCCGCGCTGCGCCGCGCGACCGAGGGCACCCTCGACGTGCACCTGATGATCGAAGCGCCGGAGCGCTGGATCGACGCCTACGCCGACGCCGGCGCCGACGGCTTGACCGTGCACGTGGAGGCGACCCCGCACGTCCATCGGGCCCTGCGGCGCATCCGCGAACGCGGACTCACGGTCGGGGTGGCGCTCAACCCAGGGACCCCGCTCGCGGCGCTCGAGCCGGTGCTGGACGAGGTCGACCTCGTGCTCTTGATGTCGGTCGACCCGGGCTTCGGTGGGCAGAGCTACCTGCCCGCGGTCGAGGGGCGGTTGCGCACGGTGCGCGGCTGGCTCGACGCGCGCGGTGCGCGCGCGCGGCTGCAGGTGGACGGCGGCATCGACGCATCGACCGCACCCGGGGCGGTGGCGGCGGGCGCGGACGCCCTGGTCGCGGGCAGCGCCGTGTTCGGGGCCGCCGACGGCCCGGCCGCCGCGCTCGAGCGCTTGCGTCAGGCCGTCGCTTCGAGCATCCGCCCCATGTGACGGAAGCGCTCGCGCCGTTGGGCGACCAGCTCGGCGGGCGAGCGATCGCTGAGCGACGCGAACGCCGCCCGCACCGCCGCCGCCGTAGCGGCCACCGTCGCCGCGGGATCCTGATGCGCCCCCCCGAGCGGCTCCGCCACGATCTCGTCGACGACCCCCTGTTCGAGCAGGTCGGGCGCCGTCAGGCGCAGCGCTTCGGCCGCCTTCGGCGCCTCGGCGGCGTCGCGCCAGCGGATCGCGGCGCACGACTCGGGGCTGATGACGCTGTACACGGCGTGTTCCAGGATGAGCACGCGGTTGGCGACGCCGACGGCCAACGCGCCGCCCGAACCGCCCTCGCCGACGACGACCGCGACCGCGGGCACGCGCAACCGGCTCATGCGCCGGATGCTCTCGGCGATCACCCAGGCCTGCCCTTGCTCTTCCGCCGCGATCCCGGGGTACGCGCCCGGCGTGTCGATCAGGGCGAGCACGGGCAGCCGGAACTTGTCGGCGAGCTCCATCAGCCGCATCGCCTTGCGGTAGCCGCTGGGGTGCGGCATCCCGAAGTTGCGGTGGATGTTCTCCTTGGTGTCGCGCCCCTTCTGCTGCGCCAGCACGACGACCCCGGTTCCGTCGAGCTTGGCGAGCCCGCCGACGAGCGCCGGGTCGTCGCCGAGGGTGCGGTCGCCGTGCAGTTCCACGAAGCCGTCCACGATGCCGGCGACGTGGTCGAGCGCGGTCGGTCGCCCGGGCGCGCGCGCGACTTGCACGCGCTGCCAGCGGGTCAGGTTGGCGAAGGTGTCGCGCTTGAGCCGCTCGAGGCGCACCTCGAGCAGGGCGACCTCCTCGGAGAGGTCCACGGACTGCTCGGCGGCGTACGCGCGCATCTCCTCGACCTTGACCTGCAGGTCCTCGATCGGCTTCTCGAAGGCGAGCGCCACCCTCAACCCTCCCCGGCGCGGGGCAGGCCGGAACGCAACAGGCGCACGTAGGTCGCGAGCCGCGCCTTGAGCTCGCCCCGCGGCACCACGTCGTCGACCATGCCCTTGCGGAGCAGGAACTCGGCGCGCTGGAAGCCGGCGGGCAGGTCCTGCTTGATCGTCTGCTGGATCACGCGCGGCCCGGCGAAGCAGATGAGCGCGCCGGGCTCGGCCACGATCACGTCGCCGAGGGTCGCGAAGGACGCCGTGACGCCGCCGGTGGTGGGGTCGCTGAGCACCGACACGTACGGCAAGCCCTTCTCCGCGAGCGCCTCCAGGGCGACGGTGGTCTTGGCCATCTGCATCAGCGACAGCGCCCCCTCCTGCATGCGGGCGCCGCCGGACGCGGCGATGAGCACGAAGGAGCGGTCCTCGACGGCAGCGCGCTCGGCCGCGCGCGCGATCTCCTCGCCGACCACCGACCCCATCGAACCGCCGAGGAAGCGGAAGTCCATCACCGCCAGCGCCACGGGCTCACCCTCGAGCGTCGCGGAGCCGGTGACGATCGCGTCGGGGCGACCCGCCTTCTTCTGAACGGCGGCGAGGCGCTCCGCGTACGACTCGACGTCGACGAACTCGAGGGCGTCGACGGGCGAGACCGCGCCCGACCACTCGACGAAGCTCCCCTCGTCGGCGAGCATGGCGACGCGCGCATCGATCGGCATGCGCTCGTGGTGGCCGCACTCCTTGCACACGTAGAGGTGGGCGACGAGGTCCTTGCGGTACAGCTGGGCCTGGCACGACGGGCATTTGAGCCACAGGCCGGCCGGGCTCGGATCGTCTTCGCCGCGCGTCGGTCGTTGGCGTCGGAACCAGCGCTCCAGGGCCATCGCTCCTCCTCGTCGAGGGAATCTCGGTACGGCGTTCGCCGCGAGGACGCGGCGGAACCCCATGGACCCGCGGCGGGCATGCTAACCCAGCGCCCTGGGGCGCGGGGAGGCCCGCAACCGCGGGGCCCTCCCGGAGGCGACTTCGGACGGCCTGGTCCGGGCCGCAGGCGCCGACGGCGTATCATGCGGTCATGGAGCGCGCGAAGGTGGTGCTGGTCACCCACGTCGGCCAGGGGTTCGGGCGCGCGGTGGCCCTCGGGTACGGCCAAGCCGGGTACGACGTCGTGTGCGCCGACCGCGACGTCGACCTCGCCGCACGCACGGCCGCCGAGGTCGAGGGGTTGGGCGGGCAGGCGATCCCGCTGCAGGTCGATCCGACCTCGGCGTTGGACGTGGCCGCGGCGTTCGGCAAGGTCCAGGAGATCTTCGGCACGCTCGGGGGCGTGGTGCACGTGGTCGCCAGCGACAGCGTCACGCCCTTCGAACGGCTCGCCGAAGCCGAGCTCGCGGAGCTGCTCGAGGACGTCGTGAAGAGCAGCGTGCTCGTGCTCCACGCGACGCAGCGGGCGGCGCCCGACGGTTGGGTCGTGCTCGTCGCACCGCCGCCCCGGCCCGGACGACCGCACCTCGCCGCGGTGGGCGGCGCGCTCGCGCGCCTCGCCGCCGCCTTCCCCGCCCCCACCCTCGCCGACCCCGAAGCGGACGACGCCGACGACGAACCGCCGACGACCGGGCTGCGCGTCAACGTGGTGGTGCCCTCGCGACCCGCCGCGGACCCGCGGCACGACCTGCCCTTGGTGCACGCGGTGCGGCTGCTCGGGGGCCACGCGGCGCAGGGCGTGCACGGCAGCGAGGTGATGGTCCGGTTGCCGCCGCCCCCCACCGTGGTCGAGGCGCTGCTCCCGGAGGTGCGCGCGGCGCTCGACGACCGCGTCCGTCAGGACGACGACGCGCTCGACGGCGAGGACGAGGACGAGGAGCGGCGCATCGACGAACCCGACCCCATCACCGACGAGCTCCTCGACGACGACGCGCTCACCGCGGCCCGCGCGGCCATGCGGCGCTGGGCGCGCGACGCCGCCGAGGAGCGGTTCGGCGCCGACGATCAGGTCGCTGGCGACCGGGGCAAAGCGTGAAGTGCCCGTACTGCTCCACCTCCGACACGCGGGTGGTCAACTCGCGACCGTCGGACGAGGGGGCGTCGATCCGGCGCCGGCGCGAGTGCGCGTCGTGCCACCGCCGCTTCACCACCTACGAGCGGGCGCAGTTCGAGGCCCTCATGGTGCGCAAACGCTCGGGGCGCACCGAGGCGTTCAACCCGGACAAGCTGCTCGACAAGCTGCGCATCGCCTGCAACAAGCGGCCGATCACCGAGAAGCAGCTCAGGGAGTTCGCGTACGGCTTCGAGGACGAGGTCCAGGTGCCCGAGGTCGCCAGCGAGGAGATCGGGCGCCGCACCCTCAAGTTCCTGCGGTCGCTCGACGACGTCGCCTACATCCGCTTCCTCTCGGTCTACCGCGACTTCGACTCGGTGGACCGGTTCGTCGAGGAGATCCGCCAGCTGGGCGACGACGAGCGCTCGACCTGACGCCCCCGTTCGCTTGTTCGACCAGCGCACCCGTGCTATCCTCGCGTTTGGTTTCGCGCGCGTCGGCCCTGGCGACTCTCCCCGCCACCCCCGATCACCCGACCGCGCCCCGCTTCCGTTCACGGAGCGGACCCGAGAGGTAACGCATGAGCACGTTCTTCCCCAAGGAGCCCACGCCCGGCTGGGTGGTCGTCGACGCGTCCGGACAGACCGTCGGTCGGCTCGCCACCCAGATCGCGAGCGTGCTCAAAGGCAAGCACAAGCCCGAGTACACGCCCAACCAGCCGATGGGCGACTTCGTCGTCGTCGTCAACGCGGAGAAGGTCGTCTTCACCGGTCGCAAGCTCGACCAGAAGATCTACACCCGCTACACCGGCTACCAGGGCGGCCTCAAGTCGACCACCGCGCGCGAGATGCTCGACAAGGCGCCCGAGCGCGTCCTCGAGAAGGCGGTCTGGGGCATGCTCCCCAAGAACCGCCTCGGCCGCAAGCTGATCCGCCGCCTCAAGGTCTACGCCGGCGAAGCGCATCCGCACGCCGCGCAGCAGCCCGCCCCCATGGAGATCCGCTGATGGAACAGTTCTACGGTACCGGTCGCCGCAAGGCGGCCGTCGCGCGCGTCTTCCTCCGCCCCGGGCAGGGCCGCATCACGGTCAACGGCAAGGAGTTCCAGGATTACTTCCGCGGGATCCTCGTCGGCGTCCAGGCGCTGGAGCCGCTCAAGGCCACGAACACGGCCGGCCGCTACGATTGCCTGATCACGGTCGCCGGCGGTGGCCCCAGCGGTCAGGCCGATGCGATCCGCCTCGGCGTCGCGCGTGCGCTGCTCAAGATCGACCCCGCCTTCCGCCCCGCGCTCAAGTCCGGCGGCTACCTCAGCCGCGACGCGCGCGTCGTGGAACGCAAGAAGTACGGTCTGCGCAAGGCCCGCCGGGCGCCGCAGTTCAGCAAGCGCTGACCTCGGCCTGCTGACCCCAGCCGTCCGAGCACGGCCTGCGCCGAAGCGAACGCGGCTTCGTGCCCGACCCACCCCGCGCGGCCCGGCGACCTCTGGTCCCGGGCCGCGCGCTCTTGCTCCGGGAGCGATCGATGGACCTCTTCCAAGCCGTGATCCTCGGCATCGTGCAGGGCCTCACCGAGTTCCTCCCGGTGTCGAGCTCGGGCCACCTGGTCCTCGCCAACTACTGGCTCGGATGGGGCACGGACCTGCCGCTCTACGTCGCGTTCGCGACGAACACGGGCACGCTGCTGGCGGTGCTCGTGTACCTGCGCCGCGACGTCGCGAGCGCCCTCGGGGGGTTCGCCCACGGCCTGGTATCCGCCGAAGCCCGCCGTGGGGATGGCTGGCGCTTGGCGCTGCTGGTGCTCGCGGGCAGCGCACCGACCGCGGCGATCGGCTTGGCGATCCGACCCGTATTCGAGGACCTCAACTCCATCGTCCCGGTGACCATCGCCTTGACCGTCACCGGGGTCGTGTTGTGGCTCGTGCCCCGCAGCGGCCCCAAGGCGACGGTGCGCGAACTCACCTTCGCGGACGCGGTGATCGCCGGCGTGGCCCAAGGGCTCGCGGTCGTGCCCGGCATCTCCCGATCCGGCGCCACGATCGCCACGCTCCTCGCCCGCGGCGCGTCCTCCGACCTCGCGCCGCGGCTCTCGTTCCTGCTCTACCTGGTCGTCTCGGCGGGCGTGGCGCTGTTGGGCATCGGCGAGGTGCTCGAGGCCGATCTCGCCTGGGGCCCGCTCGTCGGCATGACGGTGGCGTCGTTCGGGGTGGGGTACGCCTCGCTCGTCGTCCTGTTCGCCGTCCTCCGGCGCGGCCGCTTCCGCGTGTTCGCTCCGTACCTGTGGGCCATCTCGGCCCTGACCCTGGGGCGCGTCCTGCTCGCCTGAGCGCCCCCCGATCCCGTCCTCTCGCCGGCGTCGTCGCCTCATCGGACGCCGCGGTACCATGCCCCATCAAGGAGGCGTCCGCATGGCTGTCGTCACCCGCATCGCCCCGTCGCCGACCGGCGACCCGCACGTCGGCACGGCCTACGTCGGCCTCTTCAACTACGCCTTCGCGCGCAGGCACGGGGGTCGCTTCGTGCTCCGCCTCGAAGACACCGATCGCGCGCGCTACGTGCCCGAGGCCGAACGGCGCATCCTGGACATGTTCGGGTGGCTGGGGCTGATGCCGGACGAGGGCCCCGAGGTCGGGGGGCCGCACGGCCCGTACCGACAGAGCGAGCGTCTGGACCTCTACCGGACCCATGCGGACCGCCTCGTCGCCGAGGGCAAGGCGTACCGCGCCTTCGAGACGGCCGAGGAGCTCGACGCCCTGCGCGCCGAGCAGAAGCGCCGGGGCATCGACCCTGGGTACGACGGACGTGGGCGGAGCCTGCCCGCGGAGGAGCAGGCCCGCCGCGCCGCCGCCGGCGAAGCGCACGTGGTCCGGTTGGTCACGCCCGACGAGGGGTCCACGACGTTCACCGACCTGCTGCGCGGCGAGGTGGCGGTGCCCAACGCCGAGATCCGCGACGCCGTGATCCTCAAGAGCGACGGCTACCCGACCTACCACCTCGCCAACGTGATCGACGACCACCTCATGGGGGTCACCCACGTGGTCCGCGCCGAGGAGTGGGTCGTCTCCACGCCGCTCCACGTGCTGCTCTACCGCGCGTTCGGGTGGGACGCCCCCGTGTTCGCGCACCTGCCGCTGCTGCGCAACCCCGACGCCAACAAGACCAAGATCAGCAAGCGCAAGATGGACACCTCGGTCGATTCCTACCGCGACCAGGGGATCCTGCCCGAGGC
This sequence comes from Trueperaceae bacterium, assembly GCA_011390455.1. The sequence continues at coordinate 13,769 of JAABSI010000046.1, forward strand.
GCTCCTCAACTTCCTGGCCACCATGGGCTGGAGCATGCCGGACGGCCGCGAGGTCTTCACGCTCGACGAGATGATCGCCGCCTTCGATCTCGAGCGCGTGTCGCTCGGCGGGCCGGTCTTCGACGTCAAGCGCCTCCGCAACCTCAACGCCCGCTACCTGCGCGAGGTGCTGCCGCTCGAGGACGTCGCCGAACGCGTCGCCCCCTGGCTGCGCGAGCGCGGCTTCGAGTGGAGCGACGAGGAGTTCCTGCTCGACGTCGTCGACGTGCTGCGCCCGCGGGCCGAGACGCTCCGCGAGCTGGCCGACCAGGCCGAGCCGTTCTTCGCCGAGCGCCTCGCGTACGACGTCGAGGCGCGCCGCCGCCTGGCGGCCGGTCAGGCGCACCTCGAGCACCTCGAAGGGGCGTTCTCGCGCCTCGAGTTCTTCGACGACGACGCCATCGACGACCTGCTCCACGAGTACGTCCAGGGGCAGTCGGTGCGCATGGGCGAGGTGATGATGCCGCTCCGGGTGGCGCTCGTGGGCACCACGCAGGCGCCCGGCGTCGTCGACCTGGTCGCGATCCTCGGCCGCCACCGCACCCTCGAGCGCTTGGGCCACGCGCTGCAGGCGATCCAGGAGGGTCTGCCCGACGACGACCCCGAGCGGTTGAAGGCGGAGGCCGAGGCGGCGGCCAAGGCCGCCGAGGCGGCGAAGGGCAAGCGCCGGCCGCACCTCGGCGCCGAGCGAGGCTGACGTGGGGTGGTTCGACCGACTGAAGCAGGGGTTGACGAAGACCCGCGACCTGGTCACCCTCGGCGCCACCCGCACGGGCAGCGACTGGGAGATGGATTGGGAGGACCTGGAGTTCGCGCTGGTCGGCGCCGACGTCGGCGCCAAGATCGCGCGCGAGGTGGTCGCCGAGGCCAAGGTGCAGCGCGAGCGCGGGGCGCCGTTCCGCGAGGCGCTCGAGCAGGCGCTGCTCGACCAGCTCGAGGGCAACCGCATGCGGCAGAAGCTGCGTCGGGTGGGTTTCGACCTCGACGTGACCCGCTCGACCGTCGAGCCGGCCGGCAAGGTGCTGATGATCGTGGGCGTCAACGGCGTCGGCAAGACGACGACGATCGCCAAGCTCGGTCGCTACTACCAGGAGCGCGGGAAGAAGGTGCGCTTCGCCGCCGGCGACACCTTCCGCGCCGCGGGCAGCGCGCAGTTGGCCGTCTGGGGCGAGCGGCTCGGCATCCCCACGACCACGGGGCCCGACGGCAGCGACCCGGCCTCGGTGGCCTTCGATGGCGCGCAGCGCCGACGCGCCGCCGGCGACGACCTACTGATCGTCGACACCGCCGGGCGTCTGCACACCAAGCACAACCTGATGGAGGAGCTCAAGAAGGTGCAGCGGGTGATCGCCAAGGCCGACCCGGGCGAACCGCGCGATACCTGGCTGGTCCTGGACGCGGTCACGGGGCAGAACGGGCTCGAGCAGGCGCGCCGCTTCCACGAGTCCGTGAAACTGACCGGCATCGTCGTCACCAAGCTCGACGGCACCGGCAAGGGCGGCATCCTGCTGCCGATCGCGCGCGAGCTGGGCGTGCCGATCAAGTTCGTCGGCGTCGGCGAGCAGGCCGACGACCTGCAGCCCTACGACGCGGCGGCGTACGTCAAGGCACTCCTCGACCTCGAGGCGCCGCAGGCCGCGTGAACACCGTCGGCGCGGCCGCCACGGAGGCCCGCCGCCCGCTGCTCGTCGTGGGCGCGACCGACCTCGAGCTCGACGGCATCGCCGCCGCGCTCGAGGACGTCGGGGCCGCGACGACCCGCTGGGGCCCCGTGCGGGTCGGGGCGCGCGCCGGCGTGCCGGTGGTGGTCCAGGCGCTGGGGCTGGGCAAGGCGAACACGGCGGCCGGGCTGGCGGTTGCCATCGCCGAACTGCGACCGTCGGCCGTGCTCCAGGTCGGCATCGGCGGCGCGTACGTCGGCAGCTTCCTGAGCGTGGGGATGGCGATGCTCGCCACCGAGGACGTGCAGCTCGACCTCGGGCTCCGCCGCCCCGAAGGGTGGGCCGACTGGGGGGCGCTCGGCTTCCCGCTCCGGCCGCGCCACCCCGACCTGCTGGTCGACGACGCCGTCGATCGCGGCGCGGAGACCGTCCAGGTGGTCGCAGTCCCCACCGACCGCGCCCTGACGGAGGCCATCGCAGCGGCGACCGGGCTGCCGCGGGGCCGCTTCGCCACCCTGGACGCCGTCACCCACGACGTGCACCTGGGGACCGCGATGCAGGCGGCCTTCGACGTGTCGGTGGAGAGCATGGAGGGAGCGGCGGCCGCGCAGACCGCGCTGGCCCTGGGGATCCCGTTCGCCGAGCTGCGCGCCGTGTCGAACGTGGTCGGCGAACGCGACAAGGCGCACTGGGACCTGCGCGGCGCGGTGCGCGTGGCGCGCGACGCCGGCCTGCGGGCGCTCGACGCGCTCGCCGCGGACCCCCGGTGGGGCGCCGCCGGCTGAAGCCCGATCGGCGCGGCCACCTGCTCCGGAGCCCCCGCGGGGTGCGTGCTACGCTTCACCCATGCCTCTGGTCACCGGACTCGACATCCTCCGTGCAGCGCGCGACGGACGCTACGGCGTCGGCGCGTTCAACACCAACGACCTCGAGATCACCCAGGCGATCCTCGAAGCCGCCGAAGCCACCCGCAGCCCGGTCCTGGTCGCGCTCTCGGAGGGCGGCCTCAAGTACGGCGGCAAGCCGCTCGTCGACCTGGTCCGCGGGATGGCGCTCGAGGCGACGGTCCCCGTCGCCATCCACCTCGACCACGGATCCTCGTACGCGAGCTGCCTGCAGGCCATCCGCCTCGGCTTCACCTCGGTCATGATCGACCAGTCGCACGAGGACGAAGCCACCAACGTCCGCGAGACCCGTCGGGTCGTCGAGGCCGCCCATGCGGTGGGCGTCACCGTCGAGGCCGAGATCGGGCGCCTCGGGGGGATCGAGGAGCACGTGGTCGTCGCCGCCGAGGACGCGACGCTGACCAAACCCGACGAGGCGGAGCGCTTCATGGAGGCCTCCGGCGCCGACTACCTGGCGGTCGCGATCGGCACCAGCCACGGCGCCAACAAGGGCAAGGGGCGACCGTTCATCGACCACGCGCGCATCGAGGCGATCGCCGCTCGGGTGCCGCAACCGCTCGTCATGCACGGCGCCTCTGGGGTGCCCACGTCGCTCGTCGAGCGCTTCAACGCGGCCGGCGGCGAGCTCGCCGACGCGGCCGGGATCCACGAGGACGACGTGCGCAAGGCCGTCACCGAGGGCATCGCGAAGATCAACACCGACACCGACCTGCGGCTCGCCTTCTCGGTGGCGGTCCGCGAGGTGCTCGCCGCCAAGCCCAAGGAGTTCGACCCGCGCAAGATCCTCGGTCCCGCGCGCGACCTCATGCGCGAGGTCGTCGCCGAGCGCATGAAGGTCTTCGGGAGCGCCGGCCAGGCCTAGTTCGCCGCGTCGATCGCGGCTCGGTTCCGCTGCAGCACGGCGTAGGCGAGGATCGCCCCCGGGATCAGGGTGAGGAACGACAGCGCCATCGCCGTCTGCACGCCCAGGACCTCCTGGAGCGCACCGATGCCGATGTACAGCACCCCCGCCATGCCCCAGGTGAAGCCCATCATCAGCCCGGAGGCCGCGCCGACCGCGTGCGGCGCCAGGTCTTGCGCGGCGACGATCATCAGCGGCAACCCGCCGTTGACCAGCGCGCCGGCGACCGCGACGCAGGCGAAGTAGCCGACCGATCCCACGGGCACCACGAACAGCAGCCCCAGCGGGACGAGGGCCCCCAGCATGCTGCCGGTGATGAGGAACTGCCGCGGCAGGCGCCGCTCCAGCGCGCCCGAGACGATGCCGCCCACCCCGGCGGCGGACGTGAAGGTCGCCAAGGTCCAGAAGACGATGGCGGCGTCCGGCGCGAAGCCTCGCGTGCCGACCAGCCAGAGCGGCATCGCGTTCGCGAAGGTGACGAAGGAGATCGAGCGCAGGATGCCCGAGAGCGCCAACAGCCCCACCGGACCGCGCAGCAGCGCGACGTCGAAGAGCTTGGGGCGCTGAGCCCGCGGCGGCCGCGGTTGCGGCGGCATCACCAGGTACAGCGCCACCGCGCCCACGACGCCCGGGACCATCAGCCACGGGCTTAGGTCGAGCCGCCCCGCCATGGCCAGCGACCCGATCGCCAGCGGCCCGAGCGCCATCCCGATCGTCCCGCCGCTGCTGAACAGGCTGACCGCCAGCCCCTTGCGCGAGCCGCCGAGCCCGCGGGCGAGGGCCGTGCCGGCGGGGTGGAAGGCCGCCGAACCCAAGCCCCCGAACAGGAGCAGCACGAAGAGCCAGACCGGCGAGGGCGCCACCGCCATCAGGCTCAGCACGACCGAGGAGGTGGCGATGCCGAGCGCCGCCATCAACCGCCGTCCGTAGCGATCGGCGATGCCCCCGAACACCGGCTGGGTGACCGACGAGCTGAACGAGAGGGTGGCGACGAAGACCGCGAGCAGCGTCTCGGTCAGGCCGAAGCGGACCTGCAGCGTCGGCAGGAGGGCGGCGAGCATGGAGGTGAAGGCGTCGTTGGTGGCGTGGACGGCGACGAGGAGCCCGGAGAGGCCGATCGCGCTGCCGGCGGTGACGCGCGCGGCGGGGACCATGCCGCGGAGTCTACCGCCGCCCGCGGAGGCCCACCGGGCGATGGGCGACGGCCACGGTCGGTCCCCGTCGTCCCGGACGGGTCATCGCCGACCGGTCATCCCGGGCTCGGCGCGTCCTCCACCTCCGAGCGCCGGCGCGGGCGCACCGCCAGCGTCCGCTGGTGGGCGTAGTGGACCGCCCCCGCCGGCATCCCCTTCACCTTCCAGACGTGCTTGCGCAGCGTGTGGTCGACGAGCACCACGTCCTCGTCGCCGCTCTCGGCGTGCCCCGCCGCGAGCTCGGCCGCGAAGCGCAGCGTCTCCGCGGGCACCTCGCGGCCGCCGCTGCGCACGACCACGTGCGCTCCGTGCACGCCCTGCGCGTGCAGCCACACGTCGAGCGAACGCGCGACGCGGAAGGTGACCTCGTCGTTCTCGCGCGCGTTCCGACCGATGACCACCTCGAAGCCGTGCGGCCCGACCACCCGCAGCCCGGGCAGCTTGCGCGCCGCTTTGGCCCGCGGCGGGTCGAGCTGCTCCGCGAGCGCCTCCAGCGCGCCGTCGTCGAGGTCGGCCAAGGCGGACCGGCGCGCGGCGAGGTCGGCGGCCTCGCGGGCGACCTCCGCTCGCTGCGCCCGCGCGCGGGCCGCCCGCGCGGCCCGTCGGCGGGCGCGGTCGTAGCGCTTCTCGGCGTTCGCGGCCGCGCTCAGGGACGGGTCGAGCGCCAGCGCGACCGGGGCCCCGTCGAACCCGGGCAACTCCACCCGCTCCGCGCCGCGCGGCACGGAGCGTGCGTGCGCCAACAGCAGGTCGGCTTCCGCCCGCAGGCGCGCGGCCTCGACGTCCGCCTCCTCGGCGCGCGCGGCGTCCTCCAGGCGGCGTTCCATGAGCGTGGCGCGCGCCGAGAGCGCCTTCTCGACCCGCTGCGTCCACGCCGCGCGCCGGGCGACGCCTCGGGCGGCGGCGAGGTCGACCGGCGCGGCCTCCCCTTCGGGCCGCGCGACCAGGTCGGGCAGCGCGGCCAGGGCCGCCTCGAGCGCCTCGCCCTCGAGCGGTTCGGCGGGATCGACCCCAGCGCGGGCCGCCCAGGTCGCGGTCCCCTCCGGACCCACGCCATCGATGCGCCGATGCGCCTGCGACAGCGGGCGCCCGCGCAGGACGGAGCGCACCACCGAGGGATCGGCCTGGCGCGGGTCGAGCTTCTCGTACGGCGGCGGCGGCACGTACGGCAGGCCGGCGCGCACCTGCCGATAGCGGTTGACGTCCGCGCCGACCTCGCGCCACGCACCCAGCACGCGGCCCTCGCGATCGACGAGGATCGCGTTGCCGTGGCGACCGGTGAGCTCGAGGACCAGGTCGACCGCCGGCGCCGGCACGAACCCCTCGGAGGCGCCGAAGCGCAGCGCGAGGCGCCGGTCGAGCGCGGCCTGCTCGGCCGCCAGCAGCGGACCGACGGCGCGGGCGGCGAGCAGGGACTGGAACGGGGTCGCCGGACCGGACGGCGGCGGCGCCTCGTCGCGGAGCGCCAAGCGGGGGCGCGGGAGGCGCAGATCGACCCACAGCGCACCGTGCGGGACGAGCGGCAGCACGAGCGTGTCGGCGTCCGGGAAGCGCCACGGCAAGCGTTCGCTCGGCAGGCGTTCGCGGAGCGGCCGCAGGGCGGCCGCCAGGCGCAGCCCCTCCATGAGTCAGCGCCGCCTGGTCCGGGGGGCCCGCGCCATCAGTTGAGCACCCGGTCGTGGCCACCGAGCAAGCCGCGCGCCCACCCGACGTGCCGTTCGAGCGGGAGGCGCCACTCCGAACCGGCTTCGGTGTGCTCGAGCGCCGCGGTCGCGTGGCGAAGCACCCGCTCGGCCGCCCCCTCGCCACGTTGGGCGTGGACGTCGGCGAGCATCTGGTGCGCCGCCACCCACGTCGGATCGCCCGCCTGGCTGGCGGCGAGCGCTTGCTCGTACCAGCGCACCGCCTCGTCCAGATGGAAGTACTCGAACGCGAGCCCTCCGAGCACGAGGCACGCGGGCGCGGTGGCGCCGAGCTCGAGGGCCTGTTCGGCGTGGGCCTGCGCCACGTCGAAATCGCCGGAGCGCAAGCGCACGTCGGCGAGGTCGGCGAGCGCCTCGCCGCGGTGCGGGTACTGCGGGTCGGACACGACCGCTTCGAGCAACTCTTCGGCCTCGTCGTAGCGCTCGCTCTCGAGCAACGCGACGGCCGCCTCGTGCTGCGCGTAGGCCCGGTGGTCGGCGGGGGCCGCCTCGATCGCCTCACGCAGCGCCACGACGGCCGCCTCGTAGCGCTGCAGCGCCACGAGCGCTTGCCCGGTCGCGTAGGCGAGCGAGAAGCCCGGTTCGGCGCCGTCCTCGAGCGCACGCGCCTCGACGAACAACCCCAGCGCACGGTTCGGGTTGCCGGCGTCGAGGTGCGCGCGCCCTTCGACGTACCGCATCATCGCGCGATCCGCGTCGTCCAGACCGCTCTCGTCGACCTCGTCGAGCACGGCGAGGACCTCGCCGGCCCGGCCCAGCTCGAGCAGGCAGCTCGCGTAGGCGAGGCGCTCGGGTTCGCGCTCCCCGGCGGGTGCCGCTGCGGCGGCCGAGGCGTAGGCGTCGGCCGCCAGGGCCCACTCGCCCATCTCCTCCTGCGCCTGGCCGACCAGCGAGGCGTGGCGCCACCCGAGGTAGGCGGGCAGCGTCGCCGGGTCCAGGGCCTCGAGCCGCCGCAGCGCGCTCTTGGCGGCGCCGACGGTCAGCAGCGCGGCGGCGGCGTGGTACGCGGCCACCGGCGGCGGCTCGGCCGTGCCGCCCGTGCGCAGCCCGCGTTTGACGTCCGACGCGGCGCCGCCCCGATAAGCCTCGAACTCCCAGTAGAGCGCGTGGTACAGGGGATCGTCGCCCAGGTTGGGGTCCGTGGCGATGGCGGCCCGGAGGGCGGGCACCCCGCCCTCGAGGCCGTCGGAGCCGTAGAGCGCGTAGCAGGCCGCGAGGTGGAGCCAGTAGCGCGCGCCCGCGGCGCGCGCGCCGTGGCGCCGCGCCGCCCCCTCGAGCAGGGCGAAGGCCGCCTCGTAGCGACCCTCCGCCAACGCCGTGTGGGCCGGCTCGAGCACGTCGATCGTGGCACCGCGCGTCCTCACGTCCGCACGCTATCACGCGTCGTCGGCGGGCCCGGGCTCAGTTCGCGGCCGCCTCGGGCGCGGCCTCGGCCGGGTGCACGTCGAAGGTGAAGCCGTCCACCCCGGGGTTCACCTCGACCGTGGCGCCGTCGGGCACCTCGCCGGCCAGGATGAGGCGCGCGAGCGGGGTCTCGAGGCGACGCTGGACCGCGCGCTTGAGCGGCCGCGCGCCGAACACGGGGTCGAAGCCCAGCCGCGCCAGGTGCGCGAGGGCCGCGGGCGAAACCTCGAGGCGCACGCGCCGCTCGGCCAAACGCTCGCGGAGCCGGTCGAGCTGCAGGTCGGCGATCCGCGCCACGTGCGCCTCGTCGAGGGCGTGGAAGACGATGACGTCGTCGACGCGGTTGAGGAACTCGGGGCGGAACTGCTGCTGGAGCAGCGCGAGCACGCCCGCGCGGACCTCCTCGGTCGGGCGCCCCGCCCGCGTCGCCTCGAGGATCTGGGGGCTGCCGACGTTGCTCGTCATGATGACGACGACGTTGCGGAAGTCGACCGTCCGACCGTGCGCGTCGGTCAAGCGGCCGTCGTCGAGGAGCTGCAGCAGGACGTTGAAGACGTCGGCGTGCGCCTTCTCGATCTCGTCGAACAGCAGGACCGCGTACGGCTGCCGCCGCACCGCCTCGGTCAACTGCCCCCCCTCCTCGAAGCCGACGTACCCGGGGGGCGCCCCGATCAGCCGCGCGACGGCGTGCTTCTCCATGTACTCCGACATGTCGATGCGCACCATGCGCTCCTCGTCGTCGAACAGCAGCGCGGCGAGCGCCTTGGCGGTCTCGGTCTTCCCCACCCCGGTGGGCCCGAGGAAGATGAAGGAGCCGACCGGGCGCTGGGGGTCCGAGAGACCGGCGCGCGCGCGCCGGATCGCGTCCGCGACGGCGGTCAGCGCCTCGTCTTGGCCGACGACGCGGCGGTGCAGCTCCTCTTCGAGGCGCAGCAGCTTGTCGCGCTCCCCCTCGACGAGGCGCGCCACGGGGATGCCGGTGGCGCGGCTGACGACCGCGGCGATCTCCTCTTCACCGACCTCGAGCCGCACGTAGGTCGCCGCGTCGAGCTCGGCCGTGAGCCGGCGCACCTCCGCCTCGAGGCGCGGCAGCTCGCCGTACCGGAGCTTGGCGGCGGTCTCGAGGTCGTACGCGCGCTCGGCGGTCTCGATGCCGGTGCGCGCGCGATCGAGCTCTTCCTGAACCGCACGCAGCGCGTCGAGGTCGCGGCGCTCGGCTTCCCAGGCGCTGGTCGCCTGGTCCATGCGGTCCTGGAGCGCGCGCAACTCCTCCTCCAGGCGCAAGCGCCGCTGCGCGGACTCGGCGTCGGCCTCCGCCTTGAGGGCCTGCAGCTCGACCTCGAGCTGCAGCTTGCGCCGCCGCTGGCCGTCGATCTCCTCGGGCAGGCTCTCGAGCTGCACCCGGATGCGGCTCGCCGCCTCGTCGATCAGGTCGATCGCCGAGTCCGGCAGGCGCCGGTCGCTCACGTACCGATGCGCGAACGTGGCGGCGGCGATCACCGC
>JAABSI010000047.1 GCA_011390455.1 Trueperaceae bacterium
TAGGAGTACTCGGGCGTGCTCTCGTCCCGTCCCAGCTTGATCGCGCCGGCGCTGGAGAAGGCGAGCACCACCACGAAGATGAGGAAGAGCGCCACGGAGAGGACGTAGAACCACCCCGCGCTGGCGATCGTCCAGTCCCGCATCGCGGTGAACGTGACCTCGGCCGCGGTCGGGAAGAGCACCGCGTACAGCACGAACGCCAACACGAGCACGCTCGACGTGACGAAGACGGGGGCATTGATCAGCACGCGCGGCGCTTTGCGGGCTCGTCCGCCGGACTCGGACATGCTGCATGGTGGCACGTTCGCGCGCCTGCTTCGGGGCAACTAGCACGTCGTGCAGCAGGTCGAGTCGATCCGTTCGGTCGGCAGCGCGAGATCGAGGAGAACGGGCTGGCGTTCGAGTCCGTCGCCCCACGGAGGCACCCCGACTCGGGATGCGCGGTCAAGGCAGGATCGGCCTCGATCACCAAGGGCTCGACTTCCCTCGACACCCGCAGCCACCCTTGACGCCCCCCGCCCGGCCGCTCTATCCTGAGTCTTACCCTGAGTTACTCAGGGTTACACGACAGGAGGCGCGATGCCCCGCCCGGCTCACAAGCAACTCCAGATCTTGGACGCCCTCCAGGAGGCGTACGAGCGCGACGGTCGGCTCCCCGAACTCACCGACCTCGCGCGCCGCTTCGGCATCCGCTACCCCACCCTGCGCGAGCACCTGGGTGCGTTGGAGACGAAGGGCCACCTGCAGGTCGTCGCCCGCGGCCCGGGGCGCAGCCCCGAGGTGACGCTGCTCCGAGGCGGGCGCGGGGTGCCGATGTACGGCGAGATCGTCGCCGGTCTGCCGGTCGGCGAGGCCGCCGAGCCCGAGGGCTACCTGGCGGTCCGCGGGCGCAGCGATCGCTTCGCGCTGCGGGTGCGCGGCGACTCCATGGCCGACCGCATCGAGGACGGCGACGTGGTGCTCCTGCAGCGCCGCACCCCCGAGCGCCAGGACGAGATCTGCGCGGTGCGCGTGGGCGACGACGAGAGCACCCTCAAGTACCTCGGCTGGACCGGGCCGGCGCGGCGCCCCACCCGCTACCGGCTGCGGCCGCACAACCCCGCCTACCCCACCCTCGAGGTCGCGCCGGCCGACCTGCGCGTCGACGGCGTCTTCCACGGGCTGCTGCGCGGCGACGTCGTCCGCGACCTGCTCGTCGAAGGAGGCGCCACCACCCCCTGAGTCCCGCATCTTCCCCACCACGACGAAGACGCGTCCCCACCAAGCCGCCAAGCAGGAAGGACGCGCCCTCGTTCCGCCCAAGCCGAATCGGCAGCCGAAGCTGCCGCGGCTGCATCCGCAGCCGGACCTGGTGCTGCGCGCATCGTAGCACCCGAAGGACGCCCGATGGACACGCGCTTCCTCTCCCCTACCCCACCCCCCAACGCCCGCGCGAACGCCCGCACGGGGGGCGCCGCTCGACCGCGCCGCGGCCGGAGCGAGCGCGCCCCCGCTCCGCCGCCTCTGTTCGCCCTCCTCGAACCGGCGAGCGCCACCGAGCCGCACGCGACCGCCGCCCCCGACGACGGCCTGCGGACCGTGGCCGTGGTCGTCGAGCCGCTGCCGCTGTGGCTCGCGGTCCGGGACGAACCCACCCTCGCGCGCGCACCGCTGGTCGCGCAGGACGAAGGGCGCGTGATCCACGCCAACCCCGCGGCGCGCCGCCTCGGCATCACCCGCGGCATGCGCCTCGACGGCGCCCGCCTCCGCGCCCCCGGCCTCGAGGTCGTCGACGCCGCCGAGCCCCGCCTGGCCCAGGGGTGGCGCGACCTGGTGCGCGAGCTCGCCGGCTGGACGCCCTGGCTGGAGGCCGACCGCCGAGGCCACGCCTACCTCCGCCTCGACGCCGCGGAGGCCGCCGAGCTCGCCGCCCGGCTCGGCGCGCGCGTCGGCGTCGCCGACGACCTGGAGACCGCCGAGCTCGCCGCCCTCGCCGGCCGACCGGGCGAAGCGCAGACGCTCCCCCAAGGTGGTGGCGACGCCTTCCGCGAGCGGCTGCCGCTGCGCTTCCTGCGCGGCGTCGGGCTGCCCGAGCGCGAGCTCACCCGCCTGCGCTGGCTGGGGCTCGCCACGGTGGGCGACCTGGCGCGCTGGACCGCCGATCAGCTCCGCGCCTACCTCGGCGACACGGCCGAGGCGCTGCGCCCGTACCTCCACGGCCCCCGCCGGCAGCGCGTGGCGGCCTGGCAAGCACCGCTGGTGCTGCGCCGCACCCTCGCCTTCGAACGGGCGCTCTTCGAACCGCACGAGCTCGAGCCCGCCCTCGACCGCCTCGCGCGCTCCCTCGCGCTCGACCTCGGCGGCCGCGCCGCCCGCCACGTGACGGTCGCCACCGAGGGCTCGGGCGGGGCGCGCTTCGCCACCCGGGTGGCCAAACGGCCGCTGCACCGCGCCGGCCAGATCCGCCAGCAAGCGCTCTTCGCGCTGCGCGACAGCGGCGCCGCGGCGGCCGGCATCGACGCCCTGACCGTCGAGCTCGCCGAGCCCGAGCGGGTCGCCGAGGCGGCCGGCCTGTGGGACGCCCGCGCCCACCGCGACCGCGCGGTCGACTCGGTGTTGGAGCGCCACCCCCGCGCCCTCGTGCAGGTCCGCTGGGGCGACCCGCACGCCCCTGCCGCCGACCTCGCCTGGACTTGGGGGGCCCTCGAAGACGCAGCCCGGCCGGGCGGCGACGCGGCACGCCGCCCCACGCGCGACGCCGCGCGCGCAGCCACGCCCGCACGCCGCGGCCTCGAAGCGCCCGCGGGCGCCGTCGCCCCCGCGGCGCTCCATGCCGCCCCACTTCAGCTGGCCCAAGCCGACCGCCCCACCGCCGACGCCCCGGTCCGGACGCCTCGCGCCGAGGCCCCCCCCCCCCCCCGCGCCGCGGATCCCCGCTGGACCCGCCCCCTCCCCGCCACCCCCTCCTCTCCCCTACCGGCGCCGGACGACCGGATCCGCGACCCCCTCCGCGACCCCGACCTGGTGCGCGCCGAGCGCTGGCCCGGCACCCGCCGGGTCGCCTGAGGCCCGCCGTGCGCCGCGTCATGGAACTCGCGAGCGTCCGCTGCCGCGACGGCCGCCCCGTGGAGGTGCGCTGGCCGCAGCCAGCGCCGACGACCACCGTCCACGTGGCCCAGGTCCTGGACGACTGGGATTACGTCGGCCACTGGTGGGCCGTCGAGGTGCGGCGTCGGTACCGATTGCTCGAGGGCGACGGCGGCCGCCTGGTCGAGGTCTTCGAGGAGGAGGATGCTTGGTGGGTGTCGCGCGCGAGCGATTGAGCACGCTGCTGTGCACCCGTTCCACCTTCAGCTTCGGCGCCGCCACCGCGAGCCCGACGACCCTGGTGCGGCGGGCCGCCGAACTCGGGTACCGGAGCGTCGCGCTCACCGACCGGCTCAACGTCACCGGCGCGGTGGAGCTGTTCCAAGCGGCGCGCGACGCCGGGCTGCAGGCGCTGATCGGCGCCACCGTCCCGGTGCGGCTCGACGACGACGACGTCGTGCCGCTGGTGCTCCTCGCCGCCTCCCGGGCTGGCTACGCCACCCTCAATGAGCTCATCACCCACGCGCACGCCCGCGAGGAGCACGACGTCCCCTGGCCCGTCCTCCTCGCGCACACGCACGACCTCGTGTGCCTGACCGGCACCCGCGAGGGCCTCCCGGCGCGCTTCCTCGCCCGCCGGCGCGTGGCCGACCTCGATCGCCGCATCCGAGAGCTCAAGGGGGCCTTCCCCGACCGGCTCTACGTCCAGCTCTTCCACGACCGCCTCCCCTGGGACGACCGCCGCGCGCGCGTCCTGCGCCGCTTCGCCCAGGACGTCGGCCTCCCCACCGTCGCCGCCCCCGAGGTCCGCCACGCCTACCCCGAGGACCAGCCCCTGCTGGACGCGCTGCTCTGCGCGCGCCTCGGCATCGACGTCGAGACCCCACACCCGCAACGACCCCAGAACGAGGGGGGCGCCATGGTCGCGCCGGCCGTCGTCGCCGAGCGTCTCCCCTTCCCCGAGTCGGCCGCCAACGCCGACTGGGTCGCCGAGCGTGCCGCCTTCGACCTCTTGCCCGAACGCCTCGTGCCCCCCAAGGCACGCGTGCCCAACGGCCTCACCGCCGGCGCCCACCTCGAACGCCGCTGCTACGAGGCGCTGATCCAGCGCTACACCGGGGAGCCGCTCGCGCACGCGCGGGTCAAGCTCGAGGCCGAGCTCGCCACCATCCGCGCCCTCGGCCTCGACGACTTCTTCCTCGTCGCCGCCGAGGTGACCGACTACTGCCGCGCGCACGGCATCTTGGCCGCCGGACGTGGGTCCGCCGCGGCCTCCATCTGCTGCTACCTCCTGGGGATCACCCAAGCCGACCCCATCGCCCACGACCTCCTCTTCGAGCGCTTCCTCCACACCGGCAAGGACGCGATGCCCGACGTGGACATCGACATCTCCTCCGCCCGCCGCGACCAGGTCCTCGCCTGGGTCGAGGAGCGCTTCGGCGCCACCACCGAGGCGATGGTGGCGAACAAGATCACCTACCGGCTCCCCTCCGCCCTCCAGGACCTCGGGCGCGCGCTCGGCATCCCTCCCGAGCAGCGCGACGCGCTCACGCGCGCCTTGGGCCGCGACTTCCGCCACCTCTCCCCCGCCCGCGCGCGCGAGGCCGCGGTCGTCTTCGACGAGGTGCTCGGCGACGCCCCCGTCAAGGAGCACCTCCTCCGCCTGCTCGAACGCATGGAGCGCCGCCACGTCCGCCACCTCGCTCCGCACTCCGGCGGCGTGGTCCTCGCGCGCGATCCCCTCACGCACTACTCGCCCCTGGAGCGCTCGAGCGGCGGCATCAAGCTGCTCCAGCTCGACAAGGACGACGCCGAAGCGCTCGGGCTCATCAAGCTCGACCTCCTCGGCCTGCGGATGCTCGCCGCCTTGGAGCGCGCGCGCGAAGAGGTCTTTCGCGTCGAGGGGCACTGGCTCGACCTCGCCGCGCTGCCCGACGACCCCCGCGTCTGGGACCTGGTCGCCGACGGCGCGACCATGGGCCTCTTCCAGATCGAGAGCCCGAGCCAGGTGAACACCTCGAAGGTGATGCGTGCGCGTACGATGAAGGACCTGGCGCACCAGATCGCGCTCATCCGCCCCGGGCCCATCCAGTCCGGCACCGTCCACCCCTACCTCAAGCGCCGCCGCGGCCTGGAGCCGATCACCTACTGGCACCCGAGCCTGGAGCCGATCCTGGCCAAGTCCTACGGCGTGCTCCTCTTCCAGGAGGACGTGCTGCGCATCGCCGTGCACTTCGCCGGCATGACCTGGATCGAGGCCGACCGCTTCCGCAAGAAGGTCTCCGGCTTCCGCGACCTGGCCGACATCGAGCCCGACCGCCTCCGCTTCGTCGAGGGCGCGCGCGCCACCGTCGGCGCGACCGACGTCGAAGCCGAGCGCGTCTTCGACGCGATCAAGGCGTACCAGGGCTACGGCTTCGCCGAGTCGCACGCGTGGGCCTTCGCGTTGCACGCGTACGCCTCCGCGTGGCTCCGCCTGCACCACCCCGCCGCGTACCTGGCCGCGATCCTCACCGAGGAACCGGGCATGTGGTCCCCGGGCACCAAGCGCCAAGAAGCGCGTGCCTGGGGCGTCCCGTTCCTACCCCTCGACGTCAACCGCTCGGGCGTCCACTACCGGGTCGAACGGGCGGCCGACGGGCGCCTCGCGGTCCGGCCCGCGCTGACCTCGGTCAAGCACGTGGCCACCGAGTTCGCCCGGGACCTGCTCATCGAACGCCTGCGGCACGGCCCGTACCGGGAGGTCGACGACGCCGTGCAACGGGTCGACGGGTCCCGCGATGCCTGGGAAGCGCTCGTGCGCGCCGGCGCCTTCGACGCGCTCGGCCCCCGCCGCCCCGCGCTCTACCGCACCGGCGTCGCCGCACGCAGCTCCGAAGCGATCGACGCCGCGCCGCTGTTCGAAGCCTCGACGTCCACCCCCGACTTCGTGCCCTTGCCGTTGCCGGAGCGCTTCGTATGGGACCACCACACGACGCGCATGTCGACCCTCGAGCTCCACGCGCTCGACTTGGTCCGCGACCAGCTCACCGAGCTCGCTGCCATAACGTTATGGCAGGTCCGCACCCGGCCCCGGAAGAGCCGCTGCCGCACCGCAGGCCTCATCGTCAGCCGCCAACGGCCCCCCACGGCCAAGGGCTTCGCGTTCTTCGTGATCGAGGACGGGGCGACCCGTGGGCAGGTCATCATCTCGCCCGACCTATGGGCCACCCACCGAACGCTGCTCCGCGACGCGTCCATCTTGATCGTGGATGCGGTCGTGGAGGACACCGGGTACCAGCTGACCCTCAGGGCCGAACGGTTGGCCGCGCTTCCGGCGCCGATCGCCGTCGGCGGGTACCACTACCGGTGACCCCGGCCCGAGCGGGGGAGACGACCGCCGCATCCCTCCGGCGCGAGCGCTGCGGAGCCGAAAAGCCCGACCCGCTCCGGCCGGGGAAGACCCCCGCCTCGGAGCGTCCCGCAGCCGCCATAACGTTATGGCGGCCCCGATCTCGATCGAGGCCGCCGAACGTGCTTCACCTATGCATCAACCATCTTAACGTGCCTCACGCGCGTCACCGCGCGCGCACACGATCGTCAGGCGCGCAACTCCTCGAGCGCCGCCGCGACCTCCTCCGCGTGCTCGTCCGGCTTGACCTTCGGCCAGACGCGCGCCACGGTGCCGGCAGGATCGATCACGTACGTGATCCGCGGCACGCCCATGTACGTCTTCCCGTACATGCTCTTCTCGGTCCAGGCGCCGTAGGCCTCGAGCATGCCCTTCTCGGTGTCCACGAGCAGCGGGAAGTTGAGGTCGTACTTGTCGGCGAACTTGCGATGGGCTTTGGCGTCGTCCGCCGAGACGCCCCACACGACCGCATCGAGGCCCTCGAAGCGGGGGAGACCGTCCCGGAACGAGCAGGCCTCCTTCGTGCATCCCGGCGTGTCGTCCTTGGGGTAGAAGTAGAGCACCAACCACTTGCCGCGCGCATCTTCGAGCGAGCGCGACGTACCATCCTGATCCACCAGCGTGAACGCGGGCGCGGTCTGACCGACTTCGAGCACGGAACACCTCCAAAGCTCGACGGTACGCCGCGCGGGCCGCACGAACCGTGTCGCCGACTCCTTCCAGCCGCCCCCGCACCCACGCGGCGAAGCGCGGCCCTCAGGGATGGGGGAGAGGTACCGAACGTGCGTCGTGGTGCGCCGTGCCGTCGCGACCTTCGCCGGCTGGCCGACCTTCGAGGACCCCGCGCGGCGCGCCCGCGGGCCGCGGCTCCGCTCCGTGCCGTGACCGATCCTCGTCCCGGGCCACGACCGCCGCGACCTCGGCCGGCAGCATCCCCACGTCGTCGATCCACAGGAGCGGTCGCTCCTCGAAGGTCGCCGAGGCGATCGCATCCGCTGCAGCCTCGTCGCTCTCCGGCACGGCGCGCAGGCCCTGCGAGCCCCCCCACGCCACCCAGCCGCTCCGCTCGCCGTCGCTCGCCCACGCCACCGCGACCGGCGCCGGCGTGCCGCCGTAGAAGTCGGACCACCCGATCAGCACCGGAAACCGGAGGCCGAGTACGTCCGGGCGCTCGAGCCGCAGCCGCGCACCCTTCCACACCGGACCCAAGCGCTGCAGGCTCACGAACGTCGAGTTCGGGCGGCGCGCCGTTGGTTTCACGAAGACACAGAACGAGGACATGCGGTGCGACCTTTCCGACCGTTCAGCACGAGCTTCGACCGGCCTCGAGGGGCACGGGACGATGGGTGGAACCGCGGCTCGACCGCGGGTGCGTAGGTCCGGACTTTATCACCGGTCGGGGGCGTCCGGAGGGCGCGCGGGTCGGAGCGAAGGGGGTGGGCTTCGACCGAGCAGCGGCTCCGACGCGGCCCCGCTCGAGGCCGCCGATGGGCCACCGGCCGACGCACGCTCGCACCCACGGTGGTCCCAACGCGTGCGCACCGACCACGACCCGGCGAAGACCCCGGACCGCGTCCGGCCGGCCCCGATAGGGGAGAGGAGAGGGACCACTGGACGAGCGAGGGAAACCTGGGGGACCGGCGTCGGCGTCAGTCGGTGTCGATCAGCGCGACGACCTGGTCGAGGAGCGACCGCAGCTCCGCCAAGCGATCGTCGTCGAGCCGCACCACGTGCTTGCGTTGCAGCAGGCGCCGCGTGGTGTTCATCCGCTCGATGACCTCGTCGCCGAGCGTCCGCTCGACGACGACGTCGGCGCGGACCTCCGTGATGCGTCGGCGGATCTGGGACAGGCTCAGCTCTTCACGGATCGCCTCGTCGAGCAACCGTTGGCGCTCATGGGGATCGTCGACCCGAGCGAGGGCTTGGGCTTTGGTGAAGGCCAACCGGCCCGACCGCACGGCGTCCAGCAGCTCCTCGGGGAACGACAGGATGGGCACCCGGTTCGCGAGGAAGGAGGCCGGCGTGAACCGCCCCAGCCGCTCGAAGAGCCCGACCGCCGCCCCCTTGTACGCCGCCTCGAACCGCGCCTGGCCGGTCCGACCGCGCGACTCCTGGACCACCTCGCCGATCAGCGCCAAGGTGCCGGCGCGATCGAGGTCGAGGCTGAGCTGCAGCAACTGCAGGACCGCCTCGGTCTCTTCGACCGCGTTGAGGTCCTCGCGCTGGAGGTTCTCCATGATGGAGATCTCGAGCGCCTCGCGATCGTCGATGTCGAGCACGATCGCCGGGACGTCGGTGAGTCCGGCCTCGAGCGCAGCTCGGGTGCGCCGCTCACCGGCGACGAGTTCGTAGCGGTCGCCCACCCGGCGCACGAGCACCGGCTCGAGCACGCCCCGCTCGCGGATCGAGGCGGTCAACTGCGCGAGGCCGACCGGATCCAGGAACTGGCGCGGCTGCCGCTCGTTGTAGACGATCGCGTCGATCGGCACGGTGCCGACCGCGCGGTCGCCCTCGGGCGCCCCACCGAGGTCGCCGAGGATCGCCTCGAACACCGCGGCGCGGTCGAGGTCGGTCCGGCGGCGCTTGGTGCTCACAAGCGGCCGCCGAGGGCGGCGATCAGCTCGGACGTGACTTGGCGCACCTCGAGGTCGGCCTCGCTGCCCGGCGCGTAGAGCGGGATCGGCATCCCCTGGACCTGCGCATCGCTGTAATAAGCCGGCCGGCTGGCGAGCGGCGTGGAGATCGGGGCCAGGGCGGGCAGCTGCGCGGCGATGATCTCGTGGCTCTCCCGGTCGTGGCGGGTCCGGCGATCGTGCTGGGTGAGCACGAACAGCGCGATGCTCAGGTCGCGCGCCGCCTTCTTGTACTCCCGCACCATCTTGATGACCGTCGGGATGCCGTCGAGGCCTTTGCGGTTGGTCGGCAGCGGCACCACGACGCGATCGGACGCCACGACCGCCAAGGCCGACAGCTGGCCGAGGCTCGGCGGCGGGTCGATGAGCACGACGTCGTAACCCTCGAGCTTGCGCACCGCCTCGCGGAGGCGGAGCACGCCGAGGAAGACGCTCAGGATCTCGCGTTCGATGATGGCGATGTTCAGGTGGGCCGGGATCAGGTCCATCCCGTGGACCCGCAGCGGTGCGGGCAGGGCCAACTCGGCGTCTTCGGCGCCCTCCTCGTTCGCGCCGAGGATGGCGGGGTAGACGGTCTGCTCGAGCGCGATGTCGTCCTCGACGCCGAGCCACTTGGTCAGGTTCGCCTGAGGGTCCATGTCGATGAGCAGCACGCGCCGGCCTTGTTCGGCCAGCACGTAGCCCACGTCGCGCACGGTGCTCGTCTTGGCAACGCCGCCCGCATGGTTGAAAAAGGTCAGGACCACCATGGCCTCAGCTCCTGCGTCCGCTCGGCCGGTCCGGTCGAGGCATCACGATGGCGGCATCATAACCAGGGCTCCAGAGACACGGGCCCCAGCCCATCCTGGCGTCCGCACCGCGCGAGCTTCCGCGGCCGCCGCGACGCCACGCACCCGGTCCCGTGGGCGACGAAGCTCGCGGATCGCCGGCGAGCCGGGACCGCGACGGAGACGGGAACCTCGCCATCCGGCCATAACGTTATGGCGCCCCTGGCGCGCCGCTCGCGCCTGGTACCGCAGGCTTCCCGGTTCGCCCCGCCTCGTGCCCGAGGAGGCCGGATCGGTCCCCCATCCTTCCCACCTCGGAGGCGCCCGCCTCGATCCCACCGTGCGCATCCTAGGCCGTCCCGCATCGACCGGAAGCGAGCGTGCGCCCGCGCCTCCCAGGCGCGCGTCGAGGCGGTCAGCCGGGCATCCATCGCGCCAGGCGCCCGTCGCCCGACGGATGCAGCCGGTACCGGTCGCGCGACCGGCTGCGCGCGCGCGCACGGAACCGGGGAAGTCGCGGTACTCGTCCACTCCACGCGCACCGTGCGCGCGCGATCCACCCCGTACCCACCGTAGCTTCCGAAGCATCGTGGGGAACTTGCGGGACCGTACAGGGCCATCGGGAAGAGCGGGGGACCGATGGAGTGGGAAAGCTGCGGGACCCGGATCGCACCCGGTGTCGGTCCCGCAGTTTTCCCTGTTGCGTCGCTCTTCGGGTGCGCCGTGGGACTCATGGCCCTCGGTCCGCGCTCGCGCCCAGGAGCGTCCGACGAATCGCCCGCCGAGCTCGCGGTCGGTCTCGCCCGGTGGCCCCGAACGGGGAAGGGGTGGGACTCGCTGGGGCTCGTCGGTCGAGCGGGGATCCTGTGGGGTTCCGGAGGCCGTGCGTTCAGGGTGGGTTGGGCCTTCGAACGTGGAACCTTCCACCGCACACCACGAGCGCCGAAGGCGCGTTCGTGTTGCTTGTACGTTTAGGATCTTCCATTACCATTCCCTTTAGCGGTTGCGCCGACTGCGTGCTGGACGCGCATTCGACCAGCAACCGGGAAGGGGCGGGGACCGAGGCGGGAGCGGATGGGGACCGAGGCGGGTGGGGGGCGGGACCGATCTGGGGAGTCTGCGGGACCGACTGGGGAGCGAGGGGGACCGAAATGGGGGAAACGGGGGACTCCGCGTTCGCAGTTCGCCGGCGATGTGGTGAACATTGACACACGCTTTCCCGCATCCGTATGCTCCGATCGTACGCGGGAGGAGAGCGATGGACGTTCCCACTTCGAGGCGCCGGACCGCCGGTGCGCCGGCCACCGAGGTCGCAGCGGTCGACCCCGCGGGCGGCGACGGCGCGGACGGCAACGGACGCCGCGGGGACGGCGGCGGCCGCGCCGTCCCCGCGGCCCCCAAGGCCTCCGGCGGCGCCCGCTCCGGTAGCCGCGGCGCCCGGTCCGCCAAGGGTACCGCCAAGGGGGCGGCGCGGGCCGGCGGCAAGCGCGCGATCGAGCGCCGGAGCGGCGGGCGCGTGTCGGTCACGCAGGCGAACCCGCTCGCGCTGTCGCGGCAGGAGATGGGGCTGCTGACCAAGCGGCTGCTCGTCCTCGCGCTCTCCGACATCACCCGCGACGACCACGACCTGGAGCCCATCCGGATCACCGCGTGGGAGTACGCGCAGATCTTCAACATCCGGGGCAAGAGCATCTACAACCGCATCGAGGACAGCGCCCGCGAGCTCCTCGAGCAGACGGTGCAGATCAAGGAACCCAACGGCGACTGGATCATGTTCCAGTGGGTCTCCGAGGCTCGCTACGACAGCGGTCGCGACAGCAAGGACAAGCTCGCCTGCATCGAGCTCAAGATCCACGACAAGCTCAAGCCGTACCTGCTGCAGCTGCGGCGCGACTTCAGCATCATCCCGACCGACCAGCTGCTCAGCTTCGAGTCGTTCAACAGCATGCGCCTGTTCGAGGTGCTCTACACCGCCAGTTACGGCGGCGAGAAGCGCCACCTCGATTTCGACGTCGACGACCTGAAGCTGCGCCTGGGGCTCGATGGCAAGTACGAGCGCTTCAAGGACTTCACGTACGTGCTGGACAAGGCTCAGGGCGAGTTCGCCAAGTACACGTCGTTGACCTTCACGTACCAGGGGCGCAAGGTCGGTCGGAAGTACCAGAACGTCGCGATCGTCATCGAGAAGAACGACGTCTTCCAGCCGCGGGTGCGGCTGCCGGACAGCATCGCCCGGCGGGTCCAGCGCGAGGGCGACACCGAGGCGCAGCTGCGCGCGTTGCAGGCGGCCGACGCGCTCCGCGACGTCGGTTGGGCGCTCGACCCCGACCGCAGCGTCGCCCAGCACGGCGCGCAGCGGGTCATCGACGTCGTGCGCTACGCGCGTTCGCTGCAGCGCAAGTCCGAGCAGACCGGGCGGCCCATCGCCAACCTCGCCGGGTTCGTGCACAGCCTGTTGCAGCAGGGGATCGAACCGCCGCCCGCCGAACCAGAGGTCGTCGACGCGCGGCTGACGCGCGACGCCGTCCGCGGCATCGTGTCGGGCATCGTCGACGCCTTCGACCAACAGCGGCGCGAGCGCGCCAAGGCTGCGTGGGAGGCGCTCAGCGGGGATCAGCGCGAGCTGGTGCACACGCTCATGCAGGCGACCGGCCACCGCTTCACGCTCGAGCGCATCGAGGCGGCGGGTTGGGCGGGCCCGCTCTACGAGGCCAACCGGATCGACGTCCTGGTCAGCCACGGCTTCCTCACGCTGCCGCCGTTCCTCAGCGACGTGGTCGCCTACGCCGACCACGGCGACCTCCTCGAGGAGTACCCGGCCGAGGAGCGCCAGCGGCTGCTCGAGGAACTCCGAGAGGCGGGTGCGTGACGCGATGTGTGGTCGGTACACCCTCTACCACGACGAAGAGGACCTGACCGCGCTCTTCGAGCTCGAGGCCTTCCCGGTGGCGCCGCGCTACAACGTCGCGCCCACCCAGACGGTGCCCATCGTGCGGGTGGGGGAGGGGGGGCGACGCGAACGCGTCGAGGCCCGCTGGGGCCTCGTGCCCGCCTGGGTCGAGGACGCGAGCACGTTCAAGGCGCTGCTCTTCAACGCCCGATCGGAGACCGTCGCGGAGAAGCCGAGCTTCCGGGACGCCGCCAAGCGCGCACGGTGCGTGGTGCCCGCGAGCGGCTTCTACGAATGGACCGTCGGCGACGACGGCCGCAAGCGCCCCTGGTACGTGCATCGTCGCGACGGCGCACCGCTCGTGTTCGCGGGCCTGTACGCCGAGCGCCGCGACGGCGGACCGAGCGTGAGCACCACGATCCTCACGACCGAGCCGAACGAGACGCTGGCTGCGCTCCACGACCGCATGCCGGTCGTGCTCGACGCCGCGGCGATCGAGCGCTGGATCGACCCGGAGCAGCGCGATCCGCACGCCCTAGACGACCTCCTGGGGCCCTGTCCGGACGCCTGGCTCGAGGCGTACCCGGTCGGCCCCGAGGTGGGGAACGCGCGCGTCGACGATCCCCGCTTGATCCAACGGGCCTGAGCGCCCGTGCGCGGCCGCCGGCCTCAGTTCGCGCACGTCGACGGCGCGTCGACGCCATCGACCAGCGCCCACATCCACTCGATCGACGCGTCGAAGCCCGCCGGGCGCGTGTCGCGGTGGCGCGCGGTCGGCACGTTGAGGTAGGTGACCGGGCTCCCGGCGCCGCACAGGGCGGCCACGAAGCGCTCCTGGGTGTGGTCGAGGACGATCACGTCCTGCCCGCCCTGCACCACCAGCGCCGGCAGACCGTGGCCGGAGAGCCCGGTCGCGTTGGCCGCGAGCGCGCGCGCGAAGCCTGGCGCCGCCGCACCCGGATCGCCCGCCTGCAGCGCGCGGTGGAAGGCCTCGGTGTACGTGACCGCCCCGTCGTACGCGTACACCTGCTGCGCGCGGTCGACGCAGAAGGCGCCCGCGTCCTGCTCGAGCGTCGGCACGAAGCGCGGGGCGAGGACCTGCGCGGGGTCGATCGCCTCGCCGTAGATCGACCGGTACGCGAGCAGCACGAACGGCGCGTAGTACGCCGCGGTGGCGAGCAGGGCCTCGACGTCGGTGGTGGCGGCGAAACCCATCACGCCGCGCACCTGCACGTCCGGCGCGTACGCACCGTGCTGGTCCGCGACCGCGAAGGCGGCGTGGCCGCCTTGCGAGTAGCCCCCGAAGAAGGTCTCGGCCCGCAGCGCCCCGAGGTCCGCCGTGCGCGCGTACAGCTCGGTCATGGCGCGCGCCGCGTCGAGCAGCACGTGCGCCTCGCTGTCGGCGTGGAAGTAGGCCTGCGGTCGATCGGGGTCCTCGAAGCCGAGGTAGTCCGGGAAGACGGTGGCGACGCCGCGACCGGCGTACGGCGCGAGCAGCTCGCGGTAGTAGCCGAGCGGGGTGGTGCGCTCGTACTCGCGCGACGGGGCGCACGCGTCGGCGACCCCGGTGGTGCCGGAGCCGTAGACGAGCAGCGGCGCGGCGCCGCGCGGCGGATCGACGGGGGTGAAGGCGCGCGCGCGCACCACGGCGATCTCGCCGTCGAAGCGGGTCGTGGTGAAGCGCAGGAGCCACAGGTCGACGGCGTTCTCGACGAGCGGGGCGCCGTAGCCACCGAAGGCGACGCCGGCGCGTTCCTGCACGTCCTGCGGCGTCCAGCGCTCCACGAAGACGGCCTCGACGAGCCGCCCAGGGGGGAGACCGACCGCATCCAGGGTCGGTGGGGCGACCGGAAGGGGTGCCTGGGCGAAGGCGGTCGTCGCGCCGCCGAGCGTCAGGAGGGCGGCGGCGGCGAACCCGGCGAGCGGGGCGCGTGCGGCGGGGCGGGCGGTGCGGGCGGCGTGCGTCACGGATCGACCTCCGGGCAGTCGTCGACGGGGGGCTGTTCGGCCGCGAGCGCCCGCATCCAGGCGAGCGCGTCGCGGAAGCCGATGTAGCGGGTCTCGTGGCGGGTGCGGAGGTAGTTGGCGTAGCGGACCGGGCTGCCGAGCTCGCACAGGCGCTCGACCAGCGCGTCCTGCACCGCGAGCGGCGCCACCGGGTCGTCGACCCCCTGGAAGATCGCCACGGGCAGTCCGTGCGGGCGGACGCCGGTGTCGTTGGCGTCGAACAGCGCGCGCCACTCGGGGAAGTCCTCGGCGAGCGTGCCGCCGAAGAGCGCGGCGTGGAACTCCGGGGTGTACAGGAACGCCGGATCCGCCGGGTAGTACGACTGCGCCCCCACCACGCACAAGCGGCGCGCGTCGGCGTCGAGCGCGTCGGCGTAGGCGGCGACGAGGACGTCGTCGCGATCGATCTGGCCCGGGTACGCGAGCTCGAAGGCGCGCACCGCCCACGGGGCGGTGTAGTGGAACGAGCGGAAGAGCGTGTCGAGGTCGCCGCTCGGCCCGAAGCCGATCGCGCCGGTGAGCGGCACCTCGCGGGCGTAGACCGCCGCCCGGTCGGCGGCGGCCAACGCGGCGTGGCCGCCCTGCGAGAAGCCGGCGACGAAGGCGTCGTCCACCGTCAGGTCCGGCGCCACGTCCGCGAGGGCGGCCGTCGCGGCGCGCAGGGCGTCGAGCACGACGGTCGCCTCGGCCATCGCGACGAAGTAGGGCTGCACCGAGCCCGGCTCGGTGGCGCCCAGGTAGTCGGGGAGCACGGTGGGGAGCCCTTGGCCGGCGTACGCGAGCGCGGTCGCGCCGTAGGTCTCGACGCTGCCGCTCCGCAGCCGGACGTTGGTGGGGCTGCACGAGGGGTCGCTGCCGGTGGAGCCGGGGGCGAAGGCGAGCAGCGCGTCCTCGCTTGCGGCGCGCGGCACGAAGAGCTGCGCTTGGGCCAGCGCCTCGCCGCCGTCGGGCCCCGTCGTCGCGTAGCGCAGCAGGTAGGCGTCGACCGCGGTGGACGCTCGGGGCGGGGTCTCGCCGTCGTTCCGGAAGCGGCCACCGACGGTGCCGTCGACCTGCGCGCCGGTGAGCGTGGCCAGCGGCTGCAGGGAGAGGAGCGTCCCGGGTGGGGTCTGCGCGGTCGCGAGGGCGGCGAGCAGCAGGGCGGTGAGCGCCGCGAGGCGGCGCCTCACGGCGTCGCCCCCACGGTGAGGAAGGTGTCGTCGGTCAGGTAGCGCACGGGGACCTCCCAGACGACGGCGCGCGGGCGGGCGGACGCCCAGGCGTCGCCGTCGAGGTAGTCGAGCAGGGGACGGAGCGGACCGACGCCGGCGCGCGCGGCGTCGAGGACGTCGCGCCCGAGGGCGGTCCGCAGACGGTCGGCGAGGTTCCAGCGCGGGTCCGCGGCGTAGCTCGTGCCGACGACCGCCACCGGAAGCTCGACGGTGGCGAACAGGTCGTTCGAAGGCGGGGCGCTCGAGCGCGCCTCGCTGAGCTCGATGACGTCGGGCTCGGGGGCGAGCGCGTCCTCGAGCGGACCGAGGGCGAGCAGCCGCACCAGGTCGCCCTCGATCGCTTCGACGCCGACGAAGGCGCGCTCGAACGCGTCGGCGCCACCTAGGTCGGGGACGGCCTCGAGCAGCGCGGCGGCGACGGCGTCGGCCGCCGCCTGGGCGCCGGCCGGCGCCCAGTGCGTGTCGGTACGGAGCCAGGCGTCGCCCGCGAGCGCCGCCAGGGCCGGCCGGAGGTCGACCGCGTGGACGCCCAGGGCGGCGAGATCGGCCAAGGTGGCGTCGTAGCGCGCGCGCGCCACCTCCGGGAGCGGCGGTTGATCGGCGTCGACGAGGACCGCCTTGGCCGGTACGAGCGCCACGACGAGCACGACCCCTTCGGCCTCGACCCGAGCCGCCGCCGCGTCGATCTGCGCCAGCCACGCGTCGCGGTGCGCCTCCGCCGCGGCCGTTGCCGCGTACTCCTCGTCGGTGAACAGCCAGCCGTCGTCGCCCAACACGACCCCATCCGGAGCTTGGCCGAACACCGCCAGGTCGAGGGCGTTCCAGCCGGCGACCGCCCAGGGCCGGAGCGGCGAGTCCTCGTCGAGCGCCTGCTGGTACGCGGTGGCCCACGCGCCCGTGCGCACCGGTTGCTCGGGCGCCCGGCGCAGCGCCGGGTTCGCCAGGGTGGCGGCGAAGCCGATCGCGAGCACCGCGAGCAGCGCCACGGCGGCGAGCTGCGAGGGGGGGCGTGGGTCGTCGGCCGGCATCAGAAGCGGAAGTAGAGGAAGGGGGAGGCGGTGTCGGCGAGGGCACGGCCGACGCCGAGGACGAAGAGCGGGACGAGGAGCGCGACCCGCGGGGCGGCGAGCGCCAGCTGCGGTCGGGTCGCTGGTCGGCCGGACGGGCGTGGGACGAACGCGAGCCCGAGGCCGACCGCGAGCGTCGCGAGCGCGCGCGGCTCGAGCTGCCAGGCCAATTCGCCGGTCACCCCGAAGCCGTGCGCGCCCGCCAGGCCCTCGAACATCGCGAGCGCCGCGGGCAGACCATCCGCGCGGAAGAGCACCCAGCCGAACAGCACCACCGCGAACGTGCCGAGGGTACCGAACGCCCCGGGCCAGGCGGGTCGGTCGCCGCGGACGCCGCGCAGGCGCTCGGCGATGAGCCACGCGCCGTGCCACGCCCCCCACAGCACGAAGGTCCAGGCGGCGCCGTGCCACAAGCCGCCGAGGAGCATGACGAGCGCCAGGTTCCGGTAGGTGCTCAGCGGTCCGCCTCGGTTGCCGCCGAGCGGCACGTAGAGGTAGTCGCGCAGCCAGGTCGAGAGGCTGATGTGCCAGCGGCGCCAGAACTCGGTGATGCTGCGCGCCTGGTACGGACGGTCGAAGTTCTCGGGGAACCGGAAGCCGAGCATCCGGCCGAGGCCGATCGCCATGTCCGAGTACCCGGAGAAGTCGAAGAGGAGCTGCACCGCGAAGGCGAGCACCCCCAGCCACGCTTCGGCGGCGGTCGGCGCCGCGAGCGCGAAGGCGCCGTCGGCGATGGGGGCGACCGCGTCGGCGATCAGCACCTTCTTGACGAAGCCGAGCATGAAGCGCTCCGCGCCGGCGGCGAAGGACGCGCGGTCCAGGGCGGGCGCGGCGAGCCGGTCCGCGATCGTCTTGTAGCGGACGATGGGCCCCGCGATCAACTGCGGGAAGAGCGCGATGTAGGCGGCGACGTCGACCGCCCGCGCGTCGTCCGGCGCGTCGCGGCGGGCGACGTCCACCACGTAGCTGATCGCCTGGAACACGTAGAACGAGATGCCGATCGGGAGCACGACCTCGAGGAGCGGCAGCGGCCGCACCCCGACGCCTTCGAGCAGCGCGTTCAGGCTGGCGACGCCGAAGTCGGCGTACTTGAAGTACGCGAGCGTGGCGAGCTGGGCGCCGACGCCCCAGGCGAGCGCCCGGCGTCCGGCGGGGGTCCCGCGCCCGCGCGCGACCGCGCGCCCCGCGGCGATCGCCAGGAGCGTCGACAGCGCGAAGACGAGCGCGAAGTCGGGGCGCCACCAGGCGTAGAACGCGTACGAGCCGACCAGGATCGCCAGCGTGCGGCGCCGCGGCGGGAGCCACGCGTACCCGGCCAGGAAGACCGGCAGGAACAGGAACAGGAAGACGGTGGAGGTGAAGACCACGCCCCGGGTCCGCGGTTACTCGCCGGCGGCGGTCAGCACGAACGTGGCGATGCCGTCGACGGTCTCGACCGCGACGACCGCGTACGCGACGCCGCGCTCGAAGGTGCGCGCCTCGAGGTGCGCGACCGTGGTGCCGCCGTCCACGACGACCAGCTCGGTGGTCGCTTCGGCGACGGCCACCGCGTCGTGTGCGCCCGGCGGCACCGCGGCGACCACGGTCGGCCCGTCGGGCACCTGGAGGCCGAGGCCCTCGCGGTCGGTGAGGTTCACGAGCCCGAGGAGGCCGCGCGAGATGTCGCGCAGCGCCGGGTCGGGCACCACGAGGTAGCCCTCGGCGGTGGCGGCGACGGTGGTGAAGGACTCGGGGCCCACCTCGAGGGCGACGGCGTCGCCGCCCACGTCGACCCGCACGGTGCCGGGGTCCACGAGGGCGTAGCGGGTCGCCTCGAAGAGCGCCAGCACGCGCGTGCCGCCGTCGGCGATGCGCACGGCGACGCCGCCCTCGGCGCCGGCGTTGACGACGCGCACCCACGCGGCGTCGATCGGGGCTTCCGGGCCGTAGAGGCCGCCGTGGGCGGAGCCGATCAGCGCCGCGAGCGCCAGGAGCGTCGGCAGGGCGAAGGCGAGGGCGCCACGGCGTCGGGGGCGGGGCGAGTCGTCCATGCGCACGACGGTATCCGATGTGGATGAGCGGAACGTCGCCGCGGGTTGCGAAGCATGTCGGCCACCTCACACGATGCCGTAGCAAATGCGGTACCGTAGCAAATCAGGTACTCGACCCCCCGCTCGCATCGCGCTCGCCCCGGAGGACCCCATGACCGCCACGCTCACCACCGCCGCCGTGTTGCTCGTTCCGTTCTTGGCCGTCGTGCTGGTGGGCGCCGTGGCGGTCGCGATCCACGACGCGATCGAGCGGGCGTGGGCGGGTCGGCCGACCTCGGCGCGCGTGGGTGCGAACGCTTCGGCGGCGCGTCGTCCGGTCGTGCGCCGGGGGGCGCACCGGCGCGGCGCCCCCGTCGTCCTGGCCCATTCGGCGTCGACGCGGCGTCCGGCGCGGCGCGCGCCGGCGGTGCTCGTTCGCTGAGCGAGTGCGCTGAGCAAGGGGTGGGCTGAGCGCTCCGGCCGCACCCGGGCGCTCCGTGCGCAGGCTGCTGCCCCTACACTGGCGTCATGCCCGACGCCCACCCTCCCGCGGACGCCGCCGCCCGCGCGGCCGAGCTCCGCCGCGCGATCGCGCACCACGACCGGCGCTACTACCAGGACGACGCCCCCGAGATCAGCGACGAGGCGTACGACGCGCTGTGGCATGAGCTCAAGGAGCTCGAGGCGGCGCATCCCGAGCTCGTCACGCCCGAGAGCCCCACCCAGCGGGTCGCCGGGACGCCGCTCGAGGGTCTCGAGAGCGCCGAGCACGTCGCCCCCATGCTCAGCCTCGACTCCAGCGCCAAGGAGGAGGCCTTCCGGCAGTTCGACGCGCGCCTGCGCAAGGCGCTCGGCGAGGGCGCCGCGCTGCGCTACTCGCTCGAGCCCAAGCTCGACGGGCTGTCCATCGAGCTCGTCTACGCCGACGGGCGCCTGACGCGCGCGGTCACGCGCGGCGACGGCGCCACCGGCGAGGTCATCACGGCGAACGCCCGCACCATCCGCACCCTGCCGCTGGAGCTCGACGGCACGGAGCGCCCGGTGCCGCCGCTGCTCTCCGTCCGCGGCGAGGTCTTCCTGCCGCTGCAGGCCTTCGACGACGTCAACGAGCGGCTGATCCAGCAGGGCAAGCCGCCCTTCGCCAGCCCGCGCAACGTCGCCGCGGGCACCGTCCGTCAGCTCGACCCGGCGCTGGCCGCCTCGCGCCCGCTCTCGGTCTTCGCCTACGACGTCCTCGAGGCGGGCGCCGGCGACGACGGCCACGGCGCGCTCACCACCCACACCGAGGTGCTCGCGGCGATGCGCGCGTGGGGGCTGCCCGTCAACCCCGAGAACGCGCTCGCGGACGACGCGGACGCGGTGTGGCGCTCGTTCGAGTCGTTCGCCGAGCGCCGCGACCGCCTGCCGTACGAGGTCGACGGCCTGGTCGTGAAGCTCGACGACCTCGCCGCCCGCCGGCGCCTCGGCACCACCGCCCACCACCCGCGCTGGGCGTTCGCGATCAAGTTCGCGCCGCGCAAGGAGGTCAGCCAGGTGCTGCGGATCGTCGCCAGCGTCGGGCGCACCGGCGTGGTGACCCCGGTGGCCTTGCTGCGGCCGGTGAACATCGGCGGCGTGACGGTGGCCCGCGCCAACCTCCACAACCGCGAGGACGTCGAGCGCAAGGACATCCGCGAGGGCGACACGGTCCGGGTCGAGCGCGCGGGCGACGTGATCCCGCAGGTCGTCGAGCGGATCGAGGTCGCCGGCGCCGAGGAGCGCGGGGCGCCGTTCCGCATGCCCGAGCGCTGCCCCAGCTGCGGCACCGAACTGGTGGCCCGCGGCCCCTACAGCCTGTGCCCCAACGCCTTCGGATGCCCGGCGCAAGCCGTGGCGCGGCTCGTGCACTTCGGGAGCCGCGCGGCCCTCGACGTCGAGGGGTTGGGCGAGGTGACCGCGCGGCTGCTCGTCGAGGAGGGGCTCGTGAAGGCGCTCCCCGACCTGTTCGACCTGCGCGCCGCCGACTTCGAGCAACTCGAGGGGTTCGCCGAACTGTCGGCGGCGAACCTCGAGGCGAACGTCGCGAAGGCGGCGTCGACGACGCTCCCGCGCTTCCTGGTGGCGCTCGGCATCCCCGAGACCGGTCCCGCGGTGGCGCGCACCCTGGCGGAGCGCTTCGGGAGCGTCGAGGCGCTGCGCGCCGCCGACGCCGAGACCCTGGCGGCCGTGCGCGGCATCGGTCCGATCATGGCCGACGCGATCGCCGGCTTCTTCGCCGATCCGCAGAACGCGCGCGTGGTCGATGCGCTCCTCGACGGGCGCGTGCAGGTGGCGCCCTTCGAGGTGGTCGAACCGGCCTCCGACGCGCTCGCGGGCACCACGCTGGTCTTCACCGGCGCGCTCGAGCGCTTCACCCGCGGCGCCGCGGAGGCGCTCGTCGCGAAGCTCGGGGGGAAGGCCGCCGGCAGCGTCAGCACCAAGACCACCCTCGTCGTGGCGGGCGCGGACGCCGGCAGCAAGCTCGCGAAGGCCGTGGCGCTCGGGGTACCGGTCGCCGACGAGGAGGGCTTCCTCGCCTTCCTCGCGGAGCGTGGGGTGGCGCAGGACGAGGTCGCGGCGCTGGTCGGAGGCGCCGAGTGACCGTTCCCAGGGCCTTCTCGAACGCGGTGGTCGCCGCGCGCCTCGAGCGCCTGGCCGACCTGCTGGAGCTCTCGGGCGCGAACCCGTTCCGGGTGCGCGCGTACCGGACCGCCGCGGCGACCGTCGAGGCGCACCCCGAACGCGTGGGCGAGCTGGTCGCGCGCGGCGCGCCGCTCACCGACCTCAAGGGGGTGGGGAAGGACATCGCGGCCGCGATCGCGGCGCTGTTCGCCACCGGCGCCATCCCGGCCTTCGACCAGCTCGCCCGCGAGGTGCCGCTCGGGCTCCTCGACGTGGTGCAGGTGCCGGGCGTCGGGCCCAAGCGCGCGCTCACGCTGTGGAAGGAGCTCGCGGTCACCAACCTCGACGACCTCGAGCGCGTGGCTGCCGAGGGGAAGGTCGCCGCGCTCGCCGGGTTCGGCGCCAAGACCCAGGCCAAGATCCTCGCGGGCGTCGCCCAGGTGCGGCGGCGCGCCGGCCGCCGGCGGCTGGGCGACGTCGACGCTTGGCTGCGGCCGCTGTTGGGCGCGCTCCGGGTCGTCCCCGGCGTGCGCCGCATC
>JAABSI010000004.1:0-62736 GCA_011390455.1 Trueperaceae bacterium
GGCCAGCCCGCTCGCCTTGACCACCACGCGGCCACCGGCGAGGGCCGCCAGGGCGTCCACCGCTGCGTGCGCGCTGCCAGCCTCGACGGCCGTGGTCGCCTCGGCCGTGGGCACGCCGTGCGCGCGCATGAAGGCCTTGGCATGGGCCTTCGAGGCTTCGAGCCGGGCGGCGGCGGCGGACGGGCCGTACGTCGCGACGCCGCGCGCCCGCAGGACGTCGGCCACGCCGGCCGCGAGCGGCGCCTCGGGCCCCACCACGACCAGGTCCACGCGGCGCGCGACGACGTCGTCGGCGAAGGCGGCGAGCGCGCCCGGCGCCGGGAACCCCTCCGGGAGCGGCAGGTGCGGCCCGAGGTCGACGGTGCCGGCGTTCCCCGGCGCCAAGGCGACCTCGACGACGGCCGGTGAGCGCGCCAACGCCCAGGCGAGCGCGTGTTCGCGGCCGCCGGAGCCCAGGACCAGGACGCGGGCTCCGCTCACGGACGCGCCTCGCCGCGCAGGACGCGCCGCACGGCCTCCGGATACGCGAGGTGCTCCTCCCCTTGAACGCGTTCTTGGAGCGCGTCCTCGGTGTCGCCGGGCAGGACGTCGACGGTGCGCTGCACGATCGCGGGGCCGGTGTCGACGCCGGCGTCGACGAAGTGCACCGTGCAGCCGGTGCGCGCGACGCCGGCATCGAGCGCCTGGCGCACCGCGTGCAGGCCCGGGAAGGCGGGCAGCAGGCTCGGATGCACGTTCAGGAGGCGCCCGTACCAGGCGGCCACGAAGTCCGGCGAGACGATCCGCAGGAAGCCGGCGAGCGCGACCAGATCGATGCGGTGGGCCGTGAGGAGCGCGCCGGCCCGGGCCTCGAAGGCCGCGCGGTCCAGATCGCCGTCGGGCCGTCGGGGGTAGGCCACGTGCTCGGCATCCGCCCCGGCGCGGCGGGCGCGGTCCAGCGCGGGGGCCCCACGGCGGTCGGAGACGACGAGCACGACCCGCGCCAGCGGATCGTCGCCGGTCGGCGGGAAGGCGTCGAGGAGCGCTTGCAGGTTGGTACCGCTCCCCGAGGCGAACACCGCGACGCGCGCGGCCCGGTCCAGCGGGAAGGGACCCTCAGGCACGATCGCGCGCGACGACCGTGTTCTGCAGCGTGCCGATCGCGTCGATGGTCACCTCGACGGTGTCGCCCGGGGTCAGGGGCCCCACCCCGTCCGGGGTGCCGGTCAACACCAGGTCGCCCGGTTCCAGCGTGAGGAAGCGGCTGACGTACGCGAGGATCTCGGGCACCGAGAAGATCAGGTCGCGCGTGTGCCCGTCCTGGCGCAGCTCGCCGTTGACCCGGACCTGCACCGTCAGGTCCGACGGATCGACGTCGGTCTCGAGCCAGGGCCCGACCGGACAGAAGCCGTCCGACGACTTGGCGCGGACCCACTGGAGGTCGTTGCGCTGCGCGTCGCGCGCGGTGACGTCGTTGGCCATCGTGTACCCGAGCACGTAGTCGAGCGCGTCCTCGGGCGCGACGTCGCGCATGGTGCGCGCGATCACGACCGCGAGCTCCCCCTCGTGGTGGAGTTCGTTCGTCCAGGACGGTACGGGGATGTCGTCGCCCGGGTTCGATAGGGCGTTGAGCGCCTTGAGGAACAGGCCCGGCTCGCGCGGCAGCGCGTCGAGGCTGCCGCCCATCTCGGCGACGTGTTTGGCGTAGTTCTTCCCGACGCAGACGATGCTGCGCGGTTCGCACGGGGCGAGCAGGGTGACCTCGGAGAGGTCGACGACGTGGCCGCTGGGCCGGCCGACCATCCCGGTGAGCTGGTGCACGCGGCCCCCTTGGACCTCGCCCCAGTGGACCCCGTCGAAGCTGCGGTATCGGACGCGCTGCATGCGGACCTCCTCGGCTCGGCCCGTGGCCGCGCCGGCGTGGAGGGCAGTCTACCCGCCGCCGCCGGCGGCGACGCCGCGCCGGTCGGCTGCGCCGGGCGCCTCGCGCTGCTCCAGCGCGGCGACCGTCGCCTCCCACGTCGACATGGCGGCCAGCAGCTCGGCCTCGACCGCGTCGTGGCGGCGCCCGAGGTCGACGAGTTCGGCCGCGTCGACCTCGCCCGCCGCCACGCCCGCCGAAGCGGCTTCGATCGCGGCCACGGCGGCCGCGAGCTCCGCTTCGAGGCGCTCGACCTCGGCCTCGTGGCGCTCGAGGTCCCTCCGCAGGCGCCAGGGGGACGGGCCGTCGGACGCGGCCGTCGGCGCCGCGACGGGGGCGGGCGCCTCGGCGGCTGCGGCCTGGGCACGGCGCTCGGCCTGCTTCCGCGTGTAGAAGGCCCAGTCGCCCTCGTAGTCGACGAAGCGGCCGTCGGCGACCTCCCAGACGCGGGTCGCCAGGCCGGCGAGGAAGCGCCGGTCGTGCGAGACGAACAGGACCGTGCCCTCGTAGGCGTCCAGAGCCGCCTCGAGCGCCTCGATCATCTCGACGTCGAGGTGGTTCGTCGGCTCGTCGAGCACGAGCACGTTGGCCTCGCTCAGCGTCAGCTTGAGGAGCGCCAGGCGCGCCCGCTCGCCGCCGGAAAGGTCGGCGATGCGCTTGAACTGGGCGTCGTACGGGAACAGGAAGCGCCCCAGGAGGTCGTGGGCGCGCACGTCGCCCACCATGGTGTGGAGCTCCTCGAACAGCGTCGCCTCGGGGTCGACGCCGGCGAGGTCCTGGTCGTAGTACGCCACCCGGACGCGGGTGCCCCAGGCGATGCGCGCCCCGGGGTCGTCCGAGGGCCGCACGCCCAGGAGCACCCGCAGGAAGGTGGTCTTCCCCGCCCCGTTCGGGCCCGTGATCGCCACCCGCTCGCCGCGCCGGACGACCACCTCGACGCCGGTGAAGAGCGGGGCGGCGTACGCAGCGCTCAGGCGCTCGGCGTGGAGCACCAGGTCGACCGAGGGCGGGCACGGGAAGGTGAAGCGCGTCGTCTTGGCATCGGGCCGGGCGTCGTCGAGCATGTCGGACTCGTAGCGCTCGACGCGTCGTTCCATCGCCTTCGCCCGCCGGTGCAGCTTCTCGTTCTGGCCCGCCCACTGCTTCATGCGCGCCGCCGCGACCGCGAGCCGGGTGTGCTCCTTGGCCTGGTTGGCGCGGGTGCGGGCCTCGATGCGGGCCTGCTCGGCCCTCAGGACCCGGTACGTCGACGGGTTGCCGGGCGCCACCCGCAGCTCGCCGCGGTCGACCTCGGCGGTCCGATCGCAGGCGCCGTCGAGGAACGCTCGGTCGTGCGACACGAGGACGGCGGCGCCCGGGTAGCGGCCGACGAAGCCCTCGAGCCAGGAGCGCATGGCGAGGTCGAGGTGGTTGGTCGGTTCGTCGAGCAGCAGGAGGTCCGGTTGGGCCATGAGGAGGCGCGCGAGGCCGAGGCGGGTGCGTTCGCCGCCCGAGAGCCGGTCCACCCGGTCCTCCTCGCGGCCGGCGAACCCGAGCGCGTGCAGGACCGCGTCGCGCCGCGCGCGCCGCGCGT
This sequence comes from Trueperaceae bacterium, assembly GCA_011390455.1. Next base: position 3,474 of record JAABSI010000004.1, read on the forward strand.
AGCCGCCACGCCGCTCGAAGTGCTCGTGCAGCGGCTCCCAGCGCGCGAACACCTCGGGGTCGTCCAGGCCGGCCGCCTCGAGCGCCGCGAGCTCGCGCTCCATCGCGTCGAGCTCGGTGAAGGCGGCGTCGGCGACCGCTCGGACGGTGGTCCCTTCGCCGAAGGTCGGGTCCTGGGCCAACACCCCGAGGGTGACGTCCGACCGCACGTGCACCTCGCCGCCGTCGGGGACCTCGCGGCCGGCCAGCAGCCTCAGCACCGTCGTCTTGCCCGCCCCGTTGCGGCCGATCAACGCCAGCCGCTCGCCGGGCCGGAGCTCCAGATGGACGCCGTCGAGCACGGTCTGCTCTCCGTAGTGCTTGTCGACCTGGTGGAGGGCGGCGAGGATCACGTCCCCGAGGGTACCCGACCGGGGCGCCGCACCGCGCACCGCTCGGCACGCGAACGCCCCCCGGGCGGTCGGAGCTCCCGGGGGGCGCGGCGGCGTGCGGTTCGGTCAGCTGAAGCGGAGGTTGGCTTCGGTCTCGAGGTCGAACGCGTGCAGGAACTTGAGGTCCGCGAGGAGCTCGATCTGGTCGCCCGCGGCGACGCGCGCGTGCGAATCGATCCGCGCGACGATCGTCTGGTCGCCACCGACGCTCGCGAGGATGTGGGTCTCGGCGCCGAGCGGCTCGACGACCTCGACCTGGGCCTTGATGACGTTCTGCCCCTCTTCGATGGCGGTGTTGCCGCGCAGGCCGAGGTTCTCGGGGCGGATCCCGACGTAGACCTTCTTGCCTTCGGCCGCCTTGAGCTTCTGCGCGAGTTCGCCGTCGGGCGCGAGGTCGAACTGCGGCGCCTTGAGGTGGCCGCCCTGGACGTTGCCCACCATGAAGTTCATCGCCGGCGAACCCATGAAGCCGGCCACGAACTTGTTCACCGGCATGTCGTAGAGGTTGATCGGGCTGTCGACCTGCTGGATGAGGCCGTCCTTCATGACGACGATGCGCGTGCCCATCGTCATCGCCTCGACCTGGTCGTGGGTGACGTAGACGGTGGTGACGCCGAGGCGGCGGTGGAGCTTGCTGATCGAGGCGCGCATCTCGACGCGCAGCTTGGCGTCGAGGTTCGACAGCGGCTCGTCCATCAGGAACACCTTGGGCTCGCGCACGATCGCGCGGCCGAGGGCGACGCGCTGCCGCTGACCGCCGGAGAGCTCGCGCGGGCGCCGCTCGAGCAGGTGGTCGATCTGCAGGAGCTGCGCCGCGTCGCCGACGCGGCGTTCGATGTCCGCCTTGGGGGTCTTGCGCAGCCGCAGGCCGAACGACATGTTCTGCTGCACGTTCATGTGCGGGTACAGGGCGTAGTTCTGGAACACCATGGCGATGTCGCGGTCCTTGGGCGGCACGTCGTTGACCACGCGGTCGCCGATCGAGAGCGTCCCGTCGGAGATCTCCTCGAGGCCCGCGATCATGCGCAGGGTGGTGGTCTTCCCGCAGCCCGACGGGCCGACGAAGACCATGAACTCCTCGTCCTTGATGTGCAAGCTGAAATCCTTGACGGCGGTGATGTTCCCGAACCGCTTGTAGATGTTCTCCAGCAGGACCTCGGCCATGGTTGGTTCCTCCGATCGAACTCTGGGATGTGCCGATACGGTAGCACGGCCCTCCACCACGGCCCTTGCCGCTCGACCTCGATTCGGTCTACATTCGGACTCATGATGCGCCTCGAACACCGCGTCCGCTCGGTCAGCTACCTCAAAGCCCACGCCGCCGAGGTCCTGCGCGAGCTCGCCGAGCGTCAGGAGCCGTTGATCGTCACCCAGAACGGCGAAGCGCGCGCCGTCCTGCTCGACGTCGCAGCCTTCGATCAAATGCAGGAGACCCTCGCCCTCGTCAAGCTGATGTCGCTCGCCGATCGCCAGCTGGCCGACGGCATGGTGCAGACGGCGGCCGACGCCGTCGCCGCCTTCCGGGACGCCGACGGATGAGCGCCCCCGTGCTCTTGACCGACGGCGCCGCGCGCGACCTCGACGAGCTCTACGCGGCCGCCTACGATCGTGGGGGTTCGCCGCGAGCCGACCTGTTCTTGGATCGAATTCAGATCTTACTCGGGGCTCTCGAGGCGAGGCCGGATGGCGGTCGCCCGGTCCCGGAGCTCCGGCGGTTGGGCCTGATCGGCGGACGCCAGCAGCGCGACGACGACCTGCGGGTGCTCTACCGGCTGCACGAAGAGGCGGTGTTGGTCGTGGCGATCGCCCCGGTCGAGCGTTCGTGGCAGGCGCTCCTGCAGCGGCGCCTGCTCGACTCGTGACGACGGCCGCCGCCGACGCGCTCGAAGGCCACCACGACGACGCCCCGCGACCGGTGATCGCGGGGCGAAGTCGTGGTGTGGTGGAGGCGGCGGGAGTCGAACCCGCGTCCGGAGCCCCCTACAGCGGGCGTCTACGCGCGTAGCCGTCGATCGGTCGTCGGCGCACGGCAGGCTCGTCGGCCAGCGCACCGTGCGATTAGGCGCCTAGAGGTTCGCTTCCCGGCGGACGCTCCGCACCGGGTCGCTAGCTTGGTTCGGGTCGTCGGATCCGGCGGACCCCAAGCAGGGTCTCCGGGCGACGTCGCTTAGCCCTTAGGCAGCGAGAGCGTAGTTCTGGTTGCCAGTTATGGCGTTTGCAGCTTGGTGACGCGGCCAGCTGCGTCCGCGGCGCGCAGCCTCGCCTTCGGCGGACCCCGTCGAAACCGTGTCGCCCCCGCGCTTGGGTCCGATCGGACCCGGTGGGACGTCCGGCCGGCGGTTGCCTGGGCGGACCTGCTCGGCGCGAGGGGACGCTCGACCCCTCGGTCCGAACGCTGAGTATAGCACGTAAAGGCGCACCAGGACGCGTGCTAGCATGCCGCATGCCTCCGGCCGTGCGCATGGTCGACATCGTCAAGCGCTTCCCTCTGGTCCTCGCCAACGACCACGTCGACTTCGAGCTCGCGTGGGGGGAGGTCCATGCCCTGATCGGCGAGAACGGCGCCGGCAAGAGCACGCTCATGAAGATCCTCTACGGGCTGCAAGCGCCCGACGCGGGCCGCATCGAGATCGACGGCCGGCCCGTGGTCATGCGCAGCGCCCGGGATGCGATCGAGGCCGGGATCGGGATGGTGCACCAGCACTTCATGCTGGTCGAGACCCTGACCGTGGCCGAGAACCTGGTGCTCGGCGCCGAGCCGCGCCGCGGCCCCGTCCTCGACATCGGTCGGGCCCGTGCGCGAGCGCGCGAGCTGATCGAGCGGTTCGGCTTCGACCTCGATCCCGACGCGCGCATCGACGAGTTGCCGGTCGGCTTCCAGCAGCAGGTCGAGATCCTCAAGACGCTGTACCGCGACGCCCGGATCCTGGTGATGGACGAACCCACGGCCGTCCTGACGCCGCAGGAGACCCGCCGCCTGTTCGAGTTCCTGCAGGCCTACGCCGACGAGGGGCACGCGGTGGTCTTCATCTCGCACAAGCTCGACGAGGTGATGGAGATCTGCGACCGGATGAGCGTCATGCGCGACGGCGCGATGATCGGCACCGTCGAGCGCGCCGCGACGGACACCCGCCGGCTCGCGAACATGATGGTCGGCCGCGAGGTCCTGTTGCGCGTGGACAAGGACGCCGCGGAACCCGGCGAAGTGCGCCTGGAGGCGTCCGGCCTGCACCTGCGGCACCCGGTCAAGCACAAGCCGATCCTCGACGGCGTCGATCTGACCGTGCGCGCCGGCGAGGTGCTCGGCGTCGCCGGCATCGAGGGGAACGGCCAGACCGAGCTCGTCGAGGTGCTCACCGGCCTTCGGACCGCCGACGCCGGCGTCGTGCGCCTGGATGGCCGCGACGTCACCGCGGACGGCGCCCGCGGGCGCCGCGAAGCCGGTGTCTCGCACGTGCCCGAGGATCGCAACGAGCGCGGCCTGGTGCGCGATTACACGGCCGCGTGGAACTCGGTGCTCGGCGACCACCACCACGCACCGTACTCGGGGGGACTCGGATTGCTCGACCTCGCGGCGATCGAGGCGCACGCGGAGCGGATCATCGAGGCCTACGACGTGCGTCCGCGGTCCACGAGCGTGCTGGCGCGCTCGTACTCAGGCGGGAACGCCCAGAAGCTCATCGTGGCGCGCGAGATCGAGCGCGCCCCCCGGGTGCTGATCGCCGCGCAGCCGACGCGCGGGGTCGACATCGGCGCCATCGAGTTCATCCACCAGCAGGTGATCGCGGCGCGCGACGCGGGCCTCGCCGTGCTGCTCGTCTCCGCCGACCTCAACGAGGTCATGAGCCTCTCCGACCGGATCATCGTCCTGCACGAAGGGCGCGTGATGGGCGAGATGAGCGCCGACGAGGCGACCACCGAGCGGCTCGGTCTGATGATGGCGGGCGCGGCGGGCGCGGACGTCGAGGCGCCATCCGCCGACGCCCCGGCCGCCTGAGCGATCCGGGCGGGGTCAGCGCCCCTGGCTCAGGAAGCGGCGCACGTGCGCGGCCACCTGCGGGAACTCGATCAGGAACGCATCGTGCCCGTGGGGCGAGACGATGCGCGCGTAGCGAGCGTCCGGGATGCCCTCGGCGAGCGCGCGCGCCTCGGATTCCGGGTAGAGCACGTCGCTCTGGATCCCGAGCACCAGGGTCGGCACGCGGACGGCCGCGAGGACCTCGCGCAGCGGACCGCGGCCCTCGGCGACGTCGTGGTCGTCCATCGCGCGCGTCAGGCCCACGTACGTGTTCGCATCGAAGCGCTGCACCAACTTGACCCCGTGGTACGCGAGGTACGAGGCGATCTCGAAGCTCGCCTCCAGCCCCGGCTCGGCGGGCCGCCGCTCGCGACCGAACTTCTGTTCGAGCGAATCGAAGGAGCGGTACGACAGCATGGCGATCGCCCGTGCGAGCCCAAGGCCGGACTCGGGCTGGCGCCCCGCCGGGTACCAGCCGCCCTCGAAGGCCGGGTCCGCTTGGATCGCGCGGCGCGCGACCTCGTTGAGCCCGATCGCCCAGGCCGAATGCCGCGCCCCGATGGCGATCGCCACGAGCGAACCGACGCGTTCGGGGTGGGCGATCGCCCATTCGAGCGCCTGCATCCCGCCCATGCTCCCGCCGACGACGGCGTGCAGGCGGCCGACGCCCAAGCGGTCCAACAGACGGCGCTGGACCTCGACCATGTCGCGCACCGTGAAGCGCGGGAAGGTCGGCCCGAACGGCCGACCGGTGTTCGGGTCGAGCGCCGTCGGGCCGGTGGTGCCGTAGCACCCCCCCAACACGTTGCTGCAGACGACGAAGTGCTCGCGGACGTCGAGCGCGCGACCGGCGCCGATCAACGGATCCCACCACCCGGGCACGTCGTGCGGACCGTGGCGACCGGCCGCGTGCGCCGAGCCGGTCAGCGCGTGGCAGACGAGCACCGCGTTGTCGCCGCGGGCGTTCAGTTCTCCGTACGCCTCGTAGGCGACCGCCACGTGGTCGAGCCGACCGCCGCGCTCGAGGAGCAACGGCTCGTTCGGCGACGCGACGTCGACGACCTCGGGGCGCACGACCCCGACGCTGCCGTCGATCGCGTGCTCGCTGCGCGCGAGCAGCGCTGCATGATCGCCCCAGGTCTCGTGGACCAGCCGGCGCGCGCCACCGCCGGCGCGCGCCCCGCTCGCGCCGCGGCCGCTCACGCCGCCACTCCGGCGGCCAAGGCCCGGGCGAGATCGGCGCGCAGGTCGGCGGGCGCTTCGAGCCCGACGCTCAAACGCACGGTGCCCTCGAAGACGCCGGCGGCGCGGCGCGCGTCCGCGTCGATGCCGGAATGGGTCGTCGTCCAGGGGTGGACGGCGAGCGACTTGGCGTCGCCCAGGTTGGCCACCTGCGAGACCAAGCGCAGCGCGTTCAGGACGCGATGTGCGTCGGCCGCGTCGGCGAGGTCGAAGGCCACCACCGCGCCGAACCCGCCCTCGAGCACCCGCCGCGCGGTCGCGTGGCTCGGGTGGCTGGGCAACCCGGGGTAGCGCACGGCGCGCACCGCCGGCTGCCCTTCGAGCCACTGCGCGAGCTCGAGCGCCGTCGCGCACGACCGCGCGGCGCGCAAGGGCAGCGTCTCGAGCCCCTGCAGCGCGAGGAAGGCCGCGAACGGCGACAGGGTGGCGCCGATCGTGAAGAGCCCGAGGTCGCTCGCGCGCGCCGCGAGCGCGGCGGCGCCGTGGCGCTCGACCGCGGTCCGACCGCGCGCGTCGGGGGCGTGGAAGGCGGGGAAGCGCACCGGGTCCCACGCGAAGCTCCCGCCGTCGACGAGCGCGCCGGCGACGAAGGCGCCGTGGCCGCCGATCCACTTGGTGGCGGAGTGGACGACCGCGTCGGCGCCGAGCGCCAGCGGTCGGCACAGCGCCCCACCCATCCCCCACGTGTTGTCGACGATCAGCGGGGCGCCGCCCGCGTGCGCGGCCGCCGCCACCCGCCCCACGTCGGGGACGCTGCCGCTCGGGTTGGCGATCGTCTCCATCCAGACCGCGACCACGTCGTCGTCCATCGCCGCGGCGATCGCGTCCGCCTCCGGCGCGACCGTCGTCACCGCCACGCCCCAAGGGACCAACCACTTGCGGAAGAGCGCGAAGGTGCCGCCGAAGGCTTCGCGCGAGAGCAGGACGCGCGCGCCCGGGCGCGCGAGCGCGAGCAGCGTCGCCGCGGCGGCTGCCTGCCCCGAGGCGAACGCGACCCCGGCGACGCCCCCCTCCAACGCGCTGAGGCGCGCGGCGAAGGCCTCGACGGTGGGGTTGTGCATGCGCCCGTACTGCGGCCCGTCGGCCTCCCCGGCGAAGCGCGCCGCCGCCTCGTCGGCGTCGGCGAAGGCGAACCCGGCGGTGGCGTGGATCGGCTGCGCGCGGCTTCCGGTCCCCGAATCCGGGGCGGTACCGGCGTGGACGGCGAGCGTCGCGAACGACGGGGTCGGCTCTTCGGTTCGCTCCATGCGGGTCTCCGATCGTCCCGGCCCGGCGGCGCGGGCGACCGCACGACGCTACCAGACGGAACGTCCCCGCGTCGGACGATGGCGGTTGTTAGCATGCCGCGTGCCCGCCACCGACGCCGTCCCCATGCTCGACCTGACCGCCGAGACCGCCGACGTACGAACCGAGCTCGACGCCGCCTGGGCGCGCGTGCTCGACTCCGGTCAGTTCGTGCTCGGACCCGAGGTCGCGGCCTTCGAGGCCGAAGCCGCCGCGTACCTGGGCGCCGCGCACGCGGTCGGCCTCAACTCCGGGACCGACGCCCTGCTCCTGGCCCTCCGCGCGCTGGACGTGGGCCCGGGCGACGAGGTGGTCACCACCCCGTTCTCGTTCTTCGCGACCAGCGAGACGATCCTGACCGTAGGGGCGACCCCGGTGTTCGTCGACGTGGCGCCCGGGACCTTCCTGCTCGATCCGGAGGCCGCGGCCGCGGCCGTCACCCCGCGGACCCGCGCGCTCCTACCGGTCCACCTGTACGGCGAGCTGGCCCCGATGGCGGCCCTCCGGCGCCTCGCGGACGCGCGCGGGCTGCATCTGATCGAGGACGCCGCCCAGGCGATCGGGGCGCGGTACGCGGCGCCCTGCCGGGCCTGCCCGGACCCGGCCCGCTGCGCGGCGGACGCGCCCGTCGGACGAGCGGCCGGCGCCCTCGGCGACGCGGCCGCCTTCTCCTTCTACCCGACCAAGAACCTCGGCGCGCTCGGCGACGGCGGGCTGCTGACCACCGCCGACGCGAGCGTGGCCGCCCGCGTCCGCAGGCTCCGCAACCACGGCAGCGAACGCCGGTACCACCACGAGGAGTTGGGCGTGAACTCGCGTCTGGACGCTCTCCAGGCAGCGGCGCTGCGCGCCAAGCTGCCGCGCCTGGAAGGTTGGACGGCCGCGCGCCGCGCGGTGGCGGCGCGCTACGACGCCGCGCTCGCCGACCTCGACGGACTGACGCCGCCGGCGGCGACGCCCGGCCACGTCTACCACCAGTACACGGTGCGGATCGCGGACGGACGGCGCGACGCGGTCGCGGAGGCGCTGCGGCAAGCCGGGATCGCCACGATGGTCTACTACCCCCACACCCTCGAGCGCTACGGCGGACGCGCGGTCGACGCCCTCCCGCACGCGCACGCGGCGGCCGCGGAAGCGCTCTCGCTGCCGGTCTTCCCCACCCTCGGACCCGACGCCCAGGACCGCGTGGTCGACGCGCTGCGGCGGGCCCTCGCCTGACCCGGGGCGACGCCCGCGAGGGGCCGGCGCGTGGTACGCTGCGCGAGCCCCGACGGAACCGCGCGGTGGCGACCCTCGAACCAGGTCAGATCGGAAGAAGCAGCCTTAAGGGGTGATCGTCAGGTGCCGCGGAACTCCGGCGGGGCGCTTTTTGCTCATGCCCCCGAACCTGGGTCCGGGTCCGAGCTCGCGCCGGCGGGGTCACCCGGCGCCCGCCAGCCGGCCACGGCCGCGCGGCATCCCGCCTCGACCAGGTCGAGCACCGCCTCGAAGGCCGCGGTCTCCCCCAGGTACGGGTCGGGCACCTCGCGCGCGCGCACGCCCTCGGGCGCCGTGGCGTCGAGGAACAGGCGCACGTTCGGGCGGTCGCCGTACCGCCTTCGCAGTTGGTTGAGCTGGCCGCGATCCATCACCCACACGTGGTCGTACGCATCGAGGTCCTCGGGCTCGAGCCGCCGCGCCCGCAGCGCGCCGAGGTCGTAGCCGCGCCGAGCGGCAGCCGCCTGCGCCCGTGGGTCCGGCGCCTCCCCCGCGTGCGCCCCCAGCAGGCCCGCCGAATCGATCTCGAGCGCCAGCCCCGACCGGGCCGCGAGCGCGCGCAGGACCCCCTCGGCGGTCGGCGACCGGCAGATGTTGCCCGTGCAGACGAAGAGCACGCTGCGCACCCGTCCGGCGTCCTCGTTCACGCCTTCAACCCCGGACGCGCGCGGTAGATCCGGGTGACGTCGGCGATCCGACCGACGTTCTGCTTGATGTGCTCGATCTCGCCCTGATCCTTGACGTCGACGCGCACGTGGATGCGCGCGGACGTCGCGCTCTGGACGTCGGCGGCCACCCGCGTGGCCGACTTGTTCATCCCGGCCAACACGTCCAAGACGTCCTTCAGCAGACCGGGCCGATCGATCGCCAGGATCTCGAAGTCGACGGCGAACACCTCGCCGGCGGGCGCGTCCCACGTGACCTGGACGAAGCGCTCGGGTTCGGTCCCCATGAGGTGCTTGACGTTGGGGCAGTCGACCCGGTGCACGGAGACGCCGCGGCCGCGGGTGATGTAGCCCACGACGTCGTCGCCGCGCACGGGTCCGCAGCACTGGGCGAGCTTGGCCGGCGCGTCCATCCCCTCGACGAAGACGCCGGAGACGCTCTTCGTCGTGGTCGGCGGGGCGGGCATCGACGCCTTCTTCGGCTCGGCCGCGCCCTCGGGCGCGAGCGCGTCGACCACCTGCTTCACGGCGATGCGTTTGGAGGCGAGCGCGATCAGCACGTCGTCCCCCGAGTCGGCCTTCAGAAGGCTCTTCGCGACCGCGTCGAGCTTCGCCTTGGCGAGCGAGGAGGCCACGGGGAGCTGGCGGCGGCGCAGCGCCCGCTCGAGCGACTTGCGGCCGGTCTCGAGCATGCCCGCGCGCTCCTTGGCGCGGAACCAGTGGCGGATCTTCTGCCGCGCGGAGCGGGTCGTGACCAGGTTCAACCAGTCCGGCGACGGCCCGTAGGACTGGCTGCGGTTGGTGAGCACCTCGACCCGATCGCCCGTCTGCAGGGCGTAGGAGAGCGGCACGATCTCCCCGTTGACGCGCGCGCCCACGCAGCGGTGGCCGATCTCGGTGTGGACCGAGTACGCGAAGTCGAGCGGCGTCGAGCCGCGCGGCAGGTTCGACACGTCGCCGGCCGGGGTGAAGACCAGCACGCGCTCCGCGAGCAGGTCGCTCTTGACGGCGTCGACGAAGGCGCCGGCGGACTCCGCCGACGTGTCGACGTCGAGGAGTTGCTCCATCCACGTCAGGCGCTTCTGCACCTCGGCGACGTCGTCGATGCCCTGCTTGTAGGCCCAGTGCGCAGCCACGCCGTACTCGGCGACCTCGTGCATGCGGCGCGAGCGGATCTGCACCTCGATCGGCTGGCCGAGCAAGCCGATCACGGTCGTGTGCAGCGACTGGTACCCGTTGGGCTTGGGTACCGCCACGTAGTCCTTGAAGCGGCCCGGGATCGGCGTCCAGAGGCTGTGGACGATGCCCAGGGCGCGGTAGCAGCTCGCCTTCTCGGACTCCGCCGCCTCCGCGTCCCCGCGGGCCGTGCCGTCGGGTTCCAGGACGACGCGGATGGCCATCAGGTCGAAGATCTGGTCCAGCCCCTTGCCGTCACGCAGCATCTTGCGGTGGATGCTGTAGAGGTGCTTCGACCGGCCCGCGAGCTCGAAGCGCAACCCCTCGGAACGCAGGCGTCCCGCCAGCAGGTCGATCGACTCGCGGACGTACGCCTCGCGCTCCACGCTGCGCATGCGCACCTGCCGGTGCAGCTGCTGATGGCGTTCGGGCTCCAGGTAGCCGAACGCGAGGTCCTCGAGCTCGTTCTTGATGTGGTTGATGCCGAGTCGGTGCGCGAGGGGCGCGAAGATCTCGAGCGTCTCGCGCGCGATGCGCTGCTGCTTGCCCGGGGGCATGGCGCCGAGCGTGCGCATGTTGTGGAGCCGATCGGCGAGCTTGACGATGATGATCCGGACGTCGCCCACCATCGCGAGCAGCATCTGCCGCAGGTTCTCGGCCTGTTCGTCCTCGTAGGCGCGGACCGTGAGCTTCGAGATCTTCGTCTCGCCCTCGACGATCCGGCGGACGACGACGCCGAAGCGCTCCTCGATCTGCTCGAAGGTGACCGCGGTGTCCTCCACCGTGTCGTGGAGCAGCCCGGCGACGACCGCATCACCGTCGAGGTGCATCTCGGCGAGGAGCGCCGCGACCGCCACCGGATGGGTGACGTACGGCTCGCCGGACCGGCGCTTGACCCCGCGGTGGGCCTCCTCGGCGACGTCGAAGGCCTCCGCGATCCGGCCGCGATCGCGATCGGGAAGGTAGGCGACGGCGTCGAGGAGGCTGGTCTTGAGCCGGTCCATAGGAACCGCCGAGGGTACCACGGGCTCCGCCGCGGACCCGCCCTCGGGGCGACCCGACGCGAGCGTCACCGGCGCGCGCGGGCGGCCAACAGCGCCACGCCCAACCCCCCGAGCACCAGGTTCGCCGCCCACGGCCCGGCCCACGGAGGCAGCACCCCCGAGAGCGAGAGCAGCTGTCCGAACGTGTAGAGCAGGTACCAGGCGAGCGTGACGACGAGGGCGAGACCGAACGCGACCGAGCGGGAGCGCGCGAAGGTGATCGACAGCGGCACCGCGACGAGGAGCAGCACGACGTTCGAGACCGGCTCCGCCACCTTCCGGTGGAAGAGCACCGAGGCCTCCCGCCGCTCGCTCGCCGATCGCTGGGCGTCGTTCGCATCGGCGAACAGGCGCGACACGGAGCGCGCGTCCTCGAAGCCGCCGTTGCTGAACCGCGCGATCAGTTCGCCCTCGTCGACGCCGGTCGAGAGGACGAGCGGGGCCCCCTCGCCCGCACCTCGAGCGTCGACCCGCACGAGCGCCCGCAGGACGTCCGCGGCCTCGATGGCCGCCTCGGCGCCCGGCGGCGGGTCGAGGGCGCCGAGGTCGAAGCGCTGCGTCCGGTGGTCGTACAGCACCAGGTCCTGACCGTCGAAGACCGCCCGCTCCGCGCGCACGAGGGTGTAGACGTCGCCGTCCCAGCGCTCGACCCGCAGGTCGCCCATGGTGCCGTCGCGGTCGACGGTGTCGAAGCGGAGGGTGAACCCTTCCACCGGGATGCGCTGCGCGGCGAGCCGGAAGAGCCCGGTGCGCCCCGAGGTCAAGCGCCAGTACACGTCAGCCACCGCGGCGTTCGCGCGCGGAACCACCCACTCGTTGAAGGCGAGCGCGCCCGCCCCGGCGGCGGCGCCGACCAGGACGAAGACGGTGGCGGTGCGCGCCACGGCGATGCCCCCGGCTTGGATGGCCGTGAGCTCGTGCTCGGTCGCGAGGCGCCCGAACGCCAGCAGGACGGCGAGCACCAGGGCGACGGGGGCGGTCTGCACGAGCGCCTGCGGCAGCAGCACGACGAGCCACAGCGCCAGGTCGCCGAACGGGGTGCCCACGATCCACTGCAGCCTCGGCAGCGTCGCGCTGACCACCGCGAGGCCGGCGTAGAGCACGAGGCCGAACACGAACGGCGGCAGCGCCTCGCGCAGCAGATAGCGATCGATGCGGGTCACGGCGTCCTCCTGGCCGGCGGCATCGTACCGCGGACGTTCACGGCGCCTCGGGGCGCTCGGCCAGGCGCGCGGGATCGAGCGGACGCACCGGCAACAGCAACGCGAAGTGGGTCGTCGCCCCGTCGACCGTGTCGCTCCGGTACCCGAGCTCCACGCTGCCGCAGCAGGTGCGCCAGACGGCGTCGAGCCCGTGGCCGCGCAGCCAGGGACCGGCGCCGCCCGCGAAGGCCAGCAGGTCGACCGCCAGGTAGGGCCGCCAGCTCCACGCCGGCGACGCGTCGAACGGCACCGCCGCGAACACGGTCAGGTCGCGCCACGCGCCGCCGGGCTCGAGGCCGACCGTCGTCCGAACGCCCACCTCGGTGCGATCGCGGTTCCAGGTCGCGCGCACCGTCGCGAACGCGTCCCGGCCGGGTCGTGGGTCGACGCGCCCCGCCAGGGCCAGGTCGACGCGGACCCCGAGCGTGGCGTCCCCCGCCGGCACGGTCGCCCCCGCGCGGACCGTCAGGTCCTCGACGCCGATCCGGCGACCGACGCGCGCCGCGTCGGCGTCCCATCGGTACCGGAGCGTCGCGCTCACCTCGAGCGCGACGTCGGGCTGGAGCGCGCCGCTCCAGCGAACGGCCACCTCGCTGCGCTGCACGGCGGCCACCCGATCGACGCGCGCGGAGAACGGGGAGCCGCCGGCCACCCAGCGGGCGACGTGCGTCGCGTCCACCCGTACGTCGCCCGCCCGCACCGCCAGCTCCGGCCGCACCGTCGCCCAGGTCTGCTGGGCGTCGAGGCCGGGGTATGCGGTCGTCGCGAACGCCAGCGTCAGCCCCGGCGCGACGACGTTCGCGGGCGCAGACCACCCGAGGCGGGCGTCGACGCCCAAGCGGGGTCCGGCCACCTCTCGGTCGGCGAGCGTCTGCCCCGTCAGCGCCGCCCGCGCACCGACCTCCGCCGACCCCCGACCCCAGGCGCCGCTGGTCGAGGCCGCGTTGGCCAGGCGGAGGGTCGCGTCGCGAAAGGGCGCCTCGATCGCCCCCGCTTCGAAGCGCTGCGAGGCCTCGACGCGCCAGCCCGCGCCCAAGGCGGTGTCCGCGCGCAGATCCACGCTCAAACGATCGCTCGCGCCGATCCATGCGAGCTGCACGCCGCGGTCTCGGACCTCGAGCCCGAAGCCGACACGCGGCGGTCGCTCCGCCCCGGCGCCGGTCCACGCCGCCGACAGGCGGGCGCCGTCGGCGACCTCGCGCGCCAGCAGCGCGATCCGCCACGCGCCGTCGCGATCCGGATCGGGTCCGATCGCGATCGGGAGCGTTAGGTCCGCCACCGACGCGGCGTCCAGCTCGAGCACATCGCCCAGAGGCCAGCGCACCCCGCCGGCGACGACCGTGCCCCCTTCGACGATCGCGGACGCCTCGGCGGCCAGGTCGAGGCGGACGCGGACGGCGTCGATGCGCACCGGGGCCTCCTCGGGTGGGCAGTCGCAACTGGCCACGCGTGCGCCCTCCGCGACCAACTCGTCACCGTCGAGGGTCGCCGTGACCGCGTCGAGGCGCAGCGACGCCGTCAGGAGGCGCAGCCCGACGGCCACGAGCACCCCGCTTCCGAAGTCGAGCCGCATCGTCTCGGCGAGGCCCACCGCGTCGGCGCCGACGATCGTGGCGTCCACCAGCTCCGCCCAGCCGGGGCCGCCGCGGAGCGTCGCGGCCTCGAGCGACCACCCGGGGACCTCGACGCGCACGCCGGCGGCCTCGAGCGTCACCGCGCCGCCCAAGCCCGCGACGACCAACCGCTCCGTTCGGAAGACCACGTCCGAGCCCTCGACCGCGAGGCACACCCGGCCACCGAACGTCGCGGCGTCGCGCACGCGGTCGGTGGCGAGCTCTTCGAACACCACCCGACCCACGCCCTCGACGGTCAGCGCTCCGCCGCCCGCCACCGGCAGGCACGCGGGGCCCTCCTCCGTGGGTTCGCCGACGGCGTGGGCGAGGCCCATCCCCAGGAGGACGGCCGTCGCGAGCACCCCCCACCCGCGGTGGCGGCTCACGGACCGGTGGGCGGGGCCGCATCGAGCGCCGAGGCGACCGCGGCGATGCGCTCGACGAGGTCGGCCTCGACGTCGGTGCGCGCGTCGTACCCGGCCACATCGTCGACGAGGATCGGATCGAGCTGCAAGCGGGACCCGTCCCCCCCTTCGAGCTCGAACGGGCCGTCGACGTACCGATACGGGCCGACGAGCACCACGCGGCCGTCGGCCACGTCGATCCAGACGGCGTCGGCGGCCGCATCGGGGAGCTCGGCGACCACCCCGCCGGCGAGCCACGCGAGCCCTGCCGGCCCGTCCAGCCCGAGGCGTTCCGCCCGCGCCCGGATGCCCGGGCGCTCGAACTCGAGGTCGCCCTCGGCGCGCACGCGCCCGAGCGCGAGGTCGATGACCACCCGAGCCGCGCGCACCCGACCGAGGTCCCCGTCGATCGTGGCCTCGCGGGCCTCCAGCGAGGCGCCCTCGACGTAGGCGATCCACGAGGCGGTCATGCGCACGCCACTCGCGCGGTCGGTGACCTCGCCGCCTTCGTCGAGCACGGTTCGGCCGGTCGCGAGGTCGAACCGCTGGGCGCCGTACGCGACGACGGTCAGCTCGGCAACGGGCGCCTGGGCCCACGCGAACGGCATCGACGGTGCGGCGAGCGCGCACGCGAGGAACAGAACGGCGAGGCGCGTCCGAACCGCGCGCGAGGACCTCGGAGGACGCTGCATGCGCCCAGGGTACCGGGCGCGCCATGAGGGCGGAAGCCGAAGCGCCTTCACCGGTCGCTCAGAGCGGCGGGCGGAGCGCGTAGCGGAAGCGGGCGGAGAAGGGTCGCGTCTCGAGCAGCGCCCGGCCCGCGGCGATCGGCGTGGCCAGGACGCGCGCGACCGTGTCGGCGGCCGTCTCGACCTCGCGCCGATCCAGCCAGGCATCGCCGAGGCCGCTCAAGCGGCCCATCGGGGTCTCGGCCCGCAGGGTCAGGCCCGTCGCGAACCCACGTTGGGCCCGCGCCCACTCCTCCTCGGTCGGTCCCTCGCGCTCGAACCGGTCGAGGACGGCGTCGAAGGCCTCCGCGACGCGGTCGAGCGACGCGTCGTCGGTGCTCGCGTACGCCTGGAAGGTCCCGGCACCGTCGGCGGCGTCGTACCAGAGCGCGGCGTCCTCGACCCACCCGGGCTCGACGAGCGCCCAGAAGAGCCGCCCGTTGTCTTCGTCGCCGAGCACCCGCGCGAGCAGGGCCGCGGCGATCCGCTCCGGGTCCTGGGCGGACGGCGCGGGGGCGTGGTAGGTCAGGTGCGCCCGGGCGACGCCGTCGGCCCGCTCCTCCTCCACCCCCCGGCGCGGCGCCAGCGTCGGGTACGCCCGCGGCGCCCCCACCGGACGCCACCCCTCGGTGGCGCGCGCGACGCGCTCGACGAGCTGCGGCCAGTCGTACGCGCCGGTCGCGACCACGACGACCTTGTCGGCTGCGTACCGCTCGGCGTGGTACGCGCGCACCCGCTCCGGCGTCAGCGCGCCCACGGACGCGGTGGTGCCGAGGATCGAGGCGCCGAGCGGATGGCCGGCGAAGAAGCGCTCGGAGGCCTTCTCGAAGGCGCGCGACGCCGGTCGGTCGAAGTACATCGCGATCTCTTCGAGCACCACCTTGCGCTCCACCTCCACGTCCTCCGCCGCGAGCGCCGGCCGCAGCAGCGAGAGCACGAGGTCGGTGAGCGGCAAGGCCGCTTCCGGCAGGACCGCACCGTAGTAGAAGGTGCGCTCGTGGCTGGTGAAGGCGTTGTACCGGGCACCGAGCGCGTCGAAGGCGCGGTTGAGCGCCACCGCGTCGCGTTCGCCGTCGCCCTTGAAGGCCAGGTGCTCGAGGAAGTGCGAGACGCCGGCCTCGCTCGCCGCCTCGTCGCGGGCGCCGGCGTCGACCATCGCGCCGACCGCCACCGAGCGCGCCGGCGAGGGCTCACCGAGGACCTGCACCCCGTTCGGGAGCACCACGTGATCGAAGGTCGGGGCGCTCACGCGACCGCCTCCCACGCCCGCGGGACGGGGCCCGAGGTGACGATCGTGGGGTCCAGACCCGGCCGCGCCGCCAGGAAGGCGTTCACCGCCTCGAGGTCGGTGCCCACCAAGGCGGCTTCGACCTCGCGCAGGGGCCGAGGTCGCCCGAAGGCCTCGACGTCCGCGGCGAGCCGCGAGGCGCGTCCGCCGCTCGATTCGGCCTGCATCACCAGGTTCGATCGCAGCAGCGTGCGCGCCCGCTCGAGCTCGTCGCCCTCGACGCCGGCGCGCCACCGATCGAGTTCGCGGACGACCACCTCCAGGGTCTCGGACGCCCGTTCGGGGGTCGTGCTCGCGTACGTGAAGCGGTAGGCGTCGCCGCGGACGATGCGGACGCTCGAGGCGACGGTGTACACGAGGCCGCGACGCTCGCGGACCTCGGTCGGAAGGCGCGAGCCCATAGCGCCCGAAAGGACCGCCATCGCCAGGGCCTGTTCGGTCCAACCGTCCGCACCGGGCGCGACGGCGTCGTCGGTGACGCCGATCTGCGTCTGGGCCCCGGGCCCGTCGACGTGCGCGCGGTGGGCCGGGCGGACGTCGGGCTTCGGGTGGGGGCGGGTCGATCCGACCCACCCCTCGAAGGCGCGCCGCGCGACCTCCACGAGCCGGTCGGGGTCGCCGCCACCGGCGAGCGCCAGGACCGCGCCGGCGGGCCCGAGGCGCGCGCGGGCGTCGTCGCGCAGGGCTTCGGGCGTCAGCGCCTCGAGCTCGTCGCGGTCGCCGTACGCGCTGCGCCCGTGGGCGCTCGCGTAGCGCGCGCGCACGACCGACTCCCCGAGCCGTTGGGCCGGAGCGTCGTCGAGGCCCGCGAGTTCCTGCAGGGCGAGGGCGCGCGCGCCGTCGAACTCGGCGTCCGCCAGCGCCGGGGCGCGCACCGCGTCGGCGAGCAGCGGCAGCACCGCGGCGACGTCCTGGGCCAGGAACGCCGCGCTCAGGGTCGCCGTCTCGCGCCCGCACCCGCCACCGCGGCGCACGCCGAAGGCGTCGAAGGCGTCGGCCTGCTGGCGCGCGTCGCGACCCCCGGCGCCGCGTTGCAGCCATTCGTGGAGCACGAGCGCCGCGCCACGCGCCCCCTCCGGGTCGCCGACGGTGCCGAACGGGAGTTGGAGCACCGCGGTGGCCGTCGCGAGCCACGGCATGGGTTCGACGACGACGCGCACCCCGTTCGAGAGGGTGACGTCGCGGAGTTGGGTCGGTTCTCGAGTCATGGCGGGGAGCGTAGCACCGCCCCCAGCGGCGGGCCGTCGCCCTCAGGCGGGGCGCACCTCGAGGTCGGGCACGGAGGCCGGGCGCGGCGTCTCCAGCGCCGCGCGCACCAAGCGGGCGACGTCGCCCGGCGCCACCAGCCCCTCGGCGTCGTACGCACGCCCCTCGGCGGCGAAGACCTCGCGCTGCATCGCGGTGTCGGTGCGGCCGGGATAGACGCTGGTCACGCGCACCCCGTGCGCGCGCTCCTCGGCCCGCAGCGCGTCCGCGAGCGCCCGCAGCGCGAACTTGGATGCCGCGTAGGCGCCCCAGTTCGGGTTGGCCCGCAGACCGGCGCCGGAGTTCAGGAAGACGACGTCGCCGGGTCCGGCGCGCAGCGCCTGGAGGAGCCCCTGGGTGAGCTCGACGGCGGCGCGCACGTTGATGCGCCATAGCGCGTCGAGCTCGTCCATCGGCGTCTCCGCCACCGGCCCCAGCGCCACCCGACCGGCGGCGTGGACGAGCGCGTGCAGCGGCCCCGATCCGACGGCGGCGACCAGGCGCGCGAGCTGCGCGGCGTCCTCGAGGTCGGCGACGTGCGCTTCGGCCCTCGGCCCCGCGGACCCCACGACCGCGGCCAGCCGCGCCGCGTCGCGGCCGACGGCGACGACGTGCCAACCCGCCTCGGCGAGCTCCGCCACGATCGCCGCGCCGATCCCGCTGGAACCGCCGGTGACGACGGCCCGGAGCTCGGGGGCGGCGCGATCGGTCACGACCCACCCGTCAGGCGCCGCAGGGCGGCGCCGGGATCGGCCTGGCCGGCGAGGTGCGTGCCGACGAGCACCGCGTCGGCGACGCCGCGCAGGGGGGTCAGGTCGCCGGCGGCCCGGTATCCGGACTCCGCGATCCAGACGGCGTCGGGCGCGTGCGCGCGCCCCAGCGCGATCAGCCGCGGCGCGGTCGTGAGGTCGATCTCGAGGGTGGTCAGGTCGCGGTTGTTGACGCCGATGAGGTCGGCGCCGGCCGCGAGCGCGAGCTCCAGCTCCGCCTCGTCGTGCACCTCGACCAACGCGTCGAGGCCGAGCGCGCGCGCGTACCGGAGGTACGCCGCCGTCGCTCCGCCGAGCACCGCGACGATCAGCAAGACGGCGCGCGCGCCAGCGACCACCGCCTCCTCGACCTGCCTGGGGTGCACGACGAAGTCCTTGCGCAGCGCCGGCAGCGGCACCGCGGCCGCGACGGCGGCCAGGTGCCCGAGCCGCCCTCCGAAGCGGTGCGGCTCGGTGAGCACCGAGACCGCGGCGGCCCCGGCGGCGGCGTAGGCCCGAGCCGTGGCGAGCGGGTCGAGATCGGCGATCGCCCCTTGCGACGGCGACGCGCGCTTGACCTCGGCGACGACGGCGGGCGCCGCTCCGGCGCGCGCGCGGCCCGCGAGCGCGACGCGCAGCCCACCGGCCGCAGCGGGTCGGACGGGCTCGTCCGGTCGATCGGGGTCGGCGCCGGCGGCGGCGTCGCGGCCGCGGGCCCGGGCGAGCTCGCCCAGCACGCCCGGCACCCGCGCCAGGTCCGCCGAGCCGAGCGGCGACGGCGCGACGTCAGTAGGCATGGAAGCCCGCCAATCCGACCGGTTCGGACCACGCGACGTCGAGACCGGCCACCGCGGCGTGCACCGGACCGCGTTGCAGGTGGACCAACAGGTGCTCGAGGTCGAGCCGAGGGCCCTCGGCGACCACTTCGACCCGGCCGTCCGCCAGGTTCTCGACCTGACCGGCCAACCCGAGGTCGAGCGCGTGGCGCCGCACGAAGGCGCGGTACCCCACGCCTTGGACGCGACCGCGCACGAGCACGGTCGCACGGGCGGAAGCGGAGGGGATCTCGGCGCGCGGAGGCATGGGCTCCATGGTACCCGGATGCTCATGCAGCGGTGGTACCGTGTCGACCAGGACGGCTTCGACGCGCGCTGCGTCGACGTCCTGCCCCCTCTTCGATGCCGCTACGCTCCCGACTCTTCCTCGCTCTCCTCGCCGCGCTCGTCGCCGCGGCGATCTGGGTCCCGGGGACCCCATGGGTGCGCGACCGCGCCGTCGGCGCGCTCGTGGACGCCGCGGCCGCGGCCGGGTACCGGATCGACCACGCGGGGTCCGAGGGCAACCTCTGGCGCGGGGTCGCGCTGACCGACGTGGTCGTCGAGGGCGCCGGCGTCGAGCTCGAGGCGCGGCGCCTCGCGGTCACCTGGTTCGCCCCGGCGTTGGTCGTCGGCGAGCTGCCGCTGCAGATCGAGGTCCGCGACGCGCAGGGCGACGTGCGCTGGACCGAACTCGAACCGCCGACCGGGGGCGGGGGCGGCACCCCCGTCGTCCGTCCGCGCCTCGACGCCATCCGGATCGACGGCGGGGCGCTGCGCCTGAGCGACATCCCGTTCACCCTCCCCGACCTCGCGATCGAACGCGTCGACGCCACCACGCTCCCCGACGGGCGCTTCCGGCTCGAGCTCGCCGTGCGGACCCCGGACGGTCGTGCCGAGGGGGCGGTCGTCGCCGCCTGGGGTTCGTCCGAGATCGCGGTGCGCCTCGACCGCGCCGACGCCACCATCGCCCGCGCCTGGTGGGACGGGGTCGAGGGTGGGACGGTCGCCGGCGACCTTCGGTGGACGGCGGCCGGCGCCGACGGCAGCTTCGAGCTGGAGGGCGGGATCGTGCGCGCCTTCGGCGCCACCGCGGTCGACGTGCACGGCCCGGTGGTCTGGCGCGGCGATCGGATCGAGTCCGCGCTCGTCGGCAGCGCCCTCGGCGGTCGCATCGGCGCCACCGGGGTGGTCGACCTGGCCGCCTCCACGTGGCGCGCGGTCGGCGACGTCGACGTCGACCTGGTGCCCACGAGCGCGGTGTTGACCGCGTACCTGGGCGCACCGGCGCTGCCGTCCGCCGATCGCGGTCGGGTCACCGGCGCGCTGACCTTCGAGGGGTGGACCGACGTTCGCCTCGACGGGGTGTTGGACGTCGACGGCGCCTGGCTCGGCGCCCCGCTCGTCGTCCCGGCGCTCGCGATCGCGTACGCGCCCGATCGCGGCCTCGACCTCGACGCTTCCGGCACCTGGGGCGCGGGACCGGTGCGCGTGCGCGCCGAACCCGATGCCCCGACCCTCGATTGGACGGTGGCGGCGGGACCCGTCGTGGTGCTGGGCGTGCCGGTCGAGAGCGCGTCCGCTGCGTTCGCGACGGGCCAGGGGCCGCTCGTCGGGCGCGCCGAAGCGCGCGCCGGGGCCGACGCCTGGCAGGTCGCCGTGGACGCGGTCGTCGACGCCGAGGGTCTGCAGGGCTTCGTGTCGGGCTCCCTGCTCGGCACGCCCTTCGAGGGCGCGCTCGCGGCGCCCACCCTCGCCTCGGCGGCACCCCTCGAGGGCCGCGTCGGCTGGGCTCCCGATCCGGAGGTCTGGACCGGCGCACCGACGGTGTCGTTGACGCTCGACGGCGCCCTCGGGCGGCCGACGGGGCGCGCCGTCGTCGAGGGCGAGGGCGCGGTAGCGCCCCGAGCCGTCGCCCCGTACGTCGCCGAACTGGACCTGCGCGGCGCCGTCGAGCTGGAACTCGGCGACGGCGCGTTGAGCGTCGCGGGACGGCTCGGTCCGGTGGCGTTGGAGGGCGAGGCCCGTGCGCTCGAGGCGGTCCTCGTCGACCCCGTCGCGCTCGCGGGACCGTTCGCCGGTTCGATCGGCCCGGCGCGAGCCACGGTGCGGGCCGGTGCGCTGGACGCCGACGGGGTCGCGACCGTGGCCACGACCGCGGGCAGCGACCTGGGCCTCGATCGCGGCGTCGTAGCGAGCGCGGGGTCGCTGCCCTGGCGGGTGCGCTTCGACGCCGCGGGGTGGGCCCTGGAGGCGGACGACGGGCGCTGGAGCGCGTCGCTCACGAACGAAGGGCCCTGGCGCATCGACGTCGCCGACGGGCGCGTGCTCGTCGCGGGCCTCGAGGCCCGCGTGGACGCCGCGGGCGACGCGAGCGCCGGCACGGGGACGGTGGCGATCGGCGACGGAGCGCTGGTCGCCGACGCGCTCTGGAGCGACGGCACGCTCAGCACCGAGGTGCGTGCACGCGAGGAGTCGTTGCGCGTCGCGATCGACGCGGACGGAGCCGTGGCGGCGACCGGCGGCATCGACCTGGCGACCTGGTCCGACCTCGGCGGCCTCACCCTCGCCGGGCGCGCCGACGTCGAGGGCCGCTGGACG
This sequence comes from Trueperaceae bacterium, assembly GCA_011390455.1. The sequence continues at coordinate 25,234 of JAABSI010000004.1, forward strand.
CCGGGAGCGGACGCCCCCGAGGGGCGGCTCGAGGTCGAACTCGTCGCGCCGCTCGCCGCCCGGGCGCGGGTCGACGGCGACGGGCGCGTCCTCACGGCGTCCCTCGAGGCCGACGCCCTGGGTCTCGAGGTGGCTGGCGACGGCCGTTGGGACCTCGCCGCGGACGCCGGGCCGAGCGGACGACTGGACGTCGGGCCGTTCGGGCCGATCGCCTGGAGCGGCGCCGAGGCGTCCGGCGCCGGCACCGTACCGCCGCTCCGCATGGGTGCGGTCGTCGTGCCGGAGCTTGCGTGGCGCGCGACCGCCGACGCCTCCGGCGCCGCGCTCACGTGGGGTGGGCTCGCGATCCGGTTCGACGCGGCCATGGGGAGCGCGACCGCGCGGCTCGACCAGGAGGTCGACTGGGGCGGCGCCCCCGCGCGCTTCCTCGGCGAGGCGCGCTGGTCGGCGAGCGAACCGGACGGAGCCATCGCGGTCGAGCTCGACCTCGGCGCAGGGGCGTTCGCGAGCGCCGCGGGCGACGCCACGGGGCTGACGGGCACCGCCGTGGGGAGCGCGGCGCGGTGGGCGGCCGCCGCGGCGCCGCTCCTGGCCGCGGACGGCGCCGCGGCCCTCGCCGGCACCCTCGACGCCGCGTTCGCCTGGTCGCCGCGAGCGGACCCGGTGGCGTCCGCGGACGTCGCGTGGCGCGATGGCGCGGCTCGGCTCGCCGACGCCGCGCTCGCCTGGAGTCCGGACGGCTTGACGTGGACGCTCGCGGGCGAGGACTGGGACGCACGCGGAACCAGCGCGACGGCCCAGTGGAGCGGGCGCACGGCGCGGCTCGACCGGCTGCTCGCGGCGCCTCCGGTCGCCGTGCGCGCCGACGGCGCGTTGGCCTACGCCCCGGCGACCGGCTGGTCCGGCGACGCGAGCGGCACCCTGGTCCTCCCCCAGCGCGACGACCTCGCCGTCGACTGGCGCGCGACCGGCGACGGCGCGCTCCGCCTGGCCGCCGACGGGCAGCTCGGACCCGCCACGGGGCGCGTGGAGGGTTCGTGGTCGACGTCGGGCGCCGTCGAGGGGACGTGGGCGGTGGAGGCGTCCGAGCTCGCGTCCGGCGCCGGTGCCTGGCGTGCGGGCCCCGAGGGGACCTCGCTGGACGGCGCGCTCGACGTCGTCGCCGGGAACGCGGGACCGGTCGCGTGGCCGGGCTTCGGCGCGGACGTGGCGTGGCGCCTCGACGGCGACCCCGAGATCGGTGCGCGCGGCGCCCTGCGCGCCGTCGAGGGCGAGCGGTGGCAGCTGCCGATCGAGGCGTTCGAGCGCCCGGCGACGCTCACGGCTTCGTACGTCGCGGGCGCGGTCCACCTCGCCGTGGACCACCCGCTCGGGGGCGCCGAAGCGGGCGGCACGCTCGACGCTTGGGAGGCATCGGGCTGGACCCGGCCGCTCGAGGACCTCGACGTGCGCCTCGACCTGTCGGTCCGGGGCGCCGGCGCCGCCGCCGATGGCGCGTGGTCCGTCGGCGGCACCGGCGCGGACTGGGCGGGTGGGCGCGTGGCGCTCGACGGCGGCGAAGTGCGCGCGACCCTTTCCGGTGCGGCGCTCGACCCCTCCTCCGCCCCGTTCTGGCCCGCGGGTTGGGGTGCGACCGGCGCGGGCGAGCTCGTCCTCCGGGCGGGCGTCGGCGGCTGGAGCCTCGATGGGGACCTCGGTCTCGCCACGGGGACCGACGCCCTCCCGATCGCTGCCGAGATCCGCGCGGAGGGCCGCTCCGCCGACGTGGAGCTCTCGACGACCGCCGTCGACGGCGTGCGCCTGCGCGCCGCCGTCGTCGACCTCGCCACCGTGGCCCGCGAAGGTGCCGTGCTGGACGGTTCCGTCGGTGGGAGCCCGATCGCGGGCTCGCTCATGCCCGATGCCGACGCGTGGACGCTCGCGCTCACCGCCGGCGACGCCGGCGCGCCGGCGTGGTCGGCGACGGCGCGCCTCGCCGAGCTCGGCGAGCTGCGCGTGCTCGCGCACGATCCGTGGAGCGGTACGGCGACGGCCACGTGGTCGCTGCCGGAGCGGCGTGCCGCGCTGGACGCCGAGGCGGCGGGCGTCGCCCTCGCGGCGCGACTCGCGCCTGGTGCGGGCGGAGCGCTCCAGCTCGAGGTCGACGCCGACGCGCCGGCCGCCGACGCGACGCTGCGGCTGGCGGGCTCCGCCGCGCCGTTCGACCTCACCGGCACCTTGGCGCTGCTCGGGGGGACGCCGACGCCGGCGCGCGCGACGAACGACCCCGCGTGGCGCTTCGCCTGGGGCGACCTCGAGGCGACCTGGACGGGGGGCGGGCTCGCCCTGAGCGGCGGCACCGCCGAGGGGCAGCTCCCCGCGACCACGCTCCAAGCCGACGCGCTCGCGTTCCACCCGACGGACGGATGGTCCGGGCGCGGTCGCCTGGTGGCCGACGCCGGCCGGTATGCCGCCGAGGCCGAGCTGCGCGGCGCCGGCACCCTCACCGCCGAGGTGACGGCCCGGATCGGCGAGCGCGCGGTCGGCGGCGGGTCGGTGGTGGCGCCGGCGACCCTGGACGGCGCCTGGTCGGGGCGTGTCGCGCTGGAGGCACCGCTGACGCACCTGTTGGGTTGGACGGCGGACGACGGCACCGTGCTCTCGGCCGCCGGGGTCGTCGAAGGTCGTGGATCGGTGCCGCAGCTCGACCTGGCGCTCGCCCTCTCCGGCCGCGTGCCGGCCCACGGCCGCGCCGTATGGGACGGTACCGAAGCGCGCGTGGACCTGATCGGGGAGGGGCTCTCGGCGAGCGGATCGTGGTCCGCCGCCCGCGGGGGTCTGGCGGTGGTCGAACTCCAGGGCGTCGACGCCGCCGACGTCCTGCCGATGCTCGCCGACCCGCGCATCGACCTCCGCGTCGACGCCCGCACCCTCGGCGGCGTCGCGAACCTCCGCATCGACACGGCCCGCGTCCGGACCGCGGGGAGCGAGCTCGTCGGCCAAGGGAGCCTGACCGACGACGGGACCCTCTCGGCCTCGTTCCGCCTCGACGCGGACCTCGCCGACGTGCGCGGCGTGGCGGGGCTGCAGGGGCGCGTGGCCGGCCCCGTGGCCTACACCGGACCGGTGGCCGACCTCGCCGCCGGCGCGCTCACGGCTCGCGTGGACGTGGAGGGGGTCACGTGGGGCGCGCTCGGTGCGCGGGTCGACGGCGAGATCGTGGCCACCGGCGACGCCGGCGACCCGACCCTGCGCGCCGCTTGGCGGGCCGAGGGCGACGGGGTGGCGCTGGCCGGCAGCGCGGCGTGGCGCCCGGCGGTCGAACCGATGGCCGAGCTCCAGGCGATCGGCCGCGCCGCGGGGCTCGACGTCGACGTCGCCCTGACCACCGTCGGCGGGGCCTTCGCCGGAGGTGGCCGGATCGCAGGTCCGAGCGGTTTCGCCGACCTCACCGCCGAAGGAGCGGTGCTGCGCGCCGACGGCGGCGACGGGTGGTCCGGCTGGTCGGCCGTCCTCGACCCCGCCGCGGGTTCGCTGTCGCTCGAGGGGGGCCTCGACGCCTGGTCGAACGGGGCCGGGCACGTCGCCGCGACCGTGCGGCTCGACCCGTCGCCGGGCCTCGTCGGTCGCGGCGAGGACCTGGTGTTCGCCGGCATCGAGATCGGCGACGTGGCGCTGGAGGGCGATCTGGACGACGGTTGGCGGCTCGTGGGCGAGCGCGTGGCGGGCACGGCCGCCCTCGACCTCTCGCGCTTCGAGGTGCAGGCGGACGCGGTGCCGCTGCCCGGCGGCACGACCGTGCTGGACGGCACGTGGTCGCGCGGGGCCGACGGCGACGCCATCACGGCGCACGTGCGCGGCGAGCTTCCCACGGGACCGGTCGACCTGCGGGCCACGCTCGACGGTCGCCTGCCGGACGGCACCGTGCGCGGCCTCGTGGAAGGCACCGTGCTCGACGGGACGGCGACGTGGCCGGTGGCGCGCACCCCCGACGGATGGAGCGGTACCGGCCGGCTCGTCGGCGCCGAGGTCGGTGCGGCGCGGTTCGACGCGACCGTGGCGCTGTCGGGCGCCGGCATCGTGCCGGACGTCGAGGTGGCGGTCGCCGACCCGGGCGGGGACTGGCAGGTCGAGGCCGGATGGCTCGACGGGCGCGCGTTGGTCACCGCCCGCGCGCGCACCCCGGAGGGCACCGTCGCGCTGCGCGGGCGTGCCTGGCCCGACCTCGACGTGGTGCTCGACGACGGTCGTGGCGGCGCCGCCCGCGTGCACGGCGGCTGGAGCGACGGCGCGCTCCGCATCGAGGGCACCGCCGACGTCGGGTGGGGGCCCGTGCGGCTCGAGTTGGCGGGCCCGGACCGACTGCACGTGAGCGTCGCCGGCTTCGACGGTGGGTGGTCGACCACCGTGCCGCCCCGGAGCGCGATGGACCTGTGGCGCGACGTGCGCGCCGACGGCTGGGCGTGGAGCGGCGCCGGTGCGTGGGGCGGGCGCATCGACGTCGGTCGCGCCGGCGGCGCACTGCTGCACCTCGACGGGGCGAGCGTCCGGTACCAGGGCGCGACCCTGGTGCTCGACGGGCCGCTCGACCCGGCCGCCGCGGCGCTCGCGTGGCGCATCGACGCGCCGTCGGCGCCCGCGGAGTTCGCGGAGGTCGAGGGCCGGCTCGAGTGGGACGGAGCCGACCTGACGCTGCGCTCCGAGGCGTTGGGCCATGCCACCCTGGCGCGCGACGCGCGCGCCGAACGGACGACCTGGTCGGTCGATGCCGGCGTCGCGGACGGGCGGGTGGCGGGCGAGCTCGCATGGACCGAGACCGGCTGGTCCGGGGGGATCGAGGCGGACGGGGTCGTCGTCCCGATCGCCGGCGGGGCGACGCTGACCCTCGAGGTCCGCGGCGAGGGCGCCACGCTCGCGATCGACGGCGCGCTGCGGGCCCGCCGCGGGGTCGTGACGGCCGACGGCCGCTGGGACGGCGCGCCCCTCCGCCTCGGGCCGTGGGGGCCGGCGCCGACGGGGCGCCGCGACTTCGACCTGCGCGCGAACGGCATCGACCTCGGAGGGCTGGGGGGTGCGCGCGCGCTGGACGGGGTGGTCGCGGGCAGCGTGGCGGTGCGCGGCGACCTGGTCGTCGGGCAGTTCGCCGCGGAGCCGCTCGTGCTCGGCGGCTGGTCGGTCCCGGCGTCGCTCGCGCTGCAGGGCGATCTGGCCGACGGTCCGCGCGGGACGGTGCGCCTCGACCTCGGCGCGAGCCACGCGACCGCCGAGCTCGACGGCGCCGGCGTCGCGATCTTCGCCCAGATGCAGCAGTTCCCGCTGCACGATGCGGTGGCCGCCGCGTTCGGCGCCAGCGACGTCGTCGCTCAGGTCACGGGCGCGCTTCGCGGCGCCTGGTCGTGGGGGGCGAACCGTCCCCACGACCTGCGGCTCGCCACCGAGCACGTGCGCTTGGAGCGTGCCGGGGTCGTCACGACCGGCAACGTGGCGCTGTCGTGGGACGGCGTGTCGCTGCGCATCGGCGAAGCGGCGTTCGAGGGGCGCGGGGCCTGGCGTGCCGCCGGTAGCGCCACGCCCGAGGCGATCGACCTGGAGCTCGTGGCCACCGACGCCGACTTCTCGCCGCTGCTCGGCCTGGTGCCGAGCTTGGCGCGCTTCGCGGTGACCGCCGTGGGCGACCTGAGGGTCCGCGCCACCGGCACCCTGAGCGAGCCCGACGTGGTGGCCGAGGCCACCTCGCTGGAGCTGGGCGTCGCCGGCACCCGCTACCGCCTCGAGGACGTGCGCGGCGACCTGACCGGCGCGGCGTGGAGCGTCCGCACCGGGGTGGCGGGCGTCGCGCCGCTGGGGGGTCGGGTCGACCTGGTGGCCGGAGGGCGCATCGGTCCCTTCCCCGAGACGGGCTTCAGCCTCGACGCCCGAGCCGTCGGCGATCTGGACGTACCGCTCCTGGGGCGGGTCGCGGACCTGGTGGCCGAGCTCCGGTGGTCGGACGCCGAGCCGGCGACGATCGCCGCCACCGGGCGCGTGGGCGGTCCGCTCGAGGTGAACGGCACGTTGACGCCGCTCGACGTGCGCGTCCGCGGCACCGACCTCGGCTTGGCCGTGCCCTTCCTCTTCGTGGCGGACGCGACCGCCGACGCCGACGCCCGCATCGTCGCCGATGGGGCCGGCGTGCGCATCTCGGGCCGGCTCGACGCCAGCCAGGCGCGGATCGACCTGGCGTCGCGCAGGGCGGCGGAGGCAGGCACCGCGAGCGCGCCGGCCGCGGGCGCCTCGGCGGACCCGGCTTCGGTCCAGGCGGCGCGCGAACGCGTGCGCTTCGACGGGATCCGCATCGTCGCGCCCCAGCGGGTGACCTTCGCCGAGTCGTTCGCGAACGCCGACGCCGCCGTCGACCTCACGCTGGACGGCAACGCCGCCGCACCGCGGCTCACCGGCACGGTCGCGGCGCTGCGCGGCACGCTGCGCTTCGCGGGCCGCGACCTCGAGCTGACCGAGGCCTTGGCGACCTTCGACCCGGCGCGCGGCGTCTTCCCCATGCTGCGCATCGCCGGTCGCACCAGCTTCGACAAGGCGCGGGTGGTGCCCCCCGGCCTCGACGTGCGCTTCACCGCCCCACCGGGCCCCCGCTTCACCGTCGACGTCGCCCTCGCGGGCGAGGCGACGAACGAGGGCGGTGCGTTCGCCCTCGATCTGGAACCGCAGCTGGCGAGCGACGCGCTGGTCGAAGGGCTCGATGGTGGGCTCGGCGCACGCCCGCTCACCGAGCTCGAACTGCTGACCCTGGTCGCGCTCGGTCGCCTGGAGGTCACGAGCGGCTTCGCGGGGGCCGTCGCGCAGAACGCGCTGGACGCCGCCGTCGACCTGCTCGTGACCGCGGAGATCCAGGCGGCGCTCGCCGAGACCCTGGGGCTCGACGTCGTCGAGCTGCGCACGACGCCGCTCACCGGCCTGCTCGACGGCAGCGACCCCTTCGGGGTGTCGCTGCGCCTGGGCGGCTACCTCTCGGACGAGGTCTTCGCCTCGTACCGGGTCTCGACGCTCGACGGGCAAGGGGCGGGCGCCTTCTCCAACGAGGTCTCGTTCGCCTATCAGCTCGGTCCCGTGGCGATCGACGTGACCGGACGCGTCGACGTGGCCGCCGGCGCGACCGCGACCACGGGCCCGTCGCTCGCGGTGGGCGCGAGTTACGGCTTCGGAAGCGGTTGGTCGCTCGCCTTCGGCGTCGACCTGGCGACGGAGCGCTCGCTGGCCCGGTTGGGCGTCACGTGGCGCTGGTGAGCGGCGCAGCGACCGCGCCTGCGGGTGTGCCTCGCCGGCGGTCGCGGGCCCGCGAACGGTGTCCCTGCGCTGGTATAACCGAACGGAACCCGTGCGCGCCGACCCGAGCGCGCCCCTGACGCATGCGAAGCACCGAGGGAGCCCCATGGCCGATTTCCAGCACGACACCGTGAGCACGCTGCGCCTGCCGTTGGCCGACGCGATCGCGAACGCCGGCACCGCCGCCCTGTACGAACACGCCGTGCGCCGCGGCGAGGCGCAGATCGCGGCCAGCGGGCCGCTCGTGGTGGATACGGGCAAGTTCACGGGGCGCTCGCCGAAGGACAAGTTCGTCGTCCGCGACGCCACCACCGAAGAGCAGGTCGACTGGGGCAGCGTGAACCAACCGATGAGCCCCGAGCACTTCGGCCGCCTCCAGGAAGAGATGTTCGACGCGGCCGGCGAGAAGCAGCTGTTCGTCCAGGAGCTCTACGCCGGCACCGACCCCGCGCTCCAGATCCCCGTGCGGGTCGTCTCCGAGCGGGCCTGGCACGCGCTGTTCGTTCGCAACCTGTTCGTCCGGGCCGGCGTGCCGCGTGCGGCCGGCGGGTGGACGGTGCTCGACCTCCCGACCTTCAAGGCCGATCCGGCGCGCCACGGCACCCGCAGCAGCACCGCGATCGCCGTCGACTACGGCAAGCGGCTCGTGCTCATCGCGAACACCGAGTACGCGGGCGAGATCAAGAAGTCGATCTTCGGGGCGCTGAACTTCAGCCTGCCGCAGCGCGGGATCCTGCCGATGCACTGCTCGGCGAACGTCGGGGCCGACGGCGACGTCGCGCTGTTCTTCGGGCTCTCCGGGACCGGCAAGACCACGCTCTCGGCCGATCCGGAGCGGACGCTCGTCGGCGACGACGAGCACGGCTGGTCCGACGACGGTATCTTCAACTTCGAAGGCGGTTGCTACGCGAAGGCGATCCGCCTCTCGGCCTCCGCCGAACCCGAGATCTTCGCGGCCAGCACCCGTTTCGGTGCCGTCCTGGAGAACGTCGTGATCGATCCGGTCACGCGCGCGATCGACTTCGACGCCGACCGCAAGACCGAGAACACGCGCGCGGCCTACCCGCTGCGCTTCGTCCCGAACGCCTCGCGCACCGGGCGAGCGGGGCATCCCGCGGCCGTCGTCTTCCTCACCGCCGACGCCTTCGGGGTGATGCCGCCGATCGCGCGCCTCGATGCCGCGCAGGCGATGTACCACTTCCTGTCCGGGTACACGGCCAAGGTGGCGGGCACCGAGCGCGGGGTCACCGAGCCGCAGGCGACGTTCTCGGCCTGCTTCGGTTCGCCCTTCATGCCGCTCCCGCCCGGGCGCTACGCGGGCCTGCTCGGCGAGCGCCTGCAGCGCCACGGCGCGAGCGTGTGGCTGGTCAACACCGGTTGGACCGGCGGTCCGGCGGGCGTCGGCCACCGCATGCGGCTCGGCCATACCCGCGCGATGATCGCGGCGGCGCTCTCCGGGGCGCTCGACGACGCGCCCGTGCGCCGCGATCCGGTCTTCGGCTTCGACGTGCCGACCGCGGTGCCCGGGGTGCCCGACGAGGTCCTGCAACCGCGCGCCACGTGGGCCGACCCGGCGGCGTTCGACGCGCAATCGGCGAAGCTCGCGGCGATGTTCCGCGACAACTTCCGGCGCTTCGAGGACCAGGTGCCCGAGGCCGTGCGGGACGCCGGGCCGACCGCCTGAAGACGAGCACCACCGGCGGCCGTCGAGTCAGCCGTCCCGGCCGATCTCGAAGCGGTCGAGGCGCCAGGTGCCGAACGCCAGCGCACCGCCGGCGACGAGCGCCGTCCAGGCCAGCGCCGCCGCGACCGTGAGGCGGCCCGCTGGGGTCGCCCATACCGGCAGGGTCGGGTCGACGAGGGTCGTCCACGCCGGGTAGGCGAGGATCACGGTGAGGCCCGCCGCGTACGCCAGCGCCGTCGTCATGTAAAGCAGACCGCCGGGCGACATCGGCACCTCGCTCGTCTGGGTGGCGTCGAAGCGCGGGAACGCTGCGCCGAGGCCGACCCCGAGCGCCGCCACGGCGACCGCGGCGCAGCCACCGGCGAGCGCCGCGGCCGTCGCCAGGTTGGCGGAGACGTCGAGCAGCAGCGCCTGGGCGAGGCCCAACCCCACCCCGAGCACGAAGAGCGGCGGCAGCGCGTGCGCGAGCTTCGCCGCCACGATCGCCCGGGCGCGCATGGGCGCGGTGCGCAGCCACCACCACCCCTCGCCCTCCAGCGACACGAGCGGGAAGGCGATCCGCACCCCCACCCCCGCGAGCAGGAGCCCGAGGAACGCGACGTTGAGCGCTCCGAGGGCGTCGCGGAAGCGCTGACCGTCGACCTCGACCGACGCGGTGCTCACCAGGTAGACGCCCGCGAGCGCCACCAGGACGAGCAGCTGCGACCCCTGCGTCGGGTCGCGCGCGAGCAACCGCAGGTCCTTCACCACGACCGCTCCGGCCGGCCCCAGGGCCGCGAGCGGCCGCTCCCACCGCGCCGCGCGGCGTGGGCGCGGATCGCGCCGGCGCGGCACGGTGTCGAGCCCGCGCAGCCAACCGGCCTGATACGCGCGCGCCGCGGCCCAGGTGAGGGCGCCGAGCCCCAGGACCGTGCCGAGCACCAAGGGCACGAGCGCCGCCGATGCGCGCCCGTCGAGCGCCGCCCACACCGCCGCACCCGCCCACCCCGGCGGCCACGCCCCCAGGTCGAGCGCGGCGAAGGTCGACAGGAAGGCCTCGAACTGTTCGGGCGTGAGGTCCGCGAGCTGCTCGGGGCGGAAGGCGCGCAGCGCCAGCACCAACCCGGCGGCGACCACCACGCTCGCGCCGGTCGACACCTCCTTGACGCGCCCCGCCGGCGCCACCCGCATGAGGCCGAGCGCCGCGGCCGCGCCCAACGCGACCGGCACGGCGTAGAGGGCGAGGACGGCCAGCGTCGCGAGCGGGTAGAAGAGCGGGGGCGCGCTCCGCGCCAGACCGAGTCCGACGAGCACCGGCACCGTCAGCGCCGCCGGCAGCAGCGCCGAGCCGATGTAGGTCTCGAGGACCTTCAGGCCGAACACGCGCCCCACCGGGACGGGCCAGCTGAGCAGGAGCGGGAGGTCCTGCGCCGTGTAGAGCGTCGTGACCGCGCTCGTCAGCACGGAGAAGGCCACCCCGAGGGCGAGCAGCGTCACGAACGCCTCGAGGCTCCGCTGCAGCGCGGCGTCCGCGATCGTGCCGATCGCCGGGTAGGCGTCCACCCACCGAACGCCGCGCTCGACGAGCGCCGCGATGCCCCAGGCCACCGCGGCGAGGAAGCCCGCCGCGACCGCGTGGCGCACCGGCGCCCGCCGCACCGATCGCCACCACGCGCGGGCCCGCAGCGCGAAGAGCGACGGCCGGCGAGGCAGCGCTGCGGGCGTCACGGAGCGGCCACGGGCGCCGCCGCGCCGGCCTCCTCGGTCAGTTGCAGGAAGATCGCCTCGAGGTCGGCGTCGTCGCGCCCCAGGCGGGAGCGCAGCGCCCCGAGGGTGCCCTCCGCCGCCACGCGACCGCGGTGGAGCACGACCACGCGCTGCGCCACGGCCTCGGCGACCTCCATGGCGTGCGTGGTCAGCAGGACCGCGCGGCCGGCCGCGGCGTGGTCGCGCATCAGGTCGCGCACGAGGCGCGCCGCGCGCGGATCGAGCCCGACCATCGGTTCGTCGACCACCAGGACCGGCGGGTCGGGCAACAGCGCCGCGGCGAACGTGAGCTTCTGGCGCATGCCGTGCGAGTAGGTCTCGACGATCTCGTTGGCCACGTCGGTCAACCCGAAGCGCTCGAGCCACCCATCGGCCCGCCGCTCGACCTCCGCCTCGTCGAGACGCCGCAGGCGCCCGACGAACCGGAGCAGCTCGCGCGCCGTCAGCTTGGGGTAGAGGTACGGCCGGTCGGGGACGTAGCCGATGGCGCCCTTGGCCGCGACGGCCGAGCGCTGCACGTCGTGGCCGTCGACGACCACGCTCCCGGCGGTGGGCCGGAGCAGTCCGACGATCGCCTTGATCGTGGTCGACTTGCCGGCGCCGTTGGGTCCGAGCAGCGCGAGGACCTCGCCCGCGCGCACGTCGAGGTCGACGCCATCGACCGCGCGCTGGGCGCCGTAGCGCTTGACGAGCCCCCTTACTTCGATCATCGCGACCGCACCGACCGCGTGGGGCGCGCGAGCGTTCCGCCCGCGCGCCCCACGCCGCGCCGATCCCGAGCGAGGAGCCTCAGCGCGCCCCGACCGCCGCGGCCGTGCCGTCGCGCAGCGCCGCCACGGCGGCGGCGAGCACCGCGTCGTTCTCGAGATCGACCATCGCCTCGCCCTGCACCTCGGAGAGCACCGGTCGCGGACCGACGGTCACGAAGGTGAACTCGCCCTCCTCGTCGACCGTGGTCGAGCCGACCTCGACCCCGTCGACCAGGATCGTCACGACCTGGCCGAGCTCGCCGCCGCGCCCTTCGACGGAGATCGTCTGAGCGAGCAACGCGTCCGTCACCGCGACGTCGGGCACGATGCCGCCTTCGGTGATGGAGCGGCGATCGGGCGTGAGCCACTCGAACGAGGTGTAGGCCAACTGCCCACCGTCCGACAGCGAGACCACGCTCTGCGCGACCCCCTTGCCGAAGGTCGTCTCGCCGATCACGAGCGCGCGGTCGTTCTCCTGCAGCGCACCCGCCACGATCTCGGAGGCGGACGCCGAGTTGCGGTTGACGAGCACGACGAGCGGAGCGTCCACGATCCCGAGCGGATCGGCCGAGGCCAGCCGCTGCGTCACCCCCCGCGCGCGCTGGAAGACGATGTCGCCCCCTTCGAGGAACTCGTCGGCGACCAGGATGCCCTGGGTGAGCAAGCCGCCGGGGTTGTTGCGCAGGTCGAGCACGAAGCTGCGCGCCCCGTCGAGCTGCAGGCGCATGATCGCTTCGGTGAGCTGGTCGTAGACGCGCTGGTTGCCGAACGAGGAGATCGCGACGTAGCCGATGTCGCCGTCGACGATGCCGGCGGTCACGTCGACGATCTCGATCGTGGCCCGCACGATCTCGAAGGAGACGAGCTGGTCCGCACCGGGGCGCTGGAACGTGATCTCGACCGTGGTGCCGCCAGGCCCGCGCACGAGGTCGACGACCTCGGTCGTGGTGAAGTCCGAGACGTCGACGCCGTCGACCTCCATGAAGATGTCGCCGCGCCGCACGCCGGCGTCGAAGGCCGGCCCGTCGCGGTAGACGTTCAGGATCTCGACCCCTTTGCCGGTCTGCCGGTTGAAGGGCGTCAAGACGGCGCCGATGCCCTCGAAGGAGCCGCTCCGATCCTGTGCCTCGCGCGCGGCGGTGCGGGGTTCGAGGTAGTAGGTGTACGGATCGCCGACCGCTTCGAGCATCCCGGTGATCGCACCGCGGATGATCGCGTCGTCGTCGACGTCGTCGAGGTACCCGGTCTTGAGGGCACCGAAGGTCTGGACCAACGCTCGGCCCGCGGGTTGCGCGAGGAACTCGTTGGCGAAGTCGCGCGAGAGCTGCGCCTGCACCACGACGGTGGTCAGCAGCACGCCGAGGACGGCGGCGACGAGGGCGAGACGCTTCATGCGGACTCCTGGCAGCGACGATTCATGCGGCAGTATAGAGAGCGATCGCGATGAGAACGGTGTCCTGGCGCGGGACCGGGCCGCGGTACACTCGCCGGCGTGCAGCTCCTCCACGCCACCGCCGAAGCCGCCCCCTTCGCCAAGACCGGCGGGCTCGCCGACGTGCTCGGTGCGCTCCCCGCAGCCCAGGCCGCCGCCGGCCACGCGGTCCTCGTCGTCCACCCCTGGTACGCCACGCTGCGGGCCGAGCCCGCCCCGTACTGGATCGGAGACGTCGTCGTCCCCTTCGACGGCGGCGAGCGCACCGTCGGGGTCGGCACCCTGGACGTCCCCGCCGGCGACGGCCTGGTGCGGTTCGCGTTCGTCGGGCACGCCGACTTCCGGCGCGATGCGCTCTACGGGTACCCGGACGACGCGCGCCGGTTCGCGCTGTTCGCTCGCGCGGTCCCCGAGGTCGCCGCCCGCCTGGGCTTCGCCCCGGACGTCGTGCACGTGCACGACTGGCACGCCGCGCTCGTGCCGGCGCTCGTGCGCCACGCCGCGGAGCTCCCGCCGGTCTTCGGTCGCCCCCCCACCCTCGTGACCGTCCACAACGCCCAGTACCAAGGGCACGCGGACGCGGCCGACGTCGTGCGCTGGGGACGGCTCCCCGGCGAACTCGCCGACGCCCTCGCCCTCCGGGGCCGCGGCAACCTCCTGCACGCCGGGCTCGTCTCCGCGGACCACGCGACCACGGTCTCGCCGACGTACGCCCGCGAGCTGCTCGACCCCGCGATCGGGTACGGGCTCGAGGGGACCTTCGCCGCCCTCGGGGGGCGGCTCTCCGGGATCCTCAACGGCCTCGACGACGTGGCCTTCGATCCCGCCCACGACCCCGCCCTGGCGGCGCCCTTCGACGCCGACGACCTCACCGGGAAGGCGCGCTGCACGAGCGCGCTCGAATCCGAGTTCGGCCTCGAGGTCGGGCGGCCGATCCTCGGGGTCGTCAGCCGCTTCGCCGATCAGAAGGGCATCGACCTGCTGTTCGGGGCGCTTCCGGCCTTGCTCGAGCAAGGGTGGAACCTGGTCGTCCTCGGCGCCGGCGCCCCCGACCTCGAAGCCGCGGCCGAGCGCGCCTTCGCCGCCCACCCCGGCCGCGTGGGCGGTCGGGTCGGCTACGACGACGGCCTGGCCCGACGCATCTACGGCGGGGCCGACGCGCTCGCGATCCCCTCGCGCTTCGAGCCCTGCGGGCTCGCGCAACTCATCGCCATGCGCTACGCCACGGTGCCGGTCGCGCGCGCGACCGGCGGGCTGGCCGACACGATCGACGACGGCCGCACCGGCTTCCTGTTCGACCCCGCGACCGTCGCGGGGCTGGTCGACGCGGCGGGTCGCGCCCGTCGTGCCCACGCCGACCGACGCGCCTGGGACGCCCTCCGCACCGCCGCCGCGCGCGAGCGGTTCGACTGGGCGCGCGCCGTCGCCGCCTACGATGCGCTCTACCGCGACCTGCAGGTCGAGCGCCCCCGCCAGCAAGGAGACCTCCCGTGACCTCCCCCACCGAATCGGGCGCACCGGCGCCCACCGCGGCCGAAGCCCGGTGGCTCGCCCTCGCCCGTGCCCGCGATTGGCGCGGCCTGGCCGCGCTCGGCCGCTTCGGGCTCGCCGCGCAGACGCTGCGGCTGGTCGAAGCCGACGCCGACGCCGACGTGCTCGATGCGCTGGAGGCGCTCACGGAGGTCGAGGCCTCCGTCCGCTCCAAGGCGCCGAAGCGAGCGGTCGCGCGCCTGGCGCGCCTGGACGTGCGTCCGGACGGGCTCGTCGACTGGGCGGCCCTCGAGGACGACGTCGCGGCACTCGTGGACGTCGCCGTCGCGGTCGATCAGCGCGAACCCGAAGCGGCCCGCGAAGCCCTGGCCCGCGTGCGCAGCGAGTACTTCGCGGCCGAGCGCGACGCCCAGAGCGGGACGGTCGCGGTCCTGGAAGGCGATCCGGTCGCGGCCCGGGCGCACCTCGAGGCCGCCCTGGAGCGCGACCCCAACCACGTCCGCGCCCTGACCAACCGCGGCAACCTCAAGCTCGAAGACGGCGACGTCGACGGGGCGATCGCGGACTACGAACGGGCGATCAAGCTCGACGATGGGTTCGCCAACGCCCACCACAACCTGGGGGTCGCCTACCGCCGCAAGGGGCACGTCGCCAAGAGCGTGGCGGCGCTGCGCCGCGCCCAGCGGGCCTCCGCCAAGCGCGACGCGGAGGAGGCGCGCGCCTCGCTCGCGCGCGGCGGCACGGGCGGTGGCCGCCACTGGGTGCGTCCGGCGCTGATCGGTGGCGCGATCCTGGCCGCCCTGTGGTGGTGGAGCAGCCGCGGGGGCCCCTGAGGCGCCCGCCTCGCGCGCCTGGAGATGGTGGACGCGCCGCGACACCGTAAGCGTCGCTTCGGTGTGGCGGACCGCGGCGGTCTAGCGTCAATCGATTCATCACTCTCTGGAGGTTCTCCCCATGCGCTTCGCCCGCACCCTGATCGCTTCGCTCGCCGTCTTCGCCCTGAGCATCGGCTCGGCGCAGACCATCGTGGACATCGCCGCCGGCGACGAGCGCTTCAGCACGCTCGTGACCGCGGTCACCGCCGCCGGCCTCGTCGAGACGCTCTCGAGCGAGGGTCCGTTCACCGTGTTCGCGCCGACGAACGACGCCTTCGCGGCCCTGCCCGAAGGGGCGCTCGACGCCGTGCTGGCCGACGCCGACCTGCTTACGGCCGTGCTGACGTACCACGTGGTCGCCGGCGCCGTCCCCGCCGCCGACGTCGTGACCCTCACCAAGGCTCGCACCGTCCAGGGCGAGCACGTGCGCATCGGCACCGAAGGCGGCGTGACCGTCGACGACGCCAACGTCGTCATCACCGACATCGAAGCCAGCAACGGCGTGATCCACGTGATCGACGCGGTGCTGCTGCCGAAGGCCGTCCTCGCCGCGCTCTCGGGCCAGACGCTCCCGACCGGGTTCGTGAGCTACGAGCTCGCGGCCGTCGGTGGCAGCGGCGTGTCGGGCGAGGTCCTGATCGTCGACATGGGCCGCGGCGATACCCACGTGCAGATCCGTCTGGACGGCACGCCGGCCGGCGGCAACCACCCCGCCCACTTCCACGCCGGCCGCTGCGACGAGCCGGGTGGGGTCGTCATCCCGCTCTCCAACGTCGACGGCGACCTCGGCTGGTCCTCGACCCGGCTCGACGTTCCCTTCGAGTGGATCGTCGGCGGCATGCACTACGTGAACGTGCACCTCGCCCCCGATCAGATGGGCGTCTCCGTCGCCTGCGGCGACGTCGTCCTCGACTGATCGTCGGTCCCTTGAGCGCGCGGGCGGTCCGGAGTTCCGGACCGCCCGCGCTCGTCTGGTGGCCTGGAGCGACGAGCGCTACTCGACGGTGACGCTCTTGGCCAGGTTGCGCGGCTGATCGACGTCGCGCCCGAGGCGGACGGCCACCTCGTAGGCGAGAAGCTGCATCGGGATCACGTTCACCACGGGCGCGAGCCCCTCGGCCACCACCGGCACGTACAGGACCGCATCGGCGTGCTCGGCGATCGTCTCGTCGCCATCGCCGGCCACCGCCACCACCCAGCCGTCGCGCGCCCGCACCTCCTGGAGGTTCGAGACGGTCTTCTCGTACGTCGGCGAGGGCGTGGCGAGGGCGACGACCGGCAGGTCCCGGTCGATGAGCGCGATCGGGCCGTGCTTCATCTCGCCGGTGGCGTACGCCTCGGCGTGGAGGTAACTGATCTCCTTGAGCTTGAGGGCCCCCTCGTACGCGGTGGCCACGTCGAAGCCGCGCCCGAGGAACAGGGCGTCGCGGGCGCCGGCCACCCGCTCGGCGACCGCCGCGACCTGCGGGCGCCGCGAGAGCGCGAGGGCCACGGCGTCCGGCAGCGCGTCGAGGCCCGCGACCCAGGCGGCCGCCGCGGCGTCGTCGAGCGTCCCGCGCGCGCGCCCGAAGCGCAGCGCCAGCAGCGCGAAGGCGCCGAGCATGGCCACGTAGGCCTTGGTCGAGGCCACCCCGATCTCGGGACCGGCGTGGATGTAGAGCACGTCGTCGGCCTCCCGCGCGAGGCTCGAGCCCTTGACGTTCAGGATCGCGAGCGTCCGCGCGCCGCGACGGCGCCCCTCGCGCAGCGCCTCCAAGGTGTCGATGGTCTCGCCCGACTGCGACACGGCGATCACCAGCGTGCCTGCGTCGACGACCGGCTCCTGGTACCGGAACTCGGAGGCGACGACCACTTCGGCGGGCACGCGCCCCAGCCGCTCGAGCAGCGCCTCGCCGACGGTGGCGGCGTAGCTCGCCGTCCCCGCCGCCACGAGCACGACCCGGTCGACGGCGCGCGGGTCGAAGCCGAGCTCGAGGTCGGCGTCGAGACCGTCCGGCGTGACGCGGCCGCCCAGGGTGCGCCGCAACACGTCGGGCTGCTCGAGCATCTCCTTGAGCATGTAGTGCGGGTGGCCGCCCTTCTCGGCGGCGTCGGCGTCCCACTCGATCGTCTCCGGCGCGCGCTCGACGGGCGTGCCGTCGAGCCGTTGGAGGGTCGCCCCCGCGGCGTCGAGGACCACGAGCTCGTCGTCGTGGACGTACACGACCTGCCGGGTGTACGGCAGGAGCGCGGGCACGTCGCTCGCGACCCACGATTCGCCCTCGCCGAGACCCACGACCAGCGGGCTCGTGGCGCGCGCCGCCACCACCTGCGGGTGGTCGACGTGGGTGACGACGAGCGCGTAGGCGCCGCGGACGCGCGCCAGCGCGCCGCGCACGGCCGCCGGTAGGTCGCCCACGTAGTGCTCCTCGATCAGATGGACGAGCACCTCGGTGTCGGTCTCGCTCCGGAAGTGGTGGCCGCGCGCCTTCAGCTCGGTGCGGAGCGCCGCGTAGTTCTCGATGATGCCGTTGTGGACGAGGCCGAGCCGGCCGTCCTCGCTGAGGTGCGGGTGCGCGTTCGTGTCCGTGGGTTTGCCGTGCGTCGCCCAGCGCGTGTGGCCGACGGCGCGCGCACCGCGGAGCGGCGCGCCGTCGCTCGCGCGCTCGCCGAGCGCGTCGCGCAGCGCCTGGAGCTTGCCGGCGCGCTTGACGACGTCGAGTTGGGGCCGTTCGGCGCTCGCGACGACGATGCCGGCCGAGTCGTAGCCGCGGTACTCGAGCCGCGACAGTCCGTCCAGGACGACGTCGGCCGCGACGCGTCCTCCGATGTATCCAACGATCCCGCACATGGCGGTCCCCCTAGCTTCCTGCCCGCGCCGCGAACGAGCTTCGCTCGGGCGCGAGCCGCACGACCCTCGTGGGCCGCGGCGTCTGCGTTCGTTCGGGTGCGCTCGGCGCACCGGCGGTGGACCGGGATGCGAACCCGGATGCCGGAACGATCGTCCCGGCGTTGGACGTCGACCCATCGGGTCGCGAGAGAGGGTCGTGCTCTGGAGGGGCCCGCAGACTCGTCGCCGAGCGCTGCGGAGCAGCGCCCCGGACCGTCGTCCGTGGCCTCGATCGGCCTGGCGTCTCGCATTTTGGGGATCGGCGCGTCGTGGGCGTCGCCCGCGCTCCGCCGCTCCTTGCCCCCACCTCCGCTGCGGCGCCGTCGCGCCGGTCGGGGTGGGGCCCTCCGCCTCGTCACTGCGGGGCGCCGCGGAGCGGCGCACGCAGGCTTGCGCTTCCTCGCGTCCTCGTTACGCTTCGCCGATCGCCCCCTCTCGCGCGCGTGCCCTCACGAACCGGCCACCCGCCACGGCTCGCCCACCACGAACCATCGGTGCAACGCCTCGAAGAGCGCGACCTGTCCGTCCGGGA
The DNA here is from genome assembly GCA_011390455.1 of Trueperaceae bacterium. The sequence continues at coordinate 43,911 of JAABSI010000004.1, forward strand.
CGGCGCCCTGCGCGGCGAGCAGAGGGTGCAGCAACACGCTGCGGCCGACCGCCACGGCGGCCGAACCCGCGACCGCTTGACGCACCACGGGCGGCAGCTCGCGGGGTGGGTAGTAGATCAACGAGGGTTCGGCCGGGTTGCGCTCCACCGGCAACGACGTGACCAGCGCCAACACCAGCGCGGCGCCGAGAACGAAGCCGCCGATCCCGCCGCCGACGCGCGCCAGCCGGCCGGGGACGCGCGCGAGCTGCAGGACGTGGCGTCCGAGCAGCGCCAGCGCGAGGCCCACGAGCAGCGCCGCGACGAGCGCCAACCACGGGTTCAGGTCCGCGAGCACCAGCAGCGGCCGCAGCGCCGCGAGCCCACCGAGGCCGACGAGCAGCCCCATGAGCCGGCGCTCGGCCGCGAGCCCGGTGATGGCGGCGACCGTGAGCACGAGGGAGGCGTCGATCCAGGTCACGTCCGCACAGCATACCCAGCCGCATCGACGGCCGACATGACGTCCTTCATGCGCGCGTCGACCTCGACGTCGGTCAGCGCCCGCTCGGGGTGGCGGAAGCGGAAGCGCAGCGCCAGGCTCTTGCGCCCCTCCCCCACCTGCCCCCCCTCGTACACGTCGAACGGGAACAGCTCGACCAGGCGTTCCCCGGCCGCGGCGGCGCACAGGTCGTGGAGCGTCGCGTAGGCGACGTCGGCGGGGACCACGACGGCAAGGTCCCGCTCGGCGAAGGGCTGGCGCGGCACCTCGCGCACGACGGGCGCCGCCATCGCCAGCGGCAGCCGCAGTTCGGCGACCAGCACGTCGCCGCAGCCCCAATCGCGCGCCACCTCGGGGTGGAGCCGTCCGAAGGTCCCGACGTCGGTCCCTTCCCACAGCACGCGCGCCGAGACGCCCGGGTGCAGGTAGGCCACCGGCGCGGGACGCAGCTCGAGCGCCACGCCGAGCCCTTCGGCCAGGCTCTCGAGCACCCCCTTGGCGACGAACGGATCGATCGCGCCTTCCGCGCGCCAGCCCGAGCGCACGCGGGCGCCCCGCCAGAGGAGCCCCAAGCGCTCCTCCTCGGGCTCGACGAACACCCGGCCCACCTCGAAGAGCGCGAGCGAGGGGGCGTCGCGGTTCGTGCGCGCCGCCGCCAGCAACCCGGGCAGGAGCGCGGTGCGCAGGACGGCCCGGGCGTCGCTCTGCGGCTCGGCGAGGCGCACGACCGCCGCGGGCACCCGCGCCCGCGCCAGTTCGTCGTCGCCGACGAACGCGTACCCGATCGTCTCCAACATCCCCGCGCCGACGAGCCGCTCGCGCAGCAGCCGGTGCGTGGGATCGCCTGCGGAGGGGGCCACGTCGAGGTGCGGGACGCTGCTGCCGATGTGCTCGAACCCATGCAGGCGCGCGACCTCTTCGACCACGTCCTCCTCGATCGTCAGGTCGAAGCGCCACGTCGGCGGATGCACCGTCCAGCCGTCGGCCCGTTCCTCGACGCGGCATCCGAGGCGCTCGAGGATGCGGCGCTGCTCGGGCCGCGGCACGTCGAAGCCCATGAGGAACTCGACCCGTTCCGGGCGGTAGGCGACCGCCGGTCGCGCGCCGGCCGCCGCTCCGGCGACGCTGAGCCCGGGGTGCGCGCGGCCGGCGCCGGCCGCCTCGAGCAGCGCGACCGCGCGCGCCGACGCGAGCTCCGCGAGCGCCGGGTCGACGCCGCGCTCGAAGCGGGTGCGGGCGTCGGTGATCTGCTTGTGGCGACGCCCCGTGCGGCGGACGCCGGTCGGCTCGAACCAGGCGACCTCGAGCGCCACCGACGTCGTCGAGGCGAGGACCGAGTCCTCGCGCCCGCCGATCACGCCCGCGAGCCCGATCGCGCGCGAGCCGCCGGCCCCGTCCGGCGTCGCGATCACGAGGTCGTCCGCGTCGAGGGTGAGCTCCTCGTCCTGCAGGGTCACGAGGGACTCGCCGGCGCGCGCGCGCCGCACCTCGAGCACGCCGTCGTGCAGCGCCCGGAGATCGTAGGCGTGCGAGGGTTGGCCGAGCTCGAAGGTCACCAGGTTGGTGACGTCCACCACGACGTTCCGGGGGCGCACCCCGAGGAGCGCGAGGCGGCGCTGCAGCGCGACGGGCGCCGGACCGACCCGGACGTCGTCGATGCGCCGCAGCGTGAACCAGGGGCACCGACCCTCGTCGGCGACGCGCACGTCCAGGCCGTCGTCGACGGACGGGTCGCCCGCGGCGCCCGCGAGGCCGTCCGCCGGGTGCCGGAGCGCGACGGCCAGCTTCGCCGCGAGGTCGCGAGCGACGCCGAGCAGGCTGAAGGCGTCGGCTCGGTTGGGGGTGAGTTCCAGCTCCAGCACCACGTCGCCCGGCCACAGCTCTTTGAGCTGCGCGCCGATCGGCGCGTCGTGGCCCAGCTCGAGGAGGCCTCCGGCGTGGTCGTAGAGCCCGAGCTCGCGGGGGCTGCAGAGCATCCCCTCGGAGCGCACCCCGGCGACCTCGCGCACCTCGAGGGGCCCGCCGAAGCCCGGGAGCAGCGTCCCCGGCGGCGCGTAGGCGGCGCGCATCCCCACGACGACGTTCGGGGCGCCGCACGCCACGACCCGGCGCCCGGTGCCGTCGTCGACCACCGCACGTCGGACCACGTCCGCCCCGGCGACGGCCGCGACCTCCAGCACTTCCGCGACGAGCACCCCGGCCGGTGCCCCGGCCACCTCCTCCACCACCTCGACCCCGAGGCCGAGGCCGGCCAACAGGTCGGCGGTGGTCGCCGGGTCCGGAAGCCCCGGCACCAGTTCGGCCAACCATCCGTGGGGCACGCGCATCAGGCCACGCCCCGGAACTGCTCGAGCACGCGGACGTCGCCGCGGTACAGGTCGCGGATGTCGGTCACGCCGGTGCTGACCATCGCCAAGCGCTCGATCCCGAACCCGAAGGCGAAGCCGGTGACGTCTTCGTACCCGACGGCCCGGAACACGTTCGGGTGCACCATGCCGCACCCACCCAGCTCGAGCCACTCCTCGCGGCCGGTCTTGGGATGGGTCCACCAGATGGCGAACTCCGCGCCCGGTTCGACGAAGGGGAAGTACGAAGGCTGCAGGCGCGTGCGGGTCCCGGTGCCCAGGAGCGCGGTCGCCATCTCGGTGATCGCGCCGCGCAGGTCGGCCATCGTGACGCGCCGACCGACCACGAGCGCCTCGAGCTGGTGGAACTGCGCCTCGTGGGTGGCGTCGACGGCCTCGTTGCGGAAGACCCGGCCGGGCACGACCACCTTCAGGGGCGGCGTGTGGGTGCGCATGTAGCGCACCTGCATCGGGCTCGTGTGGGTCCGCAACAGGCGTCCGTCGGTGGTCCAGAAGGTGTCCTGGGTGTCGCGGGCCGGGTGCTCGGGCGGGAAGTTGAGCGCTTCGAAGTTGTGGTGGTCGTCCTCGAGCTCGGGGCCGACGGCGACGTCGTAGCCGAGGCTGCGGAAGACGTCGAGCAGCCGGTGGGTCACCTGGGTGAGCAGGTGGTGGCCGCCCGCCGGCACCCGCTCCCCGGGCAGCGTGAGGTCGACGCGCTCGGCGGCGAGGCGGGCGTCGAGGGCGGCGCGCTCCAGCGCCGCCTTGCGCGCTTCGATCGCTTGTTCGAGGGCCTGCTTGCGCTCGTGCAGCGCGCGCCCGACGGTGCGGCGCGCCTCGGGATCGAGCGCAGCGAGCCCCTTGAGCTGCTCGGTGAGGGTCCCCTTCTTGCCGAGCAGACGCACCCGCAGGTCTTGCAGGGCGCGCGCGTCGGGCGCGGCGGAGATGGCGGCCAGGGCTTCGTCGTGGTCCATGGGGTGGGGCTCCTCGGCGGTGCGGCGGTGCGGAGGTGCGACGGGGGCGCAAGAAAACGCACCGCCGTCGCGGGTGCGGGGGCGGTGCGCAGGGGGTCGGACGCGGCTCGCGTCGGGCGACCTCTACGCGAGCGGGGTAAAGGGCGAACGGAGGCGGTCCAGCGCGCGGTCCATCACGGCGCCGAGCGTACGGCACGCCGCGTGGGGCGTCAACCAGCGAGGTCGTCCGGCTCAGCGCGGCGCGGCGTCCGGATCGCCGGGGAACACGTCGGCGTAATGCGCGCCCGCGTGCGCGACCACGTCGTGCACCCACGGATGCTCCAGCCGCCCCTCCGCCCAGGCGTCGGCGGCGGCCTCGGTCGGGAAGGGCCCGACGAGCCAGGCGCCGCCTCCGTACGCCTCGGGGGCGACCGGCAGCGCGAGCTCCTCGCGACGCCCGTCGCGGTCGCGCACCTCGCGCACGAAGGCGCCCGAATCGGCCCGATCGCGCAGCAGCGCGTCCAACGCCGCGCGCCAGCGCTCGACCTCGCGCGCGGCGAGCGGCGCGTCGATCAGGAGCGGCACGCGGCCGTCGCGGTCGGCGGGCGCCTTGCCCAAGCGGCGGTCCGGGAACGTCGCCCAGAACAGCGAGGCGGCGAGGTCCTCGAGGCGCGGGTCGACGCGCAGGAGTTCGACCCCCGGGGGTCCGGCGTCCGACGGCGGCGTGGTCACGCTCGGGCTGCGACCGGCGCCGCCGCCGCCCACGCGGCGTCGAAGGCGGCCGGCAGCCCGACCGCATCGGGGATCCCATGGGCCGGCAGCACCTGCGCCAAGGCCGTCATCAGCGCCCGGTAGGGCTCGGGGCGGGCCGCCTCGCCCATCAGGCCCAGACGCCAGACCTTGCCCGCGGTGGCGCCTAGGCCGCCGGTGAGGCTGACGCGGGCGACCTCGCGCAGCGCGCCCCGCACCGCCGCGTCGTCGAGGCCGTCCGGCAGGCGGACGGTGAGCACGGTCGGGAGCCGCACGGCGGCCGGGACGAACGGGGCGAACCCGACGCTCGCCATCGCGTCGATCGCCGCGGCGCCGGTGCGGCGCGCGCGCTCGCTGCGGGCCGCCACGCCCTCTTCGAGGGCCGCCCGGATCGCCTCCCCGGTCGCCCAGTGCAGGTGGATGGGGACCGTGTGGTGGTACTGGCGGCCCCCCTCCAGCGCCCAGTACGCCTCCATGCCGAGCAGGTCGGCGTACCAGGTCGCGACCGGCGTGCGGCGCGCGGCGACGGCCGCCATCGCGCGGCGCGAGACCGCCACCGGCGCGAGCCCCGGCGGCGCCGACAGGCACTTCTGCGATCCGGTGTAGGCATAGTCGATGCCCCAGCCGGCCATGTCGAACGGCAGCATGCCGACGGTGGTGACCGCGTCCACCGACAGGAGCGCCCCCATCTCGTGGGCGACGGTCGCGAGCTCCTCGACCGGGTTGAGGACGCCGGTCGACGTCTCCCCGTGGACGAACGCCACCAGCTTGGGGCGGACGCGCCGGGCCTCGGCGCGCATCCGGTCGGGGTCGAGCGCCTCGCCGGCCGGCGACGCGACGCGGTGCACGCGGGCGCCGAGGCGCTCCGCCATGTTCGCCATGCGCTCGCCGAAGACGCCGTTCGTGCCCACCACGACCGGGTCGCCCGGCTCGAGCAGGTTCGCGAAGCCCGCCTCCATGCCGAGCGAGCCGCTGCCGGCGAGGAGGCATGCGAAGGCGTCCGGAGCGGCGCCGTACAGTTCGCGCAGATCGGCGACGATGCCGTCGTTGTAGGCGAAGACGTCCGGGTCCATGTGCCCGCGCATCGGCCAGGTCAGCGCCGCGGCCGCCCGCGGATGCAGCGGGGTCGGTCCGGGCGTCAACAGCAGCACGTCGTCCATCCAGGGTCCAGCGTCCATGATCGCGTCCTCTCGCGGCGTCGGCGGCGGTGGCGGTGGCGTCGGCCGCGCGTCGGGGAGCGGCCAAAGCGAAGGGGACCGCACCCACGTCGGGTCGGTCCCCAAGACGGTGGTCGAGCCCGGGGTCGTCCCCGGGCCGCAGCCCACCGTTACCGCGTAGCTCGCGCAGTCCGTCGCATCTGCCCGGGAGTGTACCCGTGCGCCCGCCCGGCTGCAAGCGGCCCGACGACGAGGATGGTTCGACGTGCTAGACTCGCGGGCGGACAACGTCCCGGCGCCGTCGAGGGTGGGTTCGCGGACCCGCCCTCGCTTCGTGCGGAGGACTTCGTGCGGAGGCTTCGTGCGCGCAGCACCGCCGCCGTTCGGGACCGGAAAGGACGCCATGGACCTCACGCAAGCTGCACGGGACGCGCTCGAGCCCCTCGGCTACGAGGTGCTCGAGGTCGTGGTGACCCGGCGCGGCAGCTCGCGACGGGTCCTGGTGCGCATCGACCGCCTCGACGAGCAGGCGGTGTCGGTCGACGACGTCGGCCGCGCCGCCGGGGCCTTCGGCCTCGAGCTCGACCGACTCGACCCGTTCGACGACCCCTACCAGTTCGAGGTGGAGTCGCCGGGCGCGCAGCGGCCGCTCGCCACCGCGCGGCACTTCGAGCGCTTCCACGACCTGCTCGCGAAGGTCAAGGTCGCCGGAGCGAGCTTCGTCGGCCGCATCCGAGCCGTCGAGGGCGACGAGGTCGTCTTCGAGGTCGAGGGCGACGAGGCCCCGCGCCGCGTCGCGCTCGCGGCGATCGAACAGGCCAACCTCGCCGAGTGGCCGGACGCCCCACGCTGACGTGGGCGTCGATGGATCGGACAGGCGCGCCGCGCAGCGGCGCAACCTGTTGACCCGCGCCTTTTGCGGGTCAACAGGCGACAATCAGGCGGGTCCCCCAAGGCGACCCGAACCGGACCGGAGTGAAGGATGAACAAAGAATTCATCGACGCCCTCAACGTGCTCGCCGCCGAGCGCAACCTCGACAAGGAAGAACTGCTCTCCTCGATCGAGGAGGCCCTCGAGCAGGCCTTCGAGCGCAACGTGATGCCGGGCAAGCAGATCGAGGTCGCCGTCGATCCCGAGACCGGCGAGATCGACGTGCTGGTGATCCGTCGGGTCGTCGAGGAGATCGAAGACCCGGACAAGGAGATCCTCCTCGCCGAGGCCTCCCAACTCGACGAAGACGTCGAGGTGGGCATGGAGATGGAGTTCCCCGTCGATCCGGAGACCTTCACGCGCATCGCCGTGCAGACCACCAAGCAGGTGATCACCCAGAAGCTCCGCGAGAAGGAGCGCGAACACGTCTTCGAGGAGTACAAGGACCGCGCCGGCGACGTGATGACGGCGGTGGTCTCGCGCACCGACAACAAGCGCAACGTGTTCGTCGATCTCGGACGCGGCGAGGCGATCATGCCGCCCCGCGAGCAGATCCAGGGCGAGCGCACGATGGTGGGCATGCGCCTCAAGGTCTACGTGGCGAAGGTCGAGCTGTCCACCCGCGGTCCGTCGATCCTCGTCTCGCGCGCCGCCCCGGAGCTCCTCGAGTACCTCATGCGCCAGGAGATCCCGGAGGTCGCGGACGGCACGGTCGAGATCAAGGCGATCGCGCGCGAGGCCGGTCAGCGCTCCAAGGTCGCCGTCTCGAGCACGAACCCGAACGTCGACCCGATCGGGGCCTGCATCGGCCACCGCGGGAGCCGCATCCAGGCGGTCACGGCCGAGCTTCAGCGCGAGCGCGTCGACATCATCCTGTGGGACTCGAACCCGCGCGAGTTCATCCGCAACGCCCTCTCCCCCGCCAAGGTCGGCAGCATCGAGCTCGACACCGAGGCCGGCGAAGCGCGCGTCAACGTCGGCTCCGACCAGCTGTCCCTCGCGATCGGCAAGGGGGGCCAGAACGTCCGGCTCGCCGCCAAGCTCTCGGGCTTCAAGATCGACCTCGTCGCCAGCGAGTCGATCAGCGACCTCGACGCCGCGATGGCGGCGGCGGCCTCGCGCCAGTCCGACCTCACGGCGACCGGCGGCGCCGACAAGAACCGAGCCGCGTTCGACGCGCTGTTCTCGGCGCGCCCCGACGAGGGCGAGGCGGCCACCCCGGACGCGGAAGCGGACGCCGAGGCGACCACCGCACCCGACGAGGCCACCGCGGAGGACACGACCTCCGCATGAACCCGCCCCGGCACGTCCCCATGCGCCGCTGCGTCGCGTGCCGCGACGCGCAGCCCAAGCGTGAGCTCGTCCGGCTCGTCCGCACCGAAGCGGGCTGGCGGCTCGACCTCGCGCAGCGGGCGGGCGGTCGCGGCACCTCGCTGTGCCGCGCCTGCGTGCTCGCCGCGGTGGGCGCGCCGGGCGCACCGGCCGACGCCGCGACCCGCCTCAAGGGCTTCCGGCGCGCGTTCCGCCAGGACGCCGCCGCCGTGACCGCACTGCTCGACCCCATCGCGTCGACGCTCGCCACGACCGCGGAAGCGGTCGCGACCGCTTCCGCGGTCGTCGCCGAGCCCGACGCCCGACCCCGACCGAACGGAGGGATGCATGGCTGAGAAGGTTCGCATCTACCAGCTCGCACGTGATCTCGGCATCGAGACCAAGGACCTCTTGGCGATGCTCGACGACATGGGCGTGGACTACAAGTCGCACTCGAGCACGCTCGAGGTCGACGTCGCCGAGACGGTGCGCGGACTCGTGTCCGAGAACGCGCCGTCGACCCCCGCCACCGCCGCACCGGTCCCGGAACCCGAGGCGGCGACCGCCACCGCCACGGAGGCCGAACCCGAGGCCGAGAAGACCGCAGCCGAGGCCACGGCCGGCGCGGGCGCCGACGCGGCACCGGCCGCCGTCGTCCCGCTGCGCGCGCCGGTGGTCACCGTCATGGGCCACGTCGACCACGGCAAGACGTCGCTCCTCGACCACATCCGCAAGACCAAGGTCGCCGAGCGCGAGGCCGGCGGCATCACCCAGCACATCGGCGCGTATCAGGCCGAGACCAAGCAGGGCACGGTCACCTTCCTCGACACGCCGGGCCACGCCGCCTTCACCGCGATCCGGCAGCGCGGCGCCAACGCCACCGACATCGCCGTCATCGTGGTCGCCGCGGACGACAGCATCATGCCGCAGACGCGCGAGGCGATCGCCCACGCCAAGGCGGCCAAGGTGCCGATCGTCGTGGCGATCAACAAGGTCGACCTGCCCCAAGCGAACCCCGACAAGGTGATGCAGGACCTGATGCAGGTCGACCTGATCCCCGAGGCGTTCGGCGGCGACACGATCGTCGTCCGCGTCAGCGCCCACACGGGCGAAGGGGTCGACGATCTGCTCGAGATGCTCTCGCTCGTCGCCGAGGTCGAGGACCTGCGCGCCGACCCCGAGGCGCCCTTCCGCGGCGTCGTCGTCGAGTCCGTCCTCGACAAGCGCGCCGGCGTGCTCGCCACCGTGCTGGTGCAAGAGGGCACCCTTCGCGTCGGCGATTACGTCGTGTGCGGCGAGGTCTGGGCCAAGGTGCGCCGCCTGACCGACCACACCGGCGCCGGCGTCACGTCCGCGGGCCCGAGCGTCCCCGTGCAGATCCTGGGCTTCTCGCAGCTCCCGATGGCCGGCGAGGTCGTCGAGCACGCCGCCGACGAGGCGAGCGCCAAGGAGACCGTCGCCGCCCGGATCGACGACCGGCAAGAGGCCGACCGCGAGCTCATCGGCCGCAAGGGGCTCACCCTCGCCGATCTGTTCGGCAAGCCCAAGACCAAGACCATCCACCTCCTCGTTCGGGCCGACACCCAGGGCTCGCTCGAGGCGATCAAGGGCGTCATCGCCCAGGCCGCCGAGAGCGTGCCCGAGGTCGACGTCGACGTGATGCTCGCCGAGGTCGGCGCGCCCACCGAAAGCGACCTGCTCCTCGCCTCGACGGAGGACGCCAGCATCCTCACCTTCGGCGTCAGCGCGCCCGGCTCGGTCGTCAAGGCGGCCGAACGCCAGAAGACCCCGCTCAAGGCGTTCCGGATCATCTACGACCTGATCGAAGAGGTCGAACGTCAGATCAAGGGCCAGATCGAGCCGACCTTCGAGGAGCGCATCCTCGGGCACGCCGAGGTCCGCATGATCATCAAGGTGCCGCGCTCGGGCAACATCGCCGGCTCGTACGTGACCGACGGCGTCATCCGCCGCGGCGCCAAGGCGCGCCTGAAGCGCGACGGCCGCGAGGTCTACAAGGGATCGATCGCGCAGCTGCGGCGCTTCAAGGACGACGTCCGCGAGGTGACCTCGGGGTTCGAGTGCGGGATCAACCTGCAGAACTACGACAACGCCCAAGAGGGCGACGTCATCGAGGTCTACGACATGGTCGAGGTGCCCGCCGCGTAAGCGGCGCGCCTCGTCCCTGAACGGCATGCGCCGGTCGACGCCGCTCCTCGTCCTGCTGCTGGTCGCCGTCGCGCTCGCTCCGGCGTTCGCGGCGCCGCACCCGCGGGCGGGCGACGAGCCCGGCGTCGGCGGTTGGGGCGCGCGCGCGCCCGCCTGGCAGGACCCGGGCGGGCGCGCGACCGGCTCACTGGGGGGCGACGCGCCCCGCGCCCTGCCCCCGACGCAGGCGAAGCTGCGGCGCGGTCGCTCGACGGTGGGTCGGATGCCGTCGCCGGCCCGCGACTCCGGTGCACGACGCCCGAGCTTGACCGCTCTGGGGCGGCGCCAGGACGACGGCGGCTGAGGGCGCTCCGGCACCCCACCGCTTCCCCGTCCACGCCCCCTTCGATCTCCCCCACCCGGAGCACCCATGAACCGACGTACCGTCACCGGAATCCTGCTGCTCGCCGCCATCCTCGCCTCGATCGCCTACCTCTGGCAGCCGTGGAACACCAGCGGCGAAGGCACCCTCAAGCTCGGCCTCGACCTCCAGGGCGGCCTCCGCGTCGTGCTGCAGAGCGACGTGGAGGAGCCCCTCCCGGAAGACCTGGAGACCGCCCGCAACATCATCGAGAACCGCGTCAACGAGTTCGGCGTCGCGGAACCGCTCATCCAGACGAGCGGTGGCAACCGCATCCTCGTCGAGCTCCCAGGCTTGACGTCGGCCGACCAGAACCGCGCCCTCGACCTCATCGGGCAGCAGGCGATCCTCGAGTTCCGCCTGGTGCGCTCGTCGGCCCAAGGGAAGCTCACCCAGGAGCTGCTGCCCAGCGACCTCGAGGACGTCGCCTTCACCGGCGAGATCATCCGCACGGCGCGCGCCGACTTCGAGCGCGTGGGCACCGCGACGCTCGGACCCGCCGTGTTCTTCGAGGTGCGCGCCGAGGACGCGCGCGCCTTCGGCGACTTCACCGGCGGCAACGTCGGCCGGCGCATGGCGATCGTGCTCGACGGGCAGATCCAGACCGCGCCCACGCTCAACTCGCGCATCAGCGACTCGGGCCAGATCACCGGCATCCCCTCGCTCGAGGAGGCGGCCGACACCGCGCTCGTGCTGCGCTCGGGCTCGCTGCCGATCGCCCTCGAGGTCGAACAGATCAGCGCGATCGGCCCGACGCTCGGCCGCGACTCCATCGCCGCCGGCACGACCGCGGCGTTCATCGGCGGCGGCGCCGTCGTGCTCGCGATCCTGCTCGTCTACGGCCCCCTGTTCGGAGGGGCGCTCGTCTTCGGCCTCGGGCTCGCGATGCTCTTCATCTTCGGGGTGCTCGCCGGCCTCGGCGCCGCGCTGACGCTCCCCGGCCTCGCCGGCCTGGTGCTCACGATCGGCGCGGCGGTCGACGGCAACGTGATCAGCTTCGAACGCATCCGCGAGGAGTTGCGTGCAGGCAAGGGGATGCGGGTCGCGATGCGCAACGGCTTCGGGCACTCGCTCTCGGCCATCATCGACGCCAACGTGACCACGCTGCTCGCGGCGGCGGCCCTCTACCAGTACACGAGCGGTCCCGTGCGCGGCTTCGCGATCACCCTCGCGATCGGCATCGTGTCCGCGGTCTTCGTCAACACCGTCGCCGTGCCGTGGCTCCTCGACGTGCTGTCGCTGCGCATCAAGAAGACGTACATGCGCGCCGGCTGGTTCACCGAGTCGCTCAAGTTCGTCCGCTACGCGAAGATCGCGTTCAGCGTCTCGGGCATCCTCGCCATCGGGTCGGTGCTCCTCGTCTCGATCGTCGGCCTGCGGCTCTCGACCGACTTCACCGGCGGCACGAGCGTGCTGCTGAGCGTGCCCGAAGCGACGAGCGTCTCCGACGTACGTTCTGCGCTCGACGCGCCGGAGTTCGACACGATCCCGGCCGAGGGCGCCTCGATCGTCGAGGTCAACGACCCCTCGATCGACGGGCACCTGATCTCCGTGCGCGTCGGCCTGACGGCCGATCGGACGGACGCCGAGACCTTCCCGCGCCTGCTCGCGGACGCCGTCGGGGGCGAGGCGCTCTCGGCGGAGTTCGTCGGGCCGGCGGTGGGCGCCGACCTGCGGCGGGGCGCCGTGCTCGCCGTGTTGGTCGCGCTCGGGCTCATCCTCGTGTACGTCGCCTGGCGCTTCTGGCCGAACTGGCCGGTCGCGGTCGCGGTGGTCATCGCCGCGGCCCACGACGTCGGCCTGACGCTCGGCGTCCTGGACGCGATCAACGCCGAGTTCTCGATCCCGGTGCTGGCCGCGATGCTCTTCGTGGTCGGCTACTCGCTCAACGACTCGATCATCATCGCCGACCGGATCCGCGAGAACCTCGGCCGCATCCGCGACCGCAACTACGCCGACCTGGTCGACCTCTCGGTGAGCCAGACGATCGCGCGGACGATCGTGACGTCCGGGACCACCCTGCTGCCGGTGCTCGCGCTGCTCTTCTTCGGCGGCAGCGTCCTTCGCGACTTCTCGATCACGCTCTTGGTCGGCATCGGGATCGGCACCTACTCGTCGATCTTCGTCCTGCCGCCGATCCTCGTGGCCCTTCGGGGGCTGCAGCGGCGGCGGCGCAAGACCAAGACGCGCCGCGCCGCGACGGCCTGAGCCGAACACGGCCCTTCGACCGTCCGCCCCCGGCGTCCGCGCCGGGGGCGGACGCCGTTCAGGGGGTCCCGGAGGTGGGGGGCACGACCGCGTCGAGCTGACGCACGACGCGGCCCTCGACGGAGATCAGGGCGCGCCAGGCGCCCGGTTCGACCGCGACGTCGTCCGGCAGGTCGACCGCGAACGGCCGCCCCTCGTCGCCCCGGTCCACCCAGACCGCGACCGAGGCGCGCTCGCCTCCGGTCGGACCGAACCACTGCACGGCGACCCAGGCGTCGGTCGCGATCGCCTCGAAGCGGAAGCGGACGCGCAACCGCGGTTCCTCGGAGAAGACGGTCGCGCGCAGCTCGGCATCGCCGGCCAGCCGCCAGGCCGGGGCCGGGACGAGGACGTCGCTCGGCACCGGCGGTAGGAACAGCGGCGTGCACGCCGTCAGCGCCACGGCCGCGGTCGCGAAGGCGACGGCCCGGACCCCGCTGCGCGCCTTCACGTTCCGTCCCAGGTCAGGAGGGCCGCCGCGACCGCCACGGGCGCCGTCTCGGCGCGCAAGACGCGCCGGCCGAGCGCGACCGCGCGGCCGCCCCTCGCGACCAGCGCCGCCACCTCGTCGGGGGTCAGACCCCCTTCCGGCCCCGTCACCACCGTCACGGCCGTCCCCGGGTCGTCGCTCGCGCCGCCCAAGTCCGCCGCGAGTTCGCCCAGCGTCGCCTCGGCCAAGGGGTCGGCGACGAGCAGGGCGCCCGTCCATGCCAACGCCTCGAGCTGGACGGCCTCGGCGACCTCGGGGACGCGCGCACGACCGCATTGGCGGGCCGCCTCCTCGGCGACCCGCCGCCAGCGCGCCAGCCGCGCCGGCGAGAGTTCGGTCGCGTCGCAGCGCCGGCTGAGGACCGGTCGCACCGCCACGACGCCGAGCTCGGTCGCCATCCGCACGACGTCCGCGAGCTTGTCCCCCTTCAGGAGCGCGGGGGCCAGGGTGACCGCGCGATCGGGCTCCGTGGCGGCCGGCCGGGGCGGCTCCAGGTCGACGACGACGCCGTCGGCGTCGACGGCCGTGATCGTCCCGAAGGCCTCCAGCCCGGCGCCGTCGAAGGCGGCGACGGGCTGTCCGGGTCGGGCGCGCAGCACGCGCGCCAGGTGGTGCGCCGCCGGGCCCAGCAGCCGGCGCTCGCCCTCGGCCAAGGCGTCGACCCGGACGCGGTGCCGGCGCACGTCAGCCCCGCCGCCGCACGTGGACCAACCACCAGTCGCCGTCGCGGCGCCACGCAACGACCTCGAACGTCCCCGCGTGCGTGGCCAGGGCGTCGCGGACGAGATCGTCGCGCCGGTCGAGGATGCCGGTCAGCAGCAGGTCGGCCCCGGGGGTCGTGACCGCCGCGTACCCGGGCAGAAACGCGGCGTGCAGCTCGGCGTAGAGGTTCGCCACCAGGACGTCGACCGGATGGTCGACGGGAACTTCGCCGAAGCCCCCGGCTTCGAAGCGCGCGCGGGATCGGTTCGCGCGCGCGTTCGCCCGGGCGACGGCGATCGTCTCGGGGTCGACGTCCAACCCCCAGGCATCGGCGGCGCCAAGCCGATCGGCCGCGATCGCGAGCAGCCCCGATCCGGCCCCGACGTCCAGAACCCACCGCCCGGCGAGGTCCAGCCCCGCGAGCGCCTCGAGCGCGAGGCGGGTGGTCTCGTGGTGGCCCGTGCCGAACGCCATGCCCGGGTCGAGCCAGACCACCGTCTGCCCCGCCTTCAGGAGCACCTCGCGGTGCGTCGGCGCCACCACGAGCGGCCCGACCTCGACCGCGGCGAGCGCCAGGTGGTACGCGGCGACGTGGTCGACCTCGTCGACGTCCTCCCACGTGCCGCCCCCGGGGAGCGCCACCGTCGGCGCGAACTCGAAGTACCCCACCAGGTCGGTCCCCTGCTCGGCCACGCCGGCCGCACCCGCGTCCCACAGGGCGCTCGCCAGCGGCCCTTCGGCGGCGAGCGGGTCGCGGCCGGCGTCGGCGATGCGGTAGGCCCTCATCGGGCCGTCGCATCGCGGAGGTCGCGGGTGACGATCTCGAAGCCGAGCCGCTCCCCCTGCTCCAGGTACCACTCGATGTCGGCGCTGCGCGTCTGCGGTCCGAGCGAGGCGCGGTCGAAGGCGCGCGTCGCGGTCATGATCATCGTCTCCGCGAGGCACGCCGGCACCAGGCCGTCGCCGAAGTGCAGGTCGATCGCCGTGCGCAGCGCGCCGGGCGGCCGCACCACGCCGCCGGGCACCACCTGGACGCCCGGCACGTCGGCGACGTCCGGATGCACGTCGGCCGGGCGCCCGAGGTCGTAGACCCAGGCCCCCGGCTTGACGTGGTGCGGAAGCACCACCGGGTCCGGATCGCTCGTCGCGGTGAAGATCAGGTCGGCGCCCTGGACCGCGCCGACGTCGGTGGCGACCTCGATGGCGACGTCGGGGTGCTTGCGGGCGAGCGTGGCGGCCGAGCGCTCGAGTCGCTCGAGGTCGCGGCCGACCAGCACCAGCTTGCCGACCTCGCCGGCGAGCACGCGCGCCACCCCGAAGGCCACCACCCCGTTCGCCCCCACCACGGCGGCGGTCGCGTGGCGCAGGTCGCCCCCCTCCGCTTGGAAGCGCTCGAGCAGGCCCGGCACCGCGGCGCGGACCGTCCCGGCGGTGTAGGCGCCGCCGTTGGTGATCGCGAGGTCGGGGACCGCGGCTTGGACGGCGAGCCCCTTCTCGCCGACGGTCGACCAGAAGGCGCCGAGCCCGAACGCCTCCGCCCCCATCTCGCGCGCGAGCCGCGCGCCGAGGATCGCCATGCGGGTCGCCCCGTCCGTGTCGCCGCGGATCTGGTCCGGCAGCAGCGGTCCGGTGATCAGCGCCATCCGAAGCTCGCGACCGTCCGGCAGCGCGACGCCACGGATCTCGCCCTGCACCTGCGGCCGCAGGTGCGGAAGCACCCACCGCAGCCACGAGAGCGGCAGCCAGCCGCGGGCGAGCAAGAAGCGCAGCCAGCTCTGGCTGCGCGGCTGCGCCAGGTCGTCGACCGTCATCGGGTGCACCATGAAGGCCGCGAGGACGACGTTCGGGTCGAGCCCGCGCACGGGCGGCGGATCGCCGAGCCGCGCCTCGGTGCCATCCCGAACGCGCGCCCAGGCGGACTTCTGGCGCCAGCCACCGATGACCGCCATCCCGACCGCCGCGGCGAGGTCCCAGGATCCGGCACCCGCTACGGCGAGCGCCAGCGGCAGGGTGGCGAGCCCCGCGAGCGTCCCGAACGCGACGTAGCGCGAAGCGGCCAGCACCGCCGCGTACGCGACCACCGGCACCGCGAGTGCCCATGCCGGCGCCCCACCGACCGCCGCCCAACCGGCGAGGACGCCGAGCAGCACGCCGTTGCCTCGCCCCCGAGGCAGGTGCCCGCCCCAGGCGCCGGGCCAGGGGGCGACGTGGCCCACGTACGCCCCGGCGGCCGCCAGCGGCGCGGCGGCCGGGGCGAGCGCACCGAGCGCCGCCACCGCGAAGGCCCCCTTGAAGAGGTCGAGGAAGAAGGAGCCGAACGCGGCCGGCGCGCCCGCGAGCCGGAAGACGTTCTCGACCCCGAGGAGGTGCGGGTTGAGGTCGCGCGCCTCGTGGCCGGTCAGCCGATGGACCCAAGCCGCCCCCACGGGCACCGTGCCGATCACGTACGCGAGAGCGCCCGCAAGCAGCGCCAGAGCCGGTTCGACCATGAGGGCCATCCTACGCGGCCCGCGACCCCTGGGCGGCGGATGCGCGTCCGGGGCACCTGCCCGGGCCCGCCGCCGGATCGCGAGGAGCGTGTCGTAGCATGGTGCGCGTGGAAAGCCGGACCCCGCCGCACAACCTGGACGCCGAGAAGAGCGTCCTGGGCAGCATCCTTCTCGACAACGAGGTGTACCCCAGCCTCGAGGGCACGTTGACGGCCGAGCACTTCTACAAGGAGGGGCACCGCAAGGTGTGGCGGGCGATCGAGCGCCTGTTCCGGCGCAGCGAGCCCATGGACCTGGTCACGCTCACCGAGGAGCTGCGCCAAACGGGCGACCTCGAGGCGGTCGGCAGCGTCGCCTACCTGATCGGGCTGGCCGAAGGGGTGCCGACCGCGGCGTACGCCGAGAGCTACGCCAACATCGTCCGCGAGAAGGCGGTCCTGCGCGACCTGATCGGCGCCAGCGGCCGCATCCTGCAGAACGCCTACGAGCAATCGGCCCCGCTCGAGCAGCTCCTGGACGAGGCCGAGTCCTCGATCTTCGAGCTCGCCACCTCCAAGCGCCGCAGCTTCTTCGAGGGCATGCCGCTCCTCGTCCACGAGACCTTCCAGAAGATCAACGAGTACTTCGCCAACCCCGACCCGGTGTCGGGGCTGCGCATGGGCTTCAAGGAACTGGACCAGATGACGGCCGGCCTCCAGGCCTCGAGCCTGAACGTCCTCGCGGCGCGCCCGTCGATGGGCAAGACCGCGTTCGCGCTGACGATCGCGCTGAACGCCGCGCTGCGCGAGGCGAAGACGGTGGGGGTCTTCTCGCTCGAGATGTCGGGGGTGCAGCTGGTCACGCGCATGCTCTGCTCCGAGGCCCGCGTCGACATGAGCCGCGTGCGCAGCGGCCAGCTCTCCGACCGCGACTTCCAGCGCTTGGCGGACACCGCCGGCCGCATGTCCGAGGCGAAGGTCTTCATCGACGACAACGCCGACATGACGGTCATGGAGCTGCGCTCGCGCGCGCGGCGGCTGATGGCGGAGCACGACCTCGGCCTGATCATCATCGACTACCTGCAGCTGATGTCGGGCGGTCACGGCCGCCAGACCGAGAACCGGCAGCAGGAGATCAGCACGATCTCGCGCAGCCTAAAAGCACTTGCGCGCGAGCTCGACATCCCGGTGCTGGTGCTTTCGCAGCTCTCACGCGCGGTCGAAGCGCGGCCGAACAAGCGACCGATGCTTTCGGACCTGAGGGAATCGGGCGCGATCGAGCAAGACGCGGACCTCGTGATGTTCATCTACCGCGACGAGTACTACGACCCGCACTCCGAGAAGCAGGGCATCGCCGAGATCATCGTCGGCAAGCAGCGCAACGGACCGACCGGCCACGTCGACCTGCAGTTCCACAACGCCCACGTGCGCTTCAACGACCTCGCGCGGCAAGGCTGAGCGTCGGGCACGCGATCTCGAGGTACGGTCGCCCAACAGGTGTAACAGCGTTCTTGTTCTCGCACGCCCTACCTCGGCGCCCCTGCCGTGCGAAACGTGGTCTTCGCAGGTGCCTCGAAGGGGTCCGCAGCCGACCCCCATCACCCCCGAATCGCACGAACCCCGCCCTGTGCGAAAAATCCTCCCGTTCCCATGAGAGGTGCGTGATACTCTCCGACAAGGTTTTCGAGGAGGAGTCGCTATGGCCTCATCGCGCGAACGAATGTCGCGCTTCCTACGACCCCGGATCGAAGCCGTCGGCCTCGAGATCGGGACGTCCGCCCTCAAGGTGGTCGAGCTTCGCCAAGGCAAGCCGCCCAGCCTCGCCGCGCTGGCGACGCGCCCTATGCCGCCCGGCCTGGTGCAGGACGACCAGATCACCGACGCCCCCGGGCTCGCCGCCGAGATCAAGGCGCTCTTCGACGACGCCGGCGTGCGCAAGCGCCACGTCGTCTCGGCCGTCTCGAACCGCCAGGCGATCACCCGCAACATCATGGTCCCGAAGATGACGCTGCAGGAGCTCGAAGAGGCGATCAAGTGGGAGGCGGAGCGCTACATCCCCTTCCCGATCGACGAGGTCGAACTCGACTTCTTCGTGCTCGACAACCCCGAGGACGTCGCCGACGGCGGCCAACTCGAGGTCGTCATCGCCGCGGCCCGCCTCGACCTGCTCACCCAGCAGGTCGAAGCTCTGCGCCTCGCGAACCTCGAACCCGTCGTCATCGACATCAAGCCGTTCGCGCTCCTGCGCTCGCTCAAGGGGGCGCTCCTCGGCGAACACCTCACCAAGACGACCCTCTCGGGCATGGGGTACACCGAGGCCAACGAGATCGGCGTGGTGCTCGAGATCGCCGCTTCGAACAGCACGATCACGCTGGTGCGCGGCGAGCGGGTCCTGATGAACCGCAACATCGCGATCAGCGGCGACGACTTCA
>JAABSI010000004.1:63476-69160 GCA_011390455.1 Trueperaceae bacterium
TCCGAGATCGCCGCCCTCCTCGAGACGCTGCCCGCGCGCGGCGACGGCGCCGCCCCCGCGATCGACTTCCGCTCGATGAACCTCCGCTCCGTCTACCCGCCCTCCACCGATCCCAACCGCTACGAGGGGGCCAGCATCGTCTCGGAAGCTTCGATCTCCGGTACCGTCCGCGGTCCCGAGGTGCTCGCGCAGTTCGTGCGCAACCTCGAGAACGCGCCCGACTTCGGCGTCCTCTTCCAGAACGCCTCGCGCCAAGGCGAGGACGAGGAGCTGTTCACCTACAACCTCACCGTCGGCGGCTTCGTCGGAGGTGACCGATGAGGTTCTCGCTCCGCAACCTGCGCCAGCGCGACATCGCCATCATCCTGGTGGTGCTGACGATCGTCGGCGGCGTGCTCTGGTACTTCTACCTGTACCAACCCGCCCAGGATCGCATCGCCGAGCTCGAGTCCGAGATCACTCGCCTCGACGTCGAGATCCGACGCGGTGAGGACGCGCGCCGCAACCTCCCCGAACTCCGCCTCGCGGTCGCGCTGCTCGAAGAGGAGCGCCGCGTCTTCCTCTCCCAGCTGCCCACCGAGTCCCAGATCTCGAACGTGATCGACGACCTGACCGTCTCGGCCGAGGCCGCCGGGGTGACCGTCCAGAGCTTCAGCCAAGGGGGCGCGTCGGAGAACATCCAGAACGTGCGCCCGATCGGCTTCACGGTCGCCGCCTCCGGCACCTTCGGCGAGACCATGGGCTTCCTCGGCGTGCTCGAGGGGCTGCAGCGCTACACCAAGCTCAACCAAGTGGGCCTGTCGGTCGCCGCCGACGACACGGCCGACCCCGCCCTCTCGAGCAACGTCGGGTTCACGGTGTACGTCTTCACCGGCACCGACCCCGGGGAGCGCTGACCATGGCGATGTCGCGCACGGCCCGCATCCTGATCGCCATCCTGCTCCTCGCGGCCGCGGCGTTCTTCTGGGTCAATTTCTACACCCAGAGCCGCACGACCGAGCTCCCGACCCCGACCGACGTGGTCACCGAAGACCGCGATACCGAGCCGGCGACGCCCGCAGCGGACGCGGATGCCGACGCCGCGGATGCCGACGCGACCGACGCCGCGGATCCCGAGGCCGCCCCGGTCGACGGTGAAGCTGCCGACGGCGAAGCTGCCGACGGCGCACCGGCGGACGGCGCGCCCGAAGACGGCGCCGCGGACCAACCCGCCGACGTCGTGGGCACCGAGCCGCCCGATGCCGACGGCGAGATCGCCGACGAAGCGACCACCGACCTCGATCCGGACGCCGACGCCGAAGCCGAAGCGCCGCTCGTGGTGGCGCCCGCCGACGACGGTCCTCCGACCGTGGTCGTCGACGCGCCGGTCGTCGGGCGCGAGATCGTGATCGCCGACCTCCCCTTCCTCGTGACCGAACCGCGTCCGGCGGACGCTGCGGCCCCCGAGGTCGAGGTCGCCGAGGGCACGATCGCGCGCGGCGTGACCACGCCGACGCGCGCCACGGTCAACCCGTTCTCGCCGGTCGTCGTGCGCACGCCGCCCGCCCCGGAGCGCGAGGTCCCCGCCACCGCTTCGGTCGTGGGCGAGGTCGCGGTGCCGGCCGGCCCCACCCCGGCCGAGGTCGCCGCCGCGGAAGCTGCCGCACGCGCTTCGGCGCCGACGCCGCGCGCGATCACCCCGGGCAGCCCCGGCGATACCTCGGCGTTGCGGCCGCTCCCCACCGGCTCCGTGCTCTCCTCCACCCCGGATCTGCTGCGCGAACCGCGGGTCGGTACCGTGGCCGAAGAGGTCGACTTCGCGACCGTCACCACGATCGCCGTGCCCGATGCCGAGCCGGCGGACCTCGCCCCGAGCGAGTCCGAGCCGGCGCAGGCCGAGGCGCCCGACGAGGTGGAGCCGCTGGCGGGCACGACGGCCGCTACCGAAGCGGCCGATGGCGAAGCAGCCGAGACCCCGGCGACCGCCGACGCGCCCCCGCCGCCGCTCGCCGCGGGCGCCACCCAGCTCGCCCGCTTCTTGCGCGACCAGAACTACGCCTTCACCGGCTCGGTCCTCGGGCCCGTCGGCGTCGGGGTCTTCCGCTCCGACCTCGACCCGGCTCCCGTGGTCGTCGCGCTCGGCCAGACGTTGCCCGAAACCGAGATCGTGCTCACGGACCTCCGCGGGCAACAAGCCGAACTCCGGCTCGGCGATAGCACGCAAATCCTCACCTTGGACCTCAGGCGGTGAACATGAAACGAGTACGCATCTTCCTCACGTGCTTGGCTCTGGCGGGGCTGTCGACCGCGCTGGCCCAGCCCGCGGCGCTCCCCGACGACGAGCGCTTCGACCAACCGGTCGCCTTCTCGACCGGTGCAGGGGGCGAGTCGCTCGCGGCGATGGTGACGGCGCTGGCCCGTTCGATCGGCCTCACCCCGATCCTGGACGACTTCCTGGACAAGACGATCGTCTACGACATCGGCGACGCCAAGCCCTTCCGTCAGGTCTGGGACCTGGTGCTGACGCTGAACGACCTCGACTACCTGCTCCAGGAGAACGACGTGGTCGTCGTCGGCAGCACCGAGTCGCTGGCGCGGCTGCGTGCCCCCGAGGCGCCTGCCACGACGACCGACGAGCCGACGGTCCAGCGTTTCTATCGCGTGAACAACGACGTCGAGCAGGTCGTGGCCATCTTGCGGCGCGCGGTCGCCGGCGTGACCGTCGATCCGCTCCCGGGCACCGGCGCCCTCGTCGTCGTCGGCACCCAAGCGCAGCAGGACGACGTCGCGACCGTGCTCGCCGAGTTCGACCAGCCCGCCGACGTGGTGCCGCTCGAGCAGCGCACCTACTTCCTCTCGAACGCCGATGCGACCGAGCTGGCCGGCACGCTCCAGGCCACCGGGGTCGTGGCGGCGAACGGTGAGGACGGCGCGAGCGCCACGCTGGTCGACGGCTTCAGCGTCGTCGCCGAGGTGCGCACCAACAGCCTGATCGTCACCGGGACGGCCGCCGTGCAAGCGCGCCTCGCGGACCTGATCGCGCAGCTCGACGCCGCGCAGCCTCAGGTCAACATCCAGGTGCGCATTCAGGAGATCACGCGCCGCAGCGCCTTCCAGCTCGGCATCGACTGGACGAGTGGCTTCGGCAACTTGAGCGCGACGATCCTCGGTGGCGGCCTCAACTTCATCTTCGACACCACCCAGGTGATCTCGAGCCTCAACGTGCTCGCGGTCCTCGACACGCTCGAGACCCAGGGGCTCTCCCGCCGCGTCGACGACACCAACCTGACGGTGCTGAACAACGGCACGGGCAGCATCCAGTCCGGTGGCGAGATCTTCATCACGATCCCCGGCGCCAACGAGAACATCGAACGGACGATCCCCTACGGCGTGCAGATCGACGTCACCCCGCGGATTACCGCCGACGGTCGCGTGACGCTGGAGATCGAAGCCTCGGTCGACGACGTGCTCTCGACGACGAACGACCCGAGCTTCCTCAACCTCTCGAGCCGCAACGTCACCACGACGGTCACCGTCGAGCAAGGCGAGACGCTGCTGCTGGGCGGTCTGCTCCAGAGCCAGCTCAACGTCACCCGCAACCGGATCCCGATCATCGGCAGCATCCCGCTGATCGGCGACCTCTTCGGCCGCACCCTGACCGAGGAGGACAACACCGACCTGCTCGTGATCGTCACCGCGCTCATCCTCGACTGAGCGCCGTCCCCCGCCTGGGACCCAGCGGCCCCGCCCGGCATCGACCGGGCGGGGCCGCGCGCGTGAGGACCGTCGTCCTGCACGGCCTCCGGACCCCTCCGGCGCGCGTGCTACGCTGGCGCGATGAAGACGCTGCGTTTCCTCTCCGCCGGCGAGTCGCACGGCCCGGCACTCACCGTGCTCCTCGACGGCGTGCCGGCCGGCCTCGACCTGGTGGCCACCGAGCACATCGATCCCTGGCTGCGCCGCCGCCAGGGCGGCTACGGCCGCGGGCGGCGCCAGGTGATCGAGACCGACGCCGCCCGCATCCTCGGGGGCGTGCGCGCGGGGCGCACCACCGGCGCCCCGGTCGCCATGCAGATCGAGAACCGCGACTGGCGCAACTGGGAGCCGATCATGGCCGCCGAGCCCGGGAACGAGCCGCGCAAGCGCGCGCTCACCGAGGCGCGCCCCGGCCACGCCGACCTCACCGGCGGCATCAAGTACCGCCACAAGGACCTGCGCGACGTGCTGGAACGTGCCTCGGCGCGCGAGACCGCCTCGCGCGTCGCCGCGGGCGCCGTGGCGCTGCGGCTGCTCGGTGAGGCTGGCGTCGAGGCGAGCGCGCGCGTCGTCGCCATGGCGGGGGTGCCCTGCGACGGCGGCATGGACTGGGACCGGCTCGAGGCGCTCGACGCCTCCCCCTTCCGCACCTTCGACGCCGACGCCGAGGAGCGCATCCGCGCCGAGGTCGACCAAGCCAAGCGCGACGGCGACACCCTGGGCGGCGTCGTCGAGGCGCGCTTCCGCGGCCTGCCGATCGGCCTCGGGAGCCACACCCAGTGGGACCGCAAGCTCGACGGGCGCCTCGCGCAGGCCGCCATGTCGATCCAGGCGATCAAGGGCGTCGAGATCGGCGACGGCTGGCACGCCGCCGGCGTCCGCGGCAGCGCCGTCCACGACCCCGTGTTCCACGACCCGGAGCGCGCCTACCACCGCTCCAGCAACCGCGCGGGTGGCCTCGAGGCCGGCATGACGAACGGCGAGGAGCTGGTGGTGCGCGCCGCGATGAAGCCCATCGCCACCCTCATGAAGCCGCTCCCGACCGTCAACGTCGTGACCCACGAAGCCGCGGACGCCGCGCGCGAGCGCTCGGACACCACCGCGGTGCCGGCGGCCTCGATCGTCGTCTTGGCCATGACCGCCCTGGTGCTCGCAGACGCGCTCCTCGAGAAGTTCGGCGCCGACACCGTCGCCGAGCTGCGCGAGCGGGTGGCCGCCCAGCGCGCCTACGCCGCAGGGTACTGACCGTGGCGCGCCGCCACCTCACCGAGCGCCCGGTCACCTGGGTGGCCATGGCCGGCTTCATGGGCGCCGGCAAGAGCCGCATCGGCTGGGAGCTCTCGCGCCGCCTGCAGCTCACCTTCGTCGACACCGATCGGGTGATCGAACGGGTCGCCTGCATGCGCATCAGCGAGATCTTCGAGCTCTACGGCGAGCAGACCTTCCGCGACTACGAGACCGAGATCGTGCGCCGCTGCCTCAACCTCGACGAGGTCGTCGTCTCGACCGGCGGCGGCACCGTCGTGCGCGAGGAGAACCGCCGCCTGCTGCGCTCGCGCGGACCGGTGGTCGTCCTGGAAGCCTCCCCGGAGACCGTCTACAAGCGGACGCGGCGCCACAAGCGCCCGCTGCTCGAGTCCGCCGACCCGCTGGCGCGGATCCGCGAGCTGATGACCGCGCGGGCCCCCTTCTACGACGACGCCGCGAGCCTCAAGGTCAACTCCGACGGGCGCGAGGCGGCCGACGTCGTCGACGACATCGTCGAGGGCCTCGCCACCTGGGCCGAGACCCACGCCGACGATCCGGCCATGCGGCCCGGCGGCACGGGGCCGCTCGGGCTCACCGCGCACGACCTCGCGAGCCCCGAACCGGAGCCCGTACCCCCCGACGACGAGGCGTACGGCGGAGCGGCCGAAGGCGCGGACGGCTTCCGCCTGCGCTACGGCCCG
>JAABSI010000048.1 GCA_011390455.1 Trueperaceae bacterium
TGGAGCTGGTAGAAGTGCACGGCGTGGTCGTTGACCGTCTGGGCGGCCCAGATGAGGTTGCGCACGGAGCGGGCGTTCGGCGGGATCTGCACGCCGTAGGCGTGCTCGGTCGCTTCGACGCCGCGCTCGTAGTGGTGGAAGGTGCAGACGCCGCAGATGCGTTGGGCGAAGAGGCCGACGTCGCGCGGGTCACGGCCCTTCATGATGGTCTCGAAGCCGCGGAAGGCGGTGCTCGAGCTGAACGCCTCTTCCACCGAGCCGGCGTCGTCGACCTCGATCTCGATGCGCAGGTGCCCCTCGATGCGGGTGATGGGGTCGATGATCGTCTTGGTGGCCACGGTCACTGCTCCTTGGTCTTGGTGGGCTCGGTCTTGGCCTTCGCGCTACGGTTCTCGCTGGCCGCCTTGACGACCGTCGCACCTGCGTGGACGGCGATGCCGGCCGCGGCGACGCCCATGGCGACCGCACCGATCTGGTCGGCGGTGGCGTCGGTGCCGAACGGGATGCGGACCTGGCGGCCCGCGACCGGGACCTCGAAGGGGGTCATGGTGTCCCAGAAGCCGGGCTCGCTGCAGCCGATGCAGCCGTGGCCGGCCATGATCGGCCAAGAGGCGCCGTCGTTGTAGCGCACGACGCCGCAGTTGTTGTAGGTCATCGGGCCCTTGCAGCCAACCTTGAAGAGGCAGAGGCCCGCCTTGAGGCCGCTGCTGTCGCCCCAGCCCTCGACGAACTCGCCGGCGTCGAAGTGGCCGCGGCGCTCGCACTTGTCGTGGATGCGGTCCTGGTAGGCCCAGAGCGGACGGCCGAAGGCGTCGAGCGAGGGGAGCCGGCCGAAGAGCGCGTACTCGAGGATGGTGCCGACGATGTTCGTCGACGAGACCGGGCAGGCCGGCAGGTTGACCACCGGGGTGTTGATCCGGCGGCTGGTCAGGAAGTCGGCGATGCCGATGGCGCCGGTGGGGTTCGGGGCGGCCGCCGGGATGCCGCCGTACGCGGCGCAGGTGCCGGCGGCGATGCACGCCGCGGCGTGGCGGGCGACGTGTTCGACCTTCTCGATGCCGGTCTCGCCGGCGGGGCCGATCGTGAGGAACTGGCCGTCGCCGCCCAAGGGGACGGAGCCCTCGAAGACCGCGATGTATTGGCCGTCGTAGCGCTCGATCGCGTCCGTGAGCACGTCCTCGGCGGCCTGTCCGGAGGCGGCCATCAGCACTTCGCTGTACTCGAGGCTGATGAGGTCGAGGATGAGCGCGTCGACGCCCGGGTTGCTGTTGCGGATGAGCGCCATGCTGTTGCCCGTGCAGGACTGGAGCTCGAGCCAGAGGACCGGGAGGCGGTTCGCGAGCTCGGCGGCGCGCGCGATGCGCGTGTCGAACAGCGAGGGCAGCGAGAGCGCGGCGGCGGTGACGGCCGTCAGCTTGAGGAACTCGCGGCGGCTGATGCCGTGGCGCTTGAGCACCTGTTCGAGGTGCGCGTCCTTGAGGGGTTCGCGGGCGGCCAAGCGATCGAGGTTGCGGTCGGCCTCCTCGGCCAACTGCGCGTAGTAGGCGCGCGCGTCGTGGTCCACGCCTCCTGGTACGGGTTCCTGGGCGGGCGTTCGCTGCTCGTTCATGCGCACCTCCACGGGCGTTTGTCCACGGGCGACCTTCGTGTCGCCGGCATCGGCCTTGGTGGTTGCAGCGGCGGGAGCGCCGCGCGTCGGGCGATGCCATCGCCCGAGCGCGAGTCCGTGGACGGAAGCGTCGCGGGCGCATGCGGTGGTGCGGTCAGGGTAGGGCGCAGCCGGGACCTGGAGCGAGGGACGCGCGTCCCCGACGAATCTCGGGCGCGCGGGTAGGAATTGAGCCGTTTTGCGGATGGAAGCATCGGCGGACTTCGATCCGAGGCCGGGCCGCGCCGATGGCTTCAGTCGGTCGGCGTGCGCTTGCGCTCGACGGCCGCCGCGTCCTCGGGGCGGTTGACGTTCGCGAGCGCTCCGGCAGGGAGCGCCGAGGTCGGCACCGCCACCGCGAGGCCGGCGGTCTCGAGCGCATCGAGCCACGCTTGGAACCCGAGGGTGGGGCCCTCGCCAACGGCGACCGCCGCCGCGGCGGCGGTCGCCAGCGACCCGTGGTACAGCGCGGCCGTCGGCTCCCACCGGCCATCCGCGGCCCGGGGGACGACGGCCGCGGCGCCGGGGCGGTGGTGCGCCGCGAGGCGCACCCACCAGTCGTTCGGCACGTTCGGCAGGTCGACGGCGAGCAGCGCCACCCAGGCGCCG
The DNA here is from genome assembly GCA_011390455.1 of Trueperaceae bacterium. The sequence continues at coordinate 2,258 of JAABSI010000048.1, forward strand.
GGGTGGCGGGCGAGGGCGGTGGCGAGTCCTGCGAGCGGGCCCCGTCCCGGGGCGTCGTCGGCGAGCGGCGCCACGCCGGGCGGAAGCTCGCTGGCGATCGCGGCCAAACGCTCGGCGGCACCGACGAGCGCCACCCGGGTGGTCGCGCCCGCCAGCGCGGCGGCCGCGGCGTCGATCATGCGGCGCCCGGCCACCACGGCGAAGACCTTGTCCCGACCGAAGCGCCGCGAGGCGCCGCCGGCAAGGATCGCGCCGTGCCACGAGGTGGGTGCCGTCGGATCGATGGGGGTGGGCGGAGCGGCACGGGGCATGCGTCAGTGTATGGACTCGGCCCTGCGGCCTACCATGGCGGGGTCGCGCGCGGCGGGAGCGAACCCGCCGAGCGCTGGATGGAGGAGTTCCATGCGTGGCTGCCGTCGCTTCGTTCCGTTCGCCTTGTTCCTCGCCCTATCCACGGTCGGCGCGTCCGCCCTGGGCGCGCCGACCGTCGCGGTGCCCGGTGCGCTCGCGCCGGTGTTCGAGGCGCTGATCGCCGGGTACCCCGGCGAGGCGCCGATCGCCACCACCGACGCGGGCGACCTCGTCCTGCGCGCCGGCACCGTCGCCTGGGACGACCTGAGCTCGGTCGCGGTGCTCCCGGATGCGCTGCTGACGCTCGAGTCCGACGCCCCCGACGCCGTGGCGTTCCAGCGGTACGCGGCCGGCCCCGCCGGGCAGCGCGCGCTCATCGCCGCGGGCCTGCTGCCGGCGAGCGTGACCGTCGTCGACCAATCCGGCAAGACGGTCGTCGTGCCGCAGCCGGTCGAGCGCCTCGCGAGCCCCTACGGGGTCGCCACGTACCTCGCCTACGGGCTGGGCGCCGGCGACCGGATCGTCGTCGCCGGCTTCCTCGGCGCCCGCGATCCGGCGGGCGCGGCGGCCATGGAGCGCATCGACCCGCGGTTCCCGACGCTCGCCTCGGTCGCCTCGGAGCAGGCGACGAGCGTCGAGTACCTGGCGACGCTCGATCCCGACCTGGTCTTCGCCGCGGCCCGCTCCGAGTGGATCGAGTCGGTCGAGGCCGTCGGCATGCCGGTGGTCGCCTTCGACGGCGAATCCCCCGAGCAACTGCGCGCCGCCGTGCGCCTCGCCGGCGCCCTCCTCGGCCCCGACGCCGCGTCGCGCGCCGAGGCGTGGGTGGCCTATTACGACGACGTCCTCGCGCGCGTCGCGGCGGCCACGGCGGGGGCCGAGACCAGGCCCACGGTGCTCTTCACCGGTTCGCAGCGCACCCGCGTCGCGAGCGGCGCCATGTACCAGACCGCGCTCATCGAAGCGGCCGGCGGCCGATCGGTCACGGCCGACCTGAGCGGGTACTGGAACGACGTGGGCGTCGAGCAGGTGCTGGTGTGGGACCCCGAGTGGATCCTGGTGCCGCCGTACGGTGGCGCGTCGGTGGGCGCGGTGCTCGAGGACCCCGAGTGGGGGCTCATGGACGCCGTGCGCGCCGAGCGCGTCGTCCGCATGCCCAAGCTGGTCGCGCCCTGGGACACGCCGACGCCCGACTCGGTGCTGGCGGTCGTCTGGCTGGCCGAGGTGCTCCACCCCGGCGCCGAGCTCGCCTGCGCCGATGAGGTCGCCTTCTTCTACCCGCGCTTCTACGACTACCCGATCGGAGCCGACGAGGTCGCGGAGCTGTGCGGCCTCTGACCGAGCCCGTGGAAGCCGTGGGGAGCGCGTCCAAGGCGTCGCGGCGGGCCGTCGTCCGGACGGACGATCACGCGGAGACGCTGCCTACCTGGCGGCGCCTCGCCCACGGCGCCGCGCTGGCCTCGCCGTTCGTGTTGGGCGTGGTCGTGCTCGGCCTCGGGCTCTACCCGATCGCCGTGGGCGACGTGCTGCGCTCGCTCGCGAGCCTGGTCGTGCCCGAGGCGGCCGCCGACGTCCCCGAGATCGCCCGGCGGCTGGTGCTCGACGTGCGCTTGCCGCGCGTGCTCGCCGCGCTGTTGATCGGCGGGGGCTTGGCCGTGACCGGGGTGGTGTTCCAAGGGATTTTCACCAACCCGTTGGTGGATTCGAACCTGCTCGGCGTGACCTCCGGCGCCGGGTTCGGCGCAGCGCTCGTCCTGCTCGTCGGCGGCTCCGCGTGGCTGGTCCAGGCCTCGGCCTTCGGCTTCGGCCTGCTCGCCGTGGCGATCGCCTTCCTGGGCTCGCGCCTCTACCGCAGCGCGCCGACGATCGTGCTCACCCTGATGGGCATCCTGGTCGGATCGCTGTTCGCCTCCTTGACCTCGCTCCTGAAGTACGTCGCCGACCCGCTGGACGCGCTGCCCTCGATCACCTTCTGGCTGCTGGGCGGCCTCACCGGGGCCGGTTGGCGGCACGTGCCGCTGCTCGCGGCGCTGGTGCTGGGGGGCGCGCTCTTCTTCGTGCTCGTGCGCTGGCGCCTCAACGTGCTCTCGATGGGCGACGCCCAGGCGACCGCGCTCGGGATGCACCCGCAGCGGATGAAGGTGGTGTTGATCGTCGCCAGCACGCTCGTGACCGCGATCGCGGTGTCGGTCGGCGGCGTGATCGGTTGGGTGGGGCTGGTGGTTCCGCACGCCGCGCGGATGGTGGTCGGCCCCGACCACCGTCGGTTGGTGCCGATGGCGCTGGCCTTGGGCGCCTCCTTCCTGCTGCTGGTCGACACCGTCTCGCGCGCCTGGCTCCCCTCCGAGGTGCCGCTGGGCGTGCTGACGGGGCTCATCGGCGTGCCGATCCTGATCGTGCTCCTGCGCAAGAACCGGACCGGCTGGTGAGCGCTGCGCCGTCCGTGGCGACCGAACGCCGGGTCCGGCTGGAGGCGAGCGGCATCGTCTTCGGCTACGACCCCGCCGAGCCGGTGGTGCAGGACGTGTCGGTGGACGTGCGCGACGCCGAGGTGCGCTTCCTGCTCGGCCACAACGGCAGCGGCAAGTCGAGCCTGCTCGGCGTGATCGCCGGCGTCCTCCGCGCCCAGCGCGGCCGGGTGCGGGTGGGGGGCGACGACCTGCACGCCCTCACGCCGGCCGACCGCGCCCGCCGGGTGGGGCTGGTGCCGCAGCTGCATGGCACGGTGTTCGCGTACGACGTGCTGGACGTCGTGCTGATGGGGCGCGCGCCGCACCTGCCGCCCTTCGCCGCCCCGGGGCGCGCCGACCGCGAGGTGGCGCTCGAGGCGCTGGAGCGGGTCGGCTTGGCCGATTTCCGTGCCCGGCGCATCACCGAGCTCTCGGGTGGCGAGCGGCAGCTGGCGATGGTGGCGCGCGGCCTGGCGCAGCGCTGCGACGTCTTGCTGATGGACGAGCCCGACGCGCACCTCGACCCGCGCAACCAGTTCCGGGTGCTCGAGGTGGTGCGCGCGCTCGCCGACGAGCAGGGGCTCGCCTTCGTGGTCGCCTCGCACGCGCCCAACAGCGCGCTGATGTTCGCCGACCGGGTGCTGCTGCTGCGCAAGGGGCGCACGCTCGCCGAGGGCGGCGTCGACGAGACGCTCACCGAGCCGCTGTTGACGCGGGCGTACGGCATGCCGACCGAGGTGGTGACCAAGGTGGTCGAGGGGAAGCGGGTGGCGCGGGCGGTGCTGCCGCGGCGCATCGACCGGGTGGGCGAAGGCTTCGAGGCGGTGATGCTCGAGCCCGAGTCGATCGACCGCCCCGGTTCGGTGCTGGCCGAACTGGTCGCGCGCGGCGCCGACGCGCCCCAGCGGGTGATCGTCACCGGCGCGCGCGGGGCGGGGAAGAGCCGCTGGTGCGCGCGGCTGGTCGAGCTCGGCCGGCGGCGCGGCTGGCGCGTCGCCGGGGTGTCCTCGCCGGCGCGCTTCGAGGGGCACCTCAAGACCGGCATCGGGATCGTCGACCTCGCCACCGGCGAGGAGCGCACGCTCGCGACCTTGCGTCGCGCCGACGGCGACGCCGCCGGGCCGGCGACCGAACGCTGGCGCTTCGACGACGCCGTGCTCGGCTGGGGCAACGGTGCGCTCGCGCGCGCCGCCGAGGAGCGCGCCGACCTGCTGGTGGTCGACGAGCTGGGGCCGCTCGAGTTCCACCGCGGCATCGGCTTCCAAGCGGGCCTGACCGCGATGGACGCGGGGCGCTACGCGCTCGGCTGCGCCGTGGTCCGGCCCTCGCTGCTCGACGCGGCGCTGGCGCGCTGGCCCGACGCGCTCGTCGTGGACGTGGAGGACTGACCGTGGAACCCCAAGCGTTCGAACAGGGCGCGATGCCCGTGCCCGAGGCCCGCGCGCGGATGCTCGCCGCCGTGGCGCCGCTCGCGGCGACCGAGCGGGTGCCGCTCGACCAGGCGCTGGGCCGCGTGCTCGCGGCCGCCGTGATCGCAGAGGTCGACGTGCCCCCCTCGGACAACGCGGCCATGGACGGCTTCGCGCTGCGGTGGGCCGACCTGGAGCCGGCGGGCGGCGAACTGCCGGTGGTCGGTCGGGTGGCGGCCGGCGACGTCCCCGGGGCCCTGACGCCCGGCGTGGCGACCCGCATCTTCACCGGCGCCCCGGTGCCCGCTGGGGCCGATACCGTCGTGCGCGTCGAGGAGGCGGAACGCTCGGAGGACGGGCGGGTTCGCCTGCGGCCCGGCCCCAAGACGCGCGCCGGCGCCAACGTGCGCCGCACCGGCGGCGACGTGGCGCTGGGCACGGTGGCGCTCCCAGCGGGGCGGCGCTTGAGCCCCTTCGACCTGGGCGTCGCGGCCTCGGTCGGCATGGACCGGCTCACGGTCGTGCGCCGGCCTCGGGTGGCGGTGGTCGCCACGGGCGACGAGCTCACCGAGCCGGGGCGGCCGCTGGTGCCCGGCGGGCTCTACGACGGCAACGGACCCTTGCTCCGGTCGCTCCTGGAGCGCGCGGGCGCCGACGTGGTCCACGTCGGGCGCGCGCCGGACGACTTGGACGCCACGACCCTGGCCCTGCGGGTGGCCGCGGCCGACGCCGACCTCTTGATCACCAGCGGCGGCGTGTCCGTGGGGGACGAGGACCACGTGAAGGGCGCGGCGCGCGCGCTGGGCTCCGTGGACCTGTGGGGCATCGACATGAAGCCGGGCCGCCCGGTGGCTTTCGGGCGGGTCGCCGGCGTCCCCTGGCTCGGGCTGCCGGGCAACCCGGCGGCGGGCTCGATCGCCTTCCTGCTCTTCGCGGCGCCGCTGCTGCGGCACCTCACGGGGCGGCCGGAGGCCTTCCCCGAGCCCTGGACGCTGCCGGCCGGCTTCGAGCGCGATCGACCCCAACGCCGCGAGGAGTGGCTGCGGGTGCGCCGCGAGGATGGCCGCGCGGTGCCGGCCGCGCGTCAGGGCTCCGGGGTCCTCAGTTCGATGGCGGCGAGCGACGCGCTCGCCCGCGTGCCGGCCGGCGCGACGCTCGCCGCCGGCGATCCGATCGACGTGTTCCCCTTCGCCGAGCTGCTGTGGTGACGCGCGATCCGAGGAAGAGGTCTCGATGGGACACGTGAACGACGACACCCCCTTCGCGCCGCTGCACCTCGCGGTGCTCACCGTCAGCGACCGGCGCACCCGCGCGAACGACACCTCCGGCGACACCCTGCAGGCGCGCCTCGAGGCCGCCGGCCACGTGCTCGCCGACCGCGAGCTGCTGCCCGACGACGTCTACCGACTGCGTGCGGTGGTGTCGGCCTGGATCGCCCGCCCCGACGTCGAGGTCGTGCTGATGACCGGCGGCACCGGCATCACCGGTCGCGACCGGACGCCGGAGGCGATCCGGCCGCTGCTCGACCTGGAGATCCCGGGGTTCGGCGAGCTCTTCCGCAGCTACTCGGAGGCCGAGATCGGCACCGCGACGCTGCAGTCGCGAAGCTTCGCCGGCCTCGCCAACGGCACCCTGGTGTTCGGCTTGCCCGGGTCGCCTGGGGCGTGCCGCACGGCGTGGGACCGCATCCTGGGGCCGCAACTCGATGCCCGGACCCGACCCTGCAACTTCGTCGCGTTGCTTCCGAGGTTCTTCGAATCTTGAACGATCGCTAGGGATTCCCGACCGACGAACTTGGTTATGAGTTCGGGACGAAGGTACCGACGGCCGCCCGCGAGCCCGCGCTACCCTCCCTCTGGAGGCCTCGTGAATCTTCTCACGAGGACGAGGAGGCGACGGGATGGAGCGAGCACAGGCACCTGGGATCAGTCGACGCCGGTTCTTGGCCGGATCGGCGGCGTTGGCGGTCGGCGCGGTGTTGGCCGACAAAGGATGGGTGGACGCGCAGCCGTTCTTCGGCCCCGACGGGCTCGACGTCGAGGGGCTCGAGCGCAACGGCTACCTCGTCCGGCACACGATCTGCCACCAGTGCGGCGCGGGCTGCGGCCTGACCGCGTTGGTCAAGAAGGGCACGGTCCCGAGCGAGGACCGCATGCTCATCCTGCCGAACCAGGACCCGAACCATCCTCAGCGCGGCATGTGCGGCCGCGGCGCGACGGCCCCGTACACCTGGGACAGCCCGCTGCGCCTGCGCACCCCGCTCAAGCGGGTCGGCGAGCGCGGCGAAGGTCGCTTCGAAGAGGTCTCCTGGGACCAGGCGCTCGACGAGATCGCTGCCAAGCTCAAGGAGATCGTGGAGCGCGACGGGGCCAAGTCGGTCGCCGTCACCAGCCACGATTTCGGCACCGAGGCGCAGTGGCTCGCGTGGCCGCTCGGCACCCCCAACGTCGTCAACCAGGCGAGCACCTGCAACACCGCCGGCGTGATCGCGCGCCGCTGGGTGCTGGGCACGAGCCACACCCACCACGCGATGATCGACCCGGACTACGACCACCTGCGCTACGTGCTCTTCCCGGGGCGCAGCCTGGCCGCGCCCGCCGGAGCCGTCCAACGGCTCGCGAAGGCGCGCGAGCACGGCGCCAAGGTCGTCTTCCTCAACCCGGCGCACCCCGACGTCGCCTTCGCCGACGGCGAATGGCTCGCCTGCCTCCCCGGTACCGACGCCGCCTTCATGCTCGGGCTGGCGCACGTGCTCGTGCACGAGGAGCGCTTCGACGCCGCCTTCGTCCGCGACCACACCAACCTCCCCTTCCTGCTGAAGCCCGACGGCCTCCCGCTCACCGCGGCCGACCTGTCCGCCGACGGGGCCGCCGACGCCTTCGCCGTCTGGGACGGCGCGGCCGGGGCGTTCGCCTCCCATCGCGACGAGGGCGTGGAGCCCGACCTCGGGTACGCCGGTACCGCGACGCTCGCCGACGGCACGGAGCTCGCCGTCACGACCGCGTGGAACCGCTTCGTGGCGCACCTGGACGACTACACGCCGGGTAAGGCGGCGGAGATCACCGGCCTGCCGGCGGCGACCATCACGCGCGTCGCCCGCGAGCTGCACACGATGCAGGGCGTCGTCGAGGACACCTGGTACAACACCCGCAACGGCAACGACACCGACGCGGTGATGGGGCTCCTCACCGTCAACGCGCTGCTGGGCAACTTCGACAAGCCCGGCGGCCTGTGCGTCCGCCCCGGCGCCAAGGTGCCGGGCGTCATGAGCCGCAACGGCGAGGGCATGGTCACGACCGCGCTCGGCGACGGCTTCCTGATGTCGGACACGCGCCGCATCGATCAGGAGATCTACCCCGAGACCAACGCGACCTTCGACGCCGTGCTCGAGGGCGCCATCTCCGGCACGCCGTACCCCATCCACGCGCTCGTCATGCTGGGCGCGACGCTCTTCCACCGCGACCCCAACACCAAGCGCGTCCAAGAGGCGCTCCGCAGCCTCGAGCTGGTCGTCAACGTCGACGTCGTGCACCAAGAGGTGAGCGACTGGTCCGACTACGTGCTGCCCGCGGAGATGTTCCTCGAGCGCAGCCGGCTCTCGAGCATCGGCTGGACCATGACGGCCGCCGCGGCCAAGGCGGACAAGGTCACCGACCCGCCGCCCGGCGTCGACGCGCGCCCGAACGAGTGGATCATGCTCGAGATCCTGCGCCGCGCGTACCCGCAGCGCGCCGCGATGATGGGCTACCTCGACCATATGAAGGACCCGAGCACCTTCCAGACCGAGTTCCTCCAGAAGATCGAGGACGTCCGCATGGAGGGGTTGGCCAACGCCTGGAACCGCGACGTCGCCGAGCTGCGCGCCGAGTTCCGCGACAAGGGGTACGTGGTCTTCCAGGAGCAGCGCTACGGCACGGTGCCCTACCGCAACGCCTTCAGCACGCCCAGCGGGCGCGTCGAGGTCTACGCCCTGCGCCCGGTGCAGCGCGGGTACCGACCGCACGGCTTCGCGTACCACTTCGATCCCCCGGCCTTCACGATGCCGCGCGGCGGCGACGAGTTCTACCTGGTGAACGGCAAGAGCCCGATCGGCTCCTCGGGGCTCTCCAGCCTCGCGTTCCCCACCCAGTACCTCGTCGACAACGCGCTCTGGCTCAACCCGGCCGACGCCGAGCGCCTCGGAATCGAAGAGGGCGCGGACGCCGACGTCACCGGCCTCGACACCGGCTGGGAGGCGCGCACCGAGGTGCGCGTGACGCCGCGCGTACGCCCCGGCGTCGCCTACCTGTACTCCTACGCGGGCGGCAACCGCCAGAAGGTCGTCACCGAGGACCCCCGCTTCGCCAAGCTGTCCAAAGGGCTCAACCCGCAGTGGTTCTCGAAGTCGTGGGTCGACCCGGTCACCGGCAGCAACGCCAACAACGCCTCCGTGCGCATCCGCCGGGCGTGAGCAGATAGGGACCTGAGATGAGCACACGTCTGCGCAAGGGACAAGAGCCCACCAAGAGGATGGCGCACGTCTGGGACGCCAGCAAGTGCATCGCCTGCGGCGCTTGCGTCCTGGCCTGCACCTCGACGAACAACCCCGACATGATGACGCGCGAAGAGGTCGGTTGGAACTCGCTCGCCTCGAACATCCGCCGCATCGACAGCGTGACCGCCCAGGGTCGCCCCGAGGTGCTGCTGGTCCAGTGCCAGCACTGCGAGGACGCGCCCTGCCTCAACACGTGCCCGTTCGGCGCCACCTACATGGACGACAACGGCATGATCCGACTCGACCCGCGCATGTGCGCCGGTTGCAGCTACTGCGTCACCAGCTGCCCCTACAACGTGCGCTGGTTCCACCCCGACAGCAAGCTGCCCAAGAAGTGCATGGGCGACACCTGCCTCGACCTCGTCGACGACGGGCTGCTGCCGGCGTGCGTCCAGGCCTGCCCGGCCGGCGCGCGCGACTTCGGCGACCTCAACGACCCGGAGAGCAGCGTGAGCACCACGCTCCGGACCAAGCGCAGCCGGCGCCTGCTCGAGAGCGCCGGCACCGAACCGAAGTACTTCGTGGTGGAGGGCTCGTGATGGCACCCGCGGATCTGCACTTCCAAGTCGACATCGCCCACTGGGGCTGGAGCATCGCCTGGTTCCTCTGGTTCGTCGGGATCGCCGGCATGGGCTCCGTCGCCTACTACTTCGTCCGCAAGGCGGCGCTCTCGTATGTCATCTTCGGGTCGCTCGCCGTCGGCCTGGTGCTCGTCGTGAGCCACCTGGGGCGCTGGTGGAACCTGCCGCGCACGCTGTGGGTGATGGTCACCAGCGGCATCTTCAACTACACCTCGTGGATGATCGTCGGGATCGTCCTGCTCTCGGTCCACCTCGTCCTCAGCGTCATCATCGTGGCCAGCCACATCCCCTGGTTGCAGCGCGTCGGTTGGCTCACGTGGACCGCGACGCTCAGCCGGGCGAACCCGTACCTGGCCCTCTACGCCTTCCTGGGCTTCATGGCCACCGTGTACAGCGGCTTCCTGATCACCCAGGCGGCGGGCATCCCGCTCTGGAACACCTCCCTGATCCCGGTCCTCTGGGTGGTGTCGGGTTCGATCGCCGCCATCGCCGTGATCGAGCTGATGTACGTCTTCGGCCTGATCGAGTCCAACGTCTCGTCGCTCGCCGTCCGGCTGGGCATCGGGCTCGACGCCATCAAGCTGTTGGCCGTCCTCGGCTTCCTCCACGTGGCGCTGGCGTACGGAAGCGCCGGCGCGCGCATCGGCGCCACCGCGATGGCCTCCGGGGAGTACGCGCTGATGACCTGGGGTGGCGTGATCGGCCTCGGCATCCTGGTCCCGCTGGCGATCGGCGCGTACACCGTCCTCGTCCGCAAGAGCAAGGCGCTGCTGGTCGTCTCGTCCGTCGCCGCCCTCGCGGGGGTCTTCTTCCTCCGCGCGGTGGTGCTGCTGGCCGGCGCCTGGGAACCGCTCGTGCTGTAGCGTCGCCTCTGCGGCGCGAGGGAGCGGGGCGCCCCGGACGATCCGGGGCGCCCCGCGTCGTCGGACGACCGCCGCTGCGCCTCGATGCGGGGCCGCGTCGCGCAGCGTCGGGACGAATGCCCTCTGGGACGGCGCTCGCACGCATTCATCGAACGCGATGAATAGACGGATGCCCCTGCCGCCCTGGGGCACGGTGGCGGAGACTACGGGCATGCAGAAACCCATCGGGGCTCCTCGAGCCCAGCCCACCCGTCTTGGAACGGACCTTTCCTCGTGAAGTCCCTCACGAGCACGGCCCTTCCCGAGCGCGCCGTCGTCGCGTTGGATCCGCTCCTGCAGCTGATCGCCGCCACGTACCGCACGCCAGGGCCCGCGCTCCGCGCCGACCTCGAGTCGGGCGCCTTCGCCGATGCATGCGGCGCACTCGCCGACGCCCTCGACCTGGAGCCGCCAGCCCTGGGCACGGTCGACTTCGGCGTTCTTCAGGAGCGCCACGTGGCGCTCTTCGTTTCGAGCGGCGACGGCATCGTCGCCCCGCCGTACGCCGGCTTCGCCGTCGACGGCGAGCTCCTGGGCGACACCTTCCAGGCCATGGGCGCCACCTTCGCGCGCTACGGCATCGAGGTGCGCGGCGAGTGGGCCGACCTGCCCGACCACGTGGCGGCGGTCGCCGAGGGCGCCGGCCTGCTCCTCGCGGCGGGCGCGTCGGACGGCGCCCTCGAGGTGCTCGAGCGCTACCTGGCCCCCTGGTTCGATCGCTACGCCGCGGCCGTCGCCGCGGCCGACGTCGGTGGCGTGTACGGCGCACTGACCCCGTTCCTCGACGCAGCGATCAAGGAGGTCGTGCGTGAAGCTCAAGCGTAGGGAGTTCCTCAAGTTGTCCGCCGCCACGGTGGGGGCGCTGGCGCTCGGCACCGACGCCCTGGCCCAGGGCCTCGGCGAGCGCATCCCCAACCCGTTCCGCCGCATGCCCGGCAAGTGGTTCGACGACACCGTCACCACCACCTACTCGTACTGCGAGAACTGCTTCTGGAAGTGCGGCATCACGGCGTCCGTCTCCGGCGGCAAGGTGCGCAAGGTCGACGGCTACCTCGAGAACCCCAAGTCGCGCGGCATGCTCTGCCCGCGCGGTCAGGGCGCCGTCGCCCAGACCTACGACCCCGACCGCCTCAAGCGCCCGCTCATCCGCGTCGAAGGCTCGGAGCGCGGCGAGGGTCGCTACCGCGAGGCGAGCTGGGACGAGGCGCTCGACTACATCGCCGAGAAGATGCAGGGGATCAAGACCGAGTACGGCACCGAGTCCGTCGCCTTCTTCGGCCACGGCTCGGGCGACAACTGGTTCGCCAGCTACCTCCCCGGCGCGTGGGGGAGCCCCAACGCCGCCAAACCCTCGGTCAGCCTCTGCACGGGGCCGCGCGAGACCGCCAGCCAGTACACCTTCGGCCGCGGGATCTCGGGGCACGAGCAGATCGACTGGGAAGAGACCGATTACATCGTCCTGATCGGCCACCACATCGGCGAGGACACCCACAACACCCAGCTGCAGGACTTCTCGATGGCGCTCCAGCGGGGTGCCGAGCTCGTCGTCGTCGACCCGCGCTTCTCGGTCGCCGCCGCCAAGGCGAAGGACTGGCTCCCGGTCAAGCCCGGCACCGACACCGCCCTGCTGCTCGCGTGGCTCAACGTCTTGGTCACCGAGGAGCTCTACGACGCCGCCTACCTCGAGAAGTACGCGATCGGCTTCGAGCAGCTCGTCGAGCACGTCCAGCAGTACACCCCCGAGTGGGCGGCCGAGATCACCGAGATCGACGCCTTCACCATCCGGCGCATCGCCCGCGAGATGGCCGCCAAGGCGCCGCGCGCCGTGCTCCCGGTCGGACGCCACGTGGTCTGGTACGGCGCCGACGACACCCACCGCATGCGGGCGCTCTACCTGGTCAACGTCCTGCTCGGGAACTACGGCGTGGCGGGCGGCTACTACTTCTGCGACGCCCCCACCGTCGAGGCCTACCCCCACCCCGAACTGCCGCTCTCGCCGGCCTCGGGCGGCTGCGGTGGCGGCAGCACCGATGTGGTGGTCGACTCGCGCTTCCGCGATGCCGCCGACCGCGGCAAGTTCTTCGGCACGGCGACCGCCGTGCAGGAGCTGATCGAGCCGATGATCACGGGCGAGCCCTACCCGATCAAGGGGCTCTTCTCGTACGGCGTGAACCTGTTCCACTCGATCCCGATGGTCGAGCGCACCAAGGAAGCGGTCCGCAACCTCGACCTCTACGTCGCCATCGACGTCCTGCCGATGGAGCACGTGATGTGGGCCGACGTGATCCTGCCCGAGTGCACCTACCTCGAGCGCCACGACGACCTGCTCCTGCAGGCGCACAAGACGCCCTTCATCAGCGCCCGTTTCCCGGCGATCGACCCGATGTACGACAGCAAGCCCGGCTGGTGGATCGCGCGCGAGCTCGGCTTCAAGCTCGGCCTGGGCGAGTACTTCCCCTGGGAGAACATCGAGGAGTACCTCGACCGCCGGCTTTCGTCGATCGGCTCGAGCCTCGAGGCGATGAAGGAGCAGGGCACGATCGTCCGCCGCGGACGCCCCTACTTCGCCGACCTCGAGCGCTTCAACATCAACCCCATCGGCACGCCCTCGGGCAAGATCGAGATCTACTCCGAGCGCTTCGCGGAGGCCGGCCTCGACCCGATGCCGGTGTTCGTCGAGCCGATGCCGGTGCCCTCCGGCCAGTACCGCCTGCTCTACGGCCGCAGCCCGGTGCACACCTTCGCCCGCACCCACAACAACCCGATCCTCATGGAGATGCACTCCGAGAACGAGGTCTGGCTCTCGACCACCGAGGCGCGCCGGCTGGGCGTCGCCCAGGGCGAGTACGTCTACCTCGAGGGCGACGGCGGCGTGCGCGAAGGCCCGGTGCGCGCCCTGGTCACCGAGCGGATCCGCAACGACTGCATCTACCTGGTCCACGGCTTCGGCCACAAGGCGCCGCTGATGAAGCTCGCGCACGGCCGCGGCGCCAGCGACACCCACCTGCAGACCCGCTACGACCTCGATCCGGTCTCCGGCGGCGCCGGCCTCCGCAACAACTTCGTCCGGATCGTTCCCGGGGCGCCCAACCCGCGCCACCCCAGCATCGCATCCATGGTGCGTGAAAGGAGCCAAGCATGACCCGCTTGGCGATGGCGATCGACCTCGCCTCGTGCGTCGGCTGCGCCGCCTGCTCGGTGGCCTGCAAGGTCGAGAACGAGGTCCCCCTGGGCGTGAACCGCCTCTGGATCCGCACGACCGAGATGGGGACCTTCCCGAACCTCACGGTCGAGATGCGCCCCGAGGCCTGCCTGCACTGCGAGAACCCCCCGTGCGTGCCCGTGTGCCCCACCGGCTGCTGCTTCGTCCGCGAGGACGGCATCGTCGACATCGAGCCGCACAAGTGCATCGGGTGCAGCGCATGCATCGCGGCCTGCCCGTACGACGCGCGCTACATGCACCCCGATGGGTACGTGAGCAAGTGCGACTTCTGCAAGCACCGCGTCGAAGAAGGCCGGATGCCGGCGTGCGTCGAGACCTGCCCGACCCTGTGCCGCACCTTCGGCGACCTCGACGACCCGAACAGCTCGGTGTCGGTCGCGATCGCGAACGCGAAGCGCGTCGACGTGCTCCGGCCCGGGCTCGGGACGGCGCCCAAGCTCTACTACCTCAACGCCCCCGCCCGCTACGGGCTCGTGGGCGAAGAAGGGGCCCGGAACGCATGAACGAGATCTGGTACGGCCTCCCATACTCCGGCCACTTCTGGCACTGGCCGACGCTGATCCACTTCGCGCTGGTCGCGTTGGCCGGCGGCGCTGCGGTGGTCACGGCCGTGGCGGCGTGGACCCAGCACCCCAAGGTGCGCCTCTACGCGCTCGTGACGATGATCTTCATCGTCCTCGACCTGTTCACCCTGTGGCTCGAGTCGCCGGCGCGCTTCCGCTTCACGCACGTGTGGCTCTTCCTCACCTTCACGCCGACCGCCCCCATCTGGGTGGGCGCGTGGGGCCTGATCCTCTCGATGGGCTCGGCCTTCTTCCTCTGGATCGCCAAGGGGCCGCGGCTCCTGTGGGCCGCCGGCATCACCGTCGGTGCGGCGCTCGCCATGTACTACCCGGGCTGGGCCCTCGCGGCCAACATCAACCGGCCGCTCTGGACCCCGCTCCTGATCCTCCTCTTCCCGCTCACCGGCATGACCACGGTCGTCGCGATCGCGGCGCTGCTCAAGCAGCCGTGGGCGGCCCGCTTCCTGACCCCGCTCAGCCTCTCGAGCGCCGCCGTCGCCGCCGTCTACCTGATCGGCCTCGCGCTCGGGAACGCCGAGACCCGCCAGGCCTTCGAGGTCTTCTGGCAGCACGACGGCCTCCTGCTGATCGGCGCCCTCGTCCTCCTCGTCGCCACCCCGGTGCTCGTGCGCCGGGTCCCCTTGGCCGCCGCCGTCCTCCCCTTGGTCGGCGCCACGGTCGTTCGCAGCTTGATCGTCGAAGGCGGTCAAGCCCAGTTCTTCGGGTTCTAGGGCGCCCAAGCGTCCTTGCCGAAAGGAGTCCTACCAGAATGAAACGCTTCCTGCTCGTCCTCGCCACCGCCCTCCTCGCCTCCGGTGCCTTCGCTCAGACGGCCGCCACCGACCAGTTCGGCACCATCATCAACGACGCCTCCCAGCAGGGCTGGCTCCAGATCAACGTCGAGAACTCCGCGAACTTCATCTTCGAGGTCGAACCCTTCCTGCTCGACGTGCGCAGCGAAGAAGAGTTCGCCGCTGGCCACCTCGAGGGCGCCGTCCTGGTCCCCGTCACCCAGCTCTCCGAGCGTCTGGGCGAGCTCCCCGAGGACCTGAGCACCCCGATGATCGTCTACTGCGCCGCCGGCACCCGCGGCAACTTCGCCCTCGCGCTCCTGAAGCTCGCCGGCTACGAGAACGTCCGCAACATGTCGGGCGGGTTCAACGCCTGGAAGGAAGCCGGCTTCCCGTACGCCGAGTGACCTGAACGCACGACCATGACTCGGCGACCCCCGCGCGATGCGCGGGGGTCGCCGTCCTCTTGGTCTTCGGTCCCGACCCTCCGGCCGGGTTCGCCGTCACGCCGGCTCGGTGAGGGCCCGCGCGTAGCGGGCGCGCCAGGCGTCGACGTGCACGCCCTTCGCCAGCAGCCAGCCCATGAGCAGGAGCTCGCCCACGAAGGTGAACTCGCTGAGGACGAAGCCGACGTCCGGCGCGAGGGCCGCGATGAACACGTCCACCAGGTATCCGACGCCCGCGAGCGCCACCAACCAGCCGACCACCTTGGGGACGAAGCCCGAGCGCACGATCAGGGCGCCGAGCGGCAGCAGCCAGAGCCCGAAGAAGACCTGGGCCACGACGCCGTACCCGAAGCCGTGGAGGTCGAGGAACAGGCTGGCGAGGGCCTCGCGCTGCGCAGGCTCGAAGGCCGCCGTCCAGGCCCCGCCGTCGAGCACGAACAGGGCCGCCCCCTGGTGGACCATGTTCAGGGCGGTGAGGCCGACCGCGAGCAGGACGAGGACCACCATGACCACCGCGTGGCGGCGCTGGACGACCTTGAGCAGGTCGAAGAGCGCGAGGGCGAGGAAGACGAAGACGACCTGGCCCAGGAGCTCCGCGACGATCCCGACGCGGAACAGCCCGGCGCTCGCGAGCAGGTTCTGGGCGGTGGCCGCGGCGTCGCCGGGGACGATCAGGCGCTGGCGGACCCCGAACTCGGCGAAGCCGCCGCAGATCGCCAGGATCAGGTAGAAGACGCCGGCGAGCCGAGCGGTGGCGGCGATCGAGAGGGTGCTAAAGGGCTTGGGCATGGGGGTCCTCCTGAGGGGGTCGATGGGGTTCCCGCGGGGTGCGGGATCCGACGTCGACGACCCTAGGGGCGGACGTGGGGAGCCCGCATCCCCAAGCCACGTCCCCAAGCCGCCTGCCCAAGTCTTGGAGCGGTCAGGCCAGGTCGAGCGCGTCCGCCCGCGCGATGGCCTCGCGGCGGCCGTGCACGTCGAGCTTCGCGTAGATGCTCTTGGTGTGCGAGCGGAGCGTGTGCACCGACATCGCCAGCTCGCGCGCGATCTGCGGGCCGGTCAGGGCGCTGCGCAGCAGCCGCAGCACGTCGCGTTCGCGGTCGCTCAGCGACTCGACGAGGTCTCGACGCACCCGGGGGCGGTCCCCGGCGTCGCGCAGGTCGCCCAGCAGCCGGCGTACGAAGGCACGCGGCGCCCCCTGGCGGGCGGCGACGTGGAGCAGTCGCCCCATGGCCGGGCCCTCGGCGACGAAGACCGCCTGGTGCCCCTCGGGCTCCGCCTGGCGCAGCGCCTCGGTGAGCGACGCGATGGCGCCGGCGGCGTCGCCGCCCGCCTGCGCGACGAGCGCCTGGAGCGCGAGCGCCTCGACGAGCGTTCCGGTCCGGCCCGCGGCGCCCGCCGCGGCCACGACCTGCGCCAGCAGCGCGCTCGCCCGGGCGAGGGTCGCCTCGTCCCCCTCGAGCCGGAAGTCGGCGAGGCCCACCCGCGCGGCGGTGAGCCAGGTGTACTCGTCGACGTAGCCGGGCGGTCCGGCGAACCCGTCGCCGTCCGCCTCGGCCCAGGCTCGCGCCTCCGCCCAGCGACCCTGCGCCAACCAGACGCGGGTACGGATCGCGCCCGCCGGCCGCACGTCCGGGACGGGGCCCATCACCTGGTTCCGCTCCGCCTCGTCGAGCCGGGCGTGGGCGGCCTCGGCGTCGCCCAGCGCGAGTGCGACGCGGGCGTACGCGGCCGCCAGGCGGCCCGCGTCCCCCGGCAGGACGGCGTCGTTGCCCAGCGCCTCGGCGGTGCGCGCGTGCGCGCGGGCGCCGTCGGGGTCGCCGATCGCGACGAGGACCTCGGCCAGCCCGACGTGCAGCTCGGCCATGCCGGGCAGGGTCGGGTCGCCGGCCCGCGCGGCCTCGTCGAGCGCCTCCTCGAAGGCCACGCGCGCCTCGCGGAGGCGGCCCTGGGCCGTGAGCACGTCGCCGATCGCGAAGGTGAAGCTCAGGGCGGCGGCGGCGTCGCCGAGCGTGCGGAACCCCGCCATCCCGGTGCGCAGCGCCGCCAGCGCCTCGTCCAGGTCGCCGCGGGCCCAGTACGTCAAGCCCAGGAGGCCCGCCGGCAGGGCGGCCACGCCGGGGTCGCCGTCGGGTGCGAGCTCGAGCGCCTGGCGGGCGTGGGCCTCGGCTCCCTTCGCGTCGCCCAGGGCTTGCGCCATGTAGGCGCGCGCGGCGGCGAGGCGCGCGGGCACCGACCGGAGGGCCAGCGCGTCGGCGACGTCGCGTGCGGTGGATGCGGCTGCGGTGGCCGCGTCCTCGCCTGCGCGGACCTCGAGCCATCCTTCGACGTCGCGGAGCCACCGGGTGGCGCCGTCGAGGTCGCCCTCCTCCAAGCGCCCCCACGCCATGCCGAGCGCCACGACCGGTCGAGCGCGGAGCGCTGCCTCGGGCAAGGGCGCGGCCCACGTCCGCCACGCAGGGGTCTGGTACGCGCGGTCCATCGACCGCCACGCCCCCTCGAGCAGCCGCACGGCGCGATCGACGTCGCCGGCCGCGCGGGCGTGGTGGATGGCCTCGCCCATCGAGCCCTGCGCCGCGAACCAGTCGCTCGCGCGCAGATGGAGGGCCGCGCGATCGACGTTGCCCGCTCGCGCCGCGGCGGCTCGCAAGGCGTCGGCGAACAGCGTGTGGAACCGATACCAGCGACGTTCGTCGTCGAGGGGCACGAGGAACAGGTGCGCGCGCTCGAGGTGGGCGAGCATGGCGGTGCCGTCGTCGCCGCCGGTCAGCGCGTCGCAGAGCGGCCCGCACAGGCGATCGAGCACGGAGACCGCGAGCAGGAAGACCCGCACCCGCTCCGGCTGGCGCGCCAACACCTCGAGGGTCAGGTAGTCGACCACGTGCCGGTGGCCCCCGGTGAAGGAGCGCACGAACGCGGCAGCGTCCTCGCGTCCGTGCAGCGACAGCGCCGCGAGCTGGAGACCCGCGACCCAGCCCTCCGTGCGGGCCTGGAGCTCGCGTGCGTCGGCCGGCGTCACCGCGAGGCCCATCGAGCCCGTGAGGAAGCTCGCGGCCTCGTCGGCATCGAAGCGGAGGTCTTCGGCGCGCAGCTCGAGGACCTGGCCGCGCGCCCGCATTCGCGCGATGGGCAGGTTCGGCTCGGTCCTTGTCGTGAGGACCACGCGCAACCGTGGAGGCGCGTGCTCGACGAGGAAGGTCGTCAGCTCCGCGATGGCGTCGACGTCCACCAGGTGGTAGTCGTCGAGCACGAGCGTGAGGGGATCCGTGCCGGCGGCCAGCTCGTTGACGAGGCTGGTCGCGGCGTCGATCGGTGCCGGCGGTGGCGCGGCGTGCAGGGCGCGGAGCGTGCGCTCGCCCAGGTGCGGCTCGACGCGCTGCACCGCCGCGATCACGTACGCGAGGAAGCGCAGCGGCGCCTGGTCGTTCTCGTCGAGCGACAGCCAGGCGACCGGGACGCGGGTGCGGGCGATCCACGCGGCGACCAACGTCGACTTGCCGAACCCCGCGGGCGCCGCGACCACCGTCAGCCGTTGGCGGGCGCCCGCCTCGAGGCGCGCCGCCAGGCCTGGACGTGGCAGGACGTCCGGGCGCACCGGTGGCGCGAACAGCTTCGTGGCGAGGAACGGGGTCGGGGCCATGGCGGTGCCTCGACCCTACAACCGCCGGGCGTCGTGCCGGCCGCACACGCTCAGCGCGCGCCGCCCGCGGCCGTCCGGCCGGCGGCAGCCGAAGCGTGCGCCGCCGGGAAGAAGCGCTTGCGGAAGTGGAGCGCCACCCCGACGAGCGCGATCAGTACCGGTACCTCGACCAGGGGCCCGATCACCGCCGCGAAGGCGACGCCCGAGCCGAGACCGAAGACCGAGATCGCGACCGCGAGCGCGAGCTCGAAGTTGTTGCCCGACGCGGTGAAGGCGAGCGTCGCGGTCCGCGGGTAGTCGGCGCCGAAGGCCCGCCCCATGAAGAAGCTGACCGTGAACATGATCACGAAGTACAGCACCAGCGGGATCGCGATGCGCACGACGTCGAGCGGGATCTGCACGATCGTGCCGCCCTTGAGGCCGAACATCATCACGATGGTGAAGAGCAGCGCCGAGAGCGTGATCGGGCTGATGCGCGGTACGAAGACCCGGTCGTACCAGTCCTGGCCCTTGGCGGGGATCAGCAGCACCCGGCTGAGGATGCCCGCGAGGAAGGGCACGCCCAGGTAGATGAAGACCGCCAGCGCGATCTCGCCGATCGTGATCTCGACGAGGCTCCCCTGCAGCCCGAAGAGCGGCGGCAGGACGGTGATGAAGACGTAGGCGTAGACGCTGAAGAACAGCACCTGGAAGACGCTGTTGAAGGCCACGAGGCCGGCGGCGTAGTCGTTGTCGCCCTCGGCGAGCTGGTTCCAGACCAGCACCATGGCGATGCAGCGG
>JAABSI010000049.1 GCA_011390455.1 Trueperaceae bacterium
CGCACGACCTCGCCGCTGTCGACGTCGAAGACGGTGATGGCCCCGCCGAAGAGGCTCGCCACGTACAGGTGGCCATCGGGTCCGACGTACGTCCCGTTGGCACCGTGGAGCCTCGCGCCGAGCACGAGTTCCACGACCTGGTACTCGTTCGACTGCGCTTGCGCCGCGGAGACCACGAGGCAAGCGCCGAGCACCAGGGCCAGGGACCGTACGACCCGCCGCTGCATCGCGTTGCGCCCGTTCATGCCGTTCCTCCTTCATGCCGCCGACGACGCCGCGCACCCAGCGCGGCGCCGGCGGCAGCGAGTCGCCCGACCGTCCTCATGGACCGGCCTCCGCCTCCATGGTCGCCACGCGGCGTATCGCCAACGTGGAGACCGCGTCCGACACGCGCGTGAGCGATCGCCGACCGCGCGTGATCAGGGTGCTCCTCGAGGTTCGCAGGTACCTCTAGGATGGAAGCGTCGGAGGGGGTCGCTCCCGACCGTCGCGCCGTGCGCGCCGGCGGGGTGGCGCGGGGCCGCGAAGGTGTCCAGGCCCGCTCACTCGCTGCCGGGCGATGGGGTGAACGTCGATGGCGCGCTGGTCGTTCCGCTTCTTCGGCCCGTTCGTCGCCGAACAGGACGGTACGCCCCTGCATGGCTTCCGCTCCGACAAGGTGCGGGCGCTGCTGGCCTTCCTGGCCGTCCAGCCCGGCCACCCCTGGCCACGCCCGACGCTGGCCGACCTCCTGTGGCCCGATTATCCGGAGCGGACCGCCCGCGCGAACCTGCGCAACGCGCTCTCGAACCTCCGACACGTCCTCGGCGATGCGGGGTCGACCGCTCCCTTCCTCGCGCTCACGGAAACCACCATCGCGGCGTCCCGCGCCGCCGATCGCTGGACCGACGTGGGGGCATTCCACGATCTCGTGCCCGCCGCCGACGCGACGGTGGAAGCGGCCGCAGAGCCGGCCACCGTCGAACGCCTCACGCGAGCGCTCGCGCTGGTCCGCGGAGAGTTCTTGCAGGGGTTCGCGCTCGACAGCCCGCGCTTCGAGTCCTGGCTGACCGACACACGCGGCCAGCTTCGGCGCGAGGCGGTCCATACGGCGCAACTGCTCGCGCGGGCGCAGGCGTTGCTGGGCAACGACGCCGCCGCGGCGGACGCCACCGCGCGCTGGCTCGACCTGGAGCCGTGGGACGAGGCCGGTCACCGACACCTCATGCGCCTGCTCGCACGCCAGGGCCGGCGCACCGCGGCGCTCGTGCAGTTCGAGACGTGCCGCCGGCAGCTGGCCGAGGAGGTCGGTACCGAGCCCGAGGCGGCGACGACCGAACTCGCCGAGTCGATCGGCTCCGCGCACGGCTCGGCCGACGACGCGGAGTTCTCTGCCTGGCCGGGGCTTTCGCCGCCGCCGTCGAACGGCGCGACCGTCGTCGCGCGCGAACCCGAGCTAGCATCGTTGGCCGCGGCGCTGGAACGCGCGGCGGCGGGCCACGGCGGCACCTTCTTCGTCACCGGCGAACCGGGCAGCGGCAAGACGGCCCTGCTGGCCGAGTTCGCCCGCCGCGCCCTCGCCGCCGATCCGCGGCTGCTCGTGGCGTGGGGGTCGTGCAGCGCCCTCACGGGGCACGGCGATCCGTTCGAGCCGTTCCGGCACGCCATGCAGATGCTGACGGGCGAAGCCGCGGCGCCGCCGGCCGCGCGCGCGAGCGGTGCGAGCGGCGCACACCGCCTCTGGCAACGCCTCCCGGACACACTGAACGCGCTGCTCGACCGCGGTCCCGACCTCGTCGACCGCTTCGTCTCGAGGCGGTCGCTCGACGCCTTCGCCCACCGCCACGGGGGCGTGGACGCCGACCCGCTGCGGCGCCTGGAGCAGTTGCGCCGCAGCCCCGATGCGCCGACCGACCGCCGCTTCCGGACGGCGCTGTTCGCGCAGTACACGGCGGTCTGGGCAGAGCTCGCCTGCCACCGACCGCTCCTCCTCCTGGTCGACGACCTGCAGTGGATCGACCCCGCCTCCATCGATCTGCTCTTCCACCTGGCCCAGGGACTGTCCGAACGCCGCGCCCTGCTGGTGGGTGCGTACCGCGCCGAGGAGGCGACGCCGGCCTCGTGGGCGGGGCGCGCCCTACGCGACGTGGTCGACGAACTGCTCGCCCGCCAGGTCGGTGGCCGGATCGACCTGACGGCCTCCGCCGGCCGCGCCTTCGTCGACGCCCTGCTCGATTCGGAGCCGAACGTGCTGCCGGACGGCTTCCGCACCCAGCTGCATGCCCGGACGTCCGGCAACCCGCTCTTCACGATCGAACTCCTGCGCGGCATGCAGCGGCGCGGCGAGCTGCGCCGGGACGCGCATGGTCGCTGGGTCGCGGAGCCGACCCTCGACTGGGACGCCCTGCCGAGGCGCGTGGAAGCCGTCCTCGCGCATCGCATCGACCACCTGTCGCCGGCTTGCACGCAACTCCTGACCGTCGGCGGCGTCGAAGGCGAGGCCTTCACGGCCGAGGTGGCCGCCAGCGTCGCAGGGATGGCGCTGGCCCGGGCCTGCGACCTCCTCAGCCGGGAGGCGGGGAGGAGGCACCACCTGCTGGCGGCGTCGACGGCGTGGGACGTCGACGGCCGCCCGATCGCGTGCTACCGCTTCCGGCACGGGGTGTTCCGGACCTACCTGCTCCAGCGCCTCGACGAGGTCGAGCGCGCGCGCCTGCGCGCGGAGGTCGCGCGCGCCCTCCTGGCCGCGCATCCGTACGCGGGTCCGCGCCGGCGCGCGACCGACGCACCCCTGCTCAGCCCCCCTCCTTGAGCTCCACCGACACCACGTGCAGGTCCTCGTCGCCCACGTTCTCGAGCGTGTGCGGCGGCAGCGGCGCCGACCACAGCGCCGGCGCCGGGGTCGCCAGCGCCGGCACCGTGCGCGCGTCGAGCACCACGACGCCCTCGCCGTCGCGCCGCACGAACGGCGCCCACCGATCGACCACCAGCACCGACGGCCAGCGATGCGTGTGCACGGCCGTGGTCTCGCCCGCCGGGATCCGCGTCGCCAACACCCGCACCCGCTCGTTCTCGAGCAGCAGCTCGTGGTGCTCGGGCGCCGCCGTCAAGGCGTCGAGCTCCGGCGCCCAGGGCTCGGTGGGCGCCGTGCCCTCGCCGTGCTCGAGCGCGTCGAGGGCCGCCAGCAGCTGAGGCCGCGACCAGCGGTGCGGCGTCGACCGGTTCAGGCGCCACCACTCCCGGGCGGCCACCTCCAAGGTCCGCACGGCCTCCGCCTCGTCGGGCGTGACCAGGTACCGCTCCAGCGGCGCTTCGTCGAAGAGCGCCGCGTGGACCACCTCGGCGACCGCCTCCGGACCCGGGAAGCGCGTCCGCGACGTGTCGGCGCCGGGTTCGTACAGCGCCTTGAGGTCGTCGCTGGCGCTCGCAGGCGGTGCGAAGCGGCGCACCAGGTTCGTCGTGATCGCCGAATCGAAGTTGCCCGGTACGACCGCGCACACGTGCACGCCCAGGCCCACGAGCTGCTTCGCCAGCGCGTCCGTGTAGGCCTCGAGCGCGTGCTTCGACATGCTGTACGGGCCCAGCGTCTCGGGCGTCAGCGTGCCCGAGATGCTCGACAGGGTGACGATGCGGCCGCCGGCGGCGACGATCAGGTCTTGGAGCGCGTTGGTCACCCGATGGACGCCGACCACGTTCACCTCGAAGACCGCCCGCAGGTCGTCGATCGGCGTCTCGGTGAGCGGCGCGGCATGGCCGATGCCGGCGTTGTGCACGAGGCCCCACAGCCCGGCGCCGCGGGCGTCGATCGCCTCGCGCAGGCGCGCGACTGCAGCGTCGTCGGTCACGTCGCATACGAACGGTTCGACGCCGTCGATCCGACCCAGACGGGCGGCGTCGGCCTCGGTGCGCACGGTGGCGTAGACCGGGACGCCGCGCTCGGCGAGGAGGCGCGCGGTGGCGAGGCCGATGCCGGAACTGCAGCCGGTGATCAGGACGGGTTGGGGCATGGCGAACCGTACCCCGCGTTCCTCCGTCTGCGGGAGATCGGTGCCCGCAACGAGCGCGCCCCACGTATCGTGGGCCGACCCGACGCCCGAAGCCACGCCCACTCCAGGCGGCGCGGATGGCGCGTCCCCCCGGAGGCCCCCGTGGACCTGCACGACCGCTCCATCGCCGAACTCCAAGCGCGGATGACCGAGGGCGCCACCAGCGCCGAAGCCCTGGTGCGCACCTACCTCGAGCGCATCGACGCGATCGACCGCGCGGGCCCCACCCTGCGGGCGGTGCTCGAGACGAACCCCGACGCCCTCGCGATCGCCGCGGACCTCGACGCCGAGCGCCGCCGGTCCGGCGCGCGCGGACCGCTCCACGGCGTCCCCATCCTGCTCAAGGACAACGTCGACACGGGCGACGCCCTGACGACCACCGCCGGCTCGTTGGCGCTCGAAGGCCACCGCGCCGAGCGCGACGCCTTCCTGGTGGTGCGCCTGCGCGAGGCCGGCGCGATCGTGCTGGGCAAGGCGAACATGAGCGAGTGGGCCAACTTCCGCTCGAGCCGCAGTTCGAGCGGCTGGAGCAGCCGCGGCGGCCAGGTGCGCAACCCGTACGCGCTCGACCGCACCCCCGGCGGGTCGAGCTCCGGGTCGGCGGTGGCCGTGGCGGCCGGGCTGTGCGCCGCGGCGATCGGCACCGAGACCGACGGCTCGATCACCGCCCCGGCTTCGCTCGTCGGCGTCGTCGGGTTCAAGCCGACCGTGGGGCTGGTGAGCCGCGACGGGATCGTCCCCATCGCCGCCTCGCAGGACACCGCGGGGCCGCTGACGCGCACGGTCGCGGACGCCGCGCTGCTGCTCGACGCCATGGCGGGTACGGACCCCAACGACCCGGCGACCGCCGTGGGGCGCACGCCCGCCGCGTTCTCGGCCCACGGCGCACGCGCGGACCTGCGCGGCGTGCGCCTGGGGGTTCCGCGTTCCTGCGTCGGGGTCCACGAGGCCGCCGACGCGGTCGCGGCGCGGGCCTTCGACGTGCTGCGCGGCCTGGGCGCCGAGATCGTCGAGGGGATCGAGCTCGGCGACCGCGCCGCGCTCGTCGAGGCCGAGCTGACGGTGCTGCTCGCCGAGTTCAAGGCCGGGCTGAACGCCTACCTGCAGGGCCACCCCACCGCACCCGTGCGCGACCTGGACGACGTGGTGGCCTTCAACCGCCGGCACGCCGACCGAGTGATGCCCTACTTCGGCCAGGAGCTGCACGAGGCGGCGCAGCGGGCGCCCGAGCTGGACGACCCGGCGTACCTCGAGGCGCGCGCGACCTGTCTGCGGCTCGCGCGCGACGAGGGCATCGACCGCGCATTGCGCGAGCACCGCCTCGACGCCCTGATCGCCCCGTCGCGGATCCCGGCCTGGACGATCGACCTGATCGACGGCGACCGCCCCTTCCCCGGCTGCGCCTCGCCGGCCGCCGTCGCCGGGTACCCGCACGCGAGCGTGCCCGCGGGCTTCGCGCACGGGTTGCCGATCGGCCTCTCGGTGTTCGGGGGCGCCTTCGACGACGTCGCCGTGCTCGCGATCGCGGCGGCGTTCGAGCGCGCCCGCGGCCCGTGGCGCGCGCCGACCTTCCCCGACCGGGTGGTCTGAACGGCCGGACGCGAACGGATCGACACGCGGCGGACGGCCGGGTCAATCGTCGAAGAACGTGATCGACCAACCGCCCGCGAGCGCGCCGACGTCGCCCGTTTGATCGTCCGACACGAACAGGCTCCAGGTCCCGTTCGGGTCGGTACCCGCGAAGGCGTCGAGGTCGGCGACGTACGGGGCTGCGGGCGCGGGCGCCGCGAAGGCACCGCCGTCGCCGTACGCGGACGGTCGGAACGCCCCCGATACCATCGGGCCGATGGGCGGCACGACGTCGGTGGCGGACGCCTCGAAGATCAGCGTGACGTCCACGGCGTCGGTCCCACCCCCGGCGTCGGACAGCAGGAGCGCGTGCTCCCCTCCGGGGCCGACGAGGAGCACCTCCACGTCGCCGGGCCACCCGTGGGACAAGCGGTTCAGCCGGACCCGGAAGGTCGGCATGACCGGCGGCAGGCCCTCGACGACGATCGTCGACGGGTACGAGGAGGCGGGCCCGGAGGTGGCGCCCTCCGCCGGGATCGCGATCGCCGCGTCGTTGGCGAAGGTGCGCGGGGGGCCCGGCGGCGGTACGTCGATGCACGCCGTGAGCGCGAGCACGGTCGCGAGGACGGCGATCCCGATCGAGCGTTTCATCGCGGCATCCTACGCGAGGGTTCCCATCGTGGGTCCATGATGGGCTCCGCGTCGGCGTGCATCAACCACGATCAGCGGACGACTCCGGGCGCCGGACCCCGAGCAGCCCTTCGAGCACCGCCGCCCCGCGCTCGGCGCCGCCCGCCTCACGGAAGGCGCGTGCGATCCGCTCCGCACCCGGCTTCCGACCCAACGCCCCGTGCACGGCCGCGCGCAAACGCGCCGGGGTCAGCCGCGCCCTCGGCAGCATCGTCCCGGCCCCGCACACCTCGGCGCGCCGTGCGGATTCGCTCTGATCGCGCCCCCAAGGAACCACGCACACGGGGACCCCGGCCGCGAGCGCGCGCTGGGTGGTGCCCATGCCGCCGTGCGTGACGACCACGTCCACCTCGGGGATCACCGCCCCATGCGGCAGCGTGCGCGTGATCCGCACCCGCTCGTGCGGCGCGGCGAAGCGCGCCGGGTCGAGCGCCGACGTGGTGACGATCACGCTGCCCGGTCCGTCGGCGAGGCCGGCGAGCGCCGCTTCGACGATCGCGCCGTCGTCCTGGAACTCGGTCGAGACGCTCACCAGCACGCGGGGGTGCGGGAGGTCGGCGAGCCAGGCCGGGGCTTCGCCCGGTGGCGCCCAGAGGCCCGGCCCGATCGCGTGCACCGACGCGGGCCAGCTCGAGCGCGGGTACTCGAAGGGCACCGCGGTGCGGTAGAGCAGCGCGTCGGCGCGCAGGAAGAGGCCCTCGTACGTCCCGATGGGCGGCACCCCGAGGTCGGCGCGCAGGGCGTCCAGCCCGCGCAGCGGCCGCCGGACCGCGCCGTCGAGGGCCCCCCACACGGCTCGGTCGCGCAGGCGGTCGAGGGCGTGGCGCGGCGGCGCGAAGCCGGGCCCGAACGCCGGCGTGTCGCGCGAGGCGACCGGCAACGCGTACGGAAGGAACGCGGCCCACGGCCGCCGCTGCGCCTCCGCGAACGCCGCTGCGCCCCAGGTGTTGGCGTCGACGACGAGCAGGTCGGGCGACAGGTCGGCCGTGGCGGCGCGCAGATCGGCGACCTCGTGGGGCGCGCGCGCGAGCCAGGCGTCGAAGGCGGCGCGCACCTGCGCGAGGGGCTTCCCGTGCGCGAAGTCGCGGAGCGGCAGGGCCTCGATCGCCGCCGCGATCGGTCGATGCTCCAGACCTTCCGCGGCCACCCGATCGCCTTCGTCCGCGAGCGTCTGGACCACCACCCGATGGCCGGCGGCGCGCAGGGCCAGCGCCACGTCCATCATCGGGTAGAGGTGCCCGCGGGCGGGCGAGGTGTAGATCAGGACGGTGCTCATGGTGCCTCCAAGACGGATCGGACGAGGCGGGCGACGACGGCCTCGGTCGCTTCGGGGGAGCGGCCGAGGTCGAGGCGCAGGAGCTTCCAGACGTAGAGGTCGGTGGCGGCGACCAGGGCGTCGACGCGTTCGGGATCGGGCTCCGGGGCCCAGGGGCCGAAACAGCGCACCACCCACGCACGGTGGTAGGCGCGGCCCGCCTCGGCGGCCTCGCGGGCCACCGGCTCGCTGCCCCCCTCCTGAGCCAACAGGTTGAGCACCAAGCGACCTTCGGCCTCGTAGTGCGCGATCACCGCCGCGATGGCCGCGTCGACGTCGCCGGGCGCGGTGGCGCCCCGCTGCGCGTCGACGCGTGCAGCGATGCGCTCCCCGACGGCCGCGAAGCAGCCGTCGCGCGAGCCCATGTGGCGCAGCACCGTCTGAACCGTGACCTCCGCTCCGGCTGCGATCGCCTGCAAGGTGACGTCGCCGATGGGGCCGCTCGCGAGCAAGGCCTCGGTGGCGGCGACGATCCGCTCGGTGGTCCGCGCCGCGTCGCGGGCGCGCTTGGTGTTGTCGTAGGCACGGGGCATGGCCGTCCTCCAAATCCATGTGCACCGTACCAACATGGATATTCCATGTCAATGGGATAAACACGATTCTGGTCGTGCGCGGGCGTGGGCCCGGCTCAGTCCGCCGCCAGCTCCTCGCTCGCCGGCGCGGGCGCGGCGGCCGCCCCACCCCGCCGCGCCGCGGCGACGCCGCCGTACGCCCCGGCCGCGACCACGGTCACGACGCCGGCCAGCGCCATCGCGAACGGCGCACCGGCCGTGTTCGCGACGACGCCCAAGACGCTCGAGCCGAGCGCGATGCCCCCGAAGAACACGAGCGAGTGGATGCTCAGGACGATCGAGCGGCGATCGCTCGGCACGGCCTGATTGAGCAGCGCGTCGTGCGGCGCGTTCTGGGCCGCGATCGCGACGTAGGCGAGGCCCAAGCCGAGGGCGACCCCGAGGCCGCCCGCCTGCGCGCCGAGCAGCAGCATCGCGGCCGCCTTCAAGACCTGCGTGGCCGCGGCGAGCGCCACCGGCCCGCCCGGGAAGCGGTCGCCGTGGCGCATCACCAGCAGGCTGCCGAGGAGGCCGGAGGTGCCGAGCACGAAGCCGAGCGCACCGTAGACGCTGCTCCTGGCCGGGTCGGCGCCGAAGGTGAGGCTGGCGATCGGCTGCCAGAAGGTCTCCACGGCGGTCAACGACCACCCCATGGCGCCGCCCGCGATCAGCAGCCACGGGAGCGTCGGCGACTGCCGGACGAGGCGGAACCCGTCGCGCACGATGGCGGGCGTCTGGAAGGCGACCGCCCACCGAGCGCGCCCTGCGAACTCGGGCTCGACGACCAGGAGCGCGGTCAGCACGGCGACCACCAACCGGAGGAGCAGGCCCGCCGCGAGCGCCACCCCGAAGCCGGCCAAGGGCCACGGCAGGTCGGCGCCGGCGAAGAGCGCCGGCAGCACGCCGCCCAACGCCGCCCCCACCAGCATCGCGGCCGTCTGCACCACCCCGATGGTGGCGAGGTGGCGTTGCAGGTCGACGTCCGGGCCGGTCGCCCCGAGCCGGTCGACGTACCAGGCCTCGAGGGCGCCGCTGTGCAGCGCGCTCCCGATCCCCTGGAAGACGGCGTACGTGAGGAGCATCCCCGGACCGCCGACGAACAGCAGCGCCACGAACGAGGCGAAGGTCGCCGTCTGCGACGCCAGCGCGATCGGCTTGCGCCCGATGGCGTCGGCGAGCCCGCCGGTCGGCACCTCGAGCAGGACGACGAACACCGCCCGGAGCGCGAACGCGAAGCCGATCGCGGCGAGGTCGAACCCGCGTTCGGTGAGGTGCAGCACGAGCACCGGTAACGGGAGCCAGATGGCGAACTCCTGCAGGGCCACCAGGATGGCGTACCGCCGCGTGACGCCGCGCTCGTGCCGGAGCGCGAAGGCGTCAGCCACGGCGGCACCTGGTGGTGCCCTCCAGGGGCGCACCGAGCCCGGCGTCGGTCGTGCGACCGACGGCGCGGGCGCCGGACGAGCCGGGGACCGGACGGTTCATGCGGCGCAGTATCCCCCGTGCGACCCACGCTTGTGAAGCCTTCCGGACGAACGGAGCGCGCGGACCCCCAGCGCGCGGCGCTCGCGGAGGCCAGCGCGCTCGCCGGGGCGCATGCCCCCGCGGACGCCCCCTCCGGGATGCGACCCTGGGGAACGCACGCGAGGAGGTGCTCGTGGCGATCGACCTGATCGGTGGCGTCGGCGTCTTCCTGCTCGGAATGCTGCTGCTCACCGAGGGCCTGAAGGCGATGGCGGGCGGCGCGCTGCGCCGCGGGCTGGCGCGCTTCACCCGCGGGCGGCTGGCCGCCGTCGCGACCGGCGCGGTCGCGACCGCGATCATCCAGTCGTCGAGCGCGACCACCATGACCACGATCGGCCTGGTTTCGGCAGGACTGCTGCCGATGGTGTCCGCCGTCGGCGTGATCCTGGGCGCCAACCTCGGCACCACGTCCACCGCCTGGATCGTCGCCTACTTCGGCCTCAAGCTCGACGTGTCGTCGGTGGCGATGCTGGCGGTCGCCGCCGGGGCGCTCCTGCGCTTGCTCGGCCGCGGCCGACTCGGGGCGGCGGGGATGCCGCTGGCCGGCTTCGGCCTGCTCTTCGTGGGCATCTCCCTGATGCAGGTGGCGATGGCCGACCTGGCCGACGGCTTCGTGATCCCGGCCGCCAGCACCGACCACCTGGGCGGGATGCTGCTGCTCGTGGCGATCGGCGCCGCGATGACGCTGATCATGCAGTCCTCGAGCGCCGCCGTGGCGACCACCCTCACGGCGCTGGCCGCCGGCGCCATCGGGCTCGAGCAGGCGGCCGCGCTGGTGATCGGCCAGAACCTCGGCACCACCCCCAAGGCGCTCCTCGCGTCGCTCGGTGCCAGCCCCGCCGCGCGCCGCACGGCGGTCGCGCACGTGGTGTTCAACCTGCTCACGGGCGCGGTGGCGCTGCTGCTGCTCGCCGTCCTCGCACGGTTCGGCCTCGATCCCGACGGCCTGCTGATCGGCTCCGACCCGGCGCTGGTGATCGCCGCGTTCCACACGCTGTTCAACGTCGTCGGGGTGGCGCTGTTCCTACCCTGGTTGCCCACCTTCACCGCGCTGGTGACGCGGCTGGTGCCGGACCGCGGTCCACCGCTGACCCGCCATCTCAAGTACGCGTCGGTCGACGAACCCGCGCTCGCCGTGCAGGCGGCGCGCACGACGCTGCTGGGCATCGCGGCCGAGCTCGGCGACGCCACCCACGCCCTCGCCACCCGCGCCGGCACCGCGCGCGCCGCCGCCGACGCCCGCGCACGGTGGGCGCATTCCGCCCATGCGCTCGAGGAGACGCTCGAGTTCCTCGCGAAGGTCCGCACGGGCGACGGCGACCCGCCCGATCGCCGCCGGCACGTGTCGGTGCTGCACGCGCTCGACCATCTGATCCGCGCGGCGCACCGGTTGGCGCCCTCCGCCGCGCTGGCGCGCTTCGCCCATGCCCCCGACGTGCGACCGGTGCGCGAGGCGCTCGATGCCGCGGTCGCGGCGATGGTGGCGTGGTGCCCGGTGCTGGCGCCCGACGCCCCTGCGGACGCAATCCTGGAGCGCTTCCAGGCCATCCCAGGGCTGCGCCGACGCACCCGCGGGCAGATCCTGCGGCGGGTCGCCGACGGGACGGCGGACGCCGACGACGCCGAGGAGACGCTCGAGGCCTTGACCTGGGCGCAAGCCATCGCCCACAACCTCGAGCGGGCGGTGCACCACCTGCGCGAACCGGCTCCGGGCGACGAGGCCTGAACCCGAACGGCACGCCGCGTGAGCGCGCGTGGCCTCCCGATGCGCGAGGATGCGGGCGATGAGGACGATCCCGATGCGCCACGCCCTCGCGGTCGCGCTGTGGCTGGTGGCGTTCGCTGCACCCGCGTCCGCGCAGGTCGCCGTGGACCCGCCCCGCGGCGACCTGCGCATCGTCGTGCTGGGCGACCTGAACGGTCCGTACGGCGCCACCGACTACGCCGCTGCGGTGCACCGGTCGGTGGCGGCGATCGTCGACGTCTGGCGCCCCGACCTGGTGCTGCTGCCCGGCGATCTGGTGGCGGGTCAGTCGCGCACCCTCCCGGACGACCGCTTCGCCGCGATGTGGGCGGCCTTCGACGCTGCGGTCGCGGCGCCGCTGCGCGCGGCCGGCATCCCGTACGCGGCCGCGTTGGGCAACCACGACGCCTCGAAGCTGCGAGGCGCCGACGGCGCGTATGCCTTCGCCCGCGAGCGCGAGGCCGCCGCGGCGTACTGGAGCGCCCCCCACCACCGCGCCGGGCTCGACGTCGCGAACGACGCCGACGCGCCGTTCGCTTGGTCGTTCCGCCTCGGCCCGCTGTACGTCGCGGTCGTCGACGCCTCGGGACCGGTGCTGGACGACGCCGAACGCGCGGCGCTGGCGGCCGCGCTCGACGCACCCGAAGCGCGCTCGGCGCCGCTGCGCTGGGTGGTCGGTCACCTGCCGCTCCTCGGCATCGCCGAGGGGCGCGATCGCGACGGCGAGGTGGCGTGGCGCACCGAGGAGCTGCGCGACCTGATGGTCGCCGGTGGCGTCGACACGTACGTCAGCGGGCACCAGGGGGCGTTCTACGCCGCGGCGTGGGGCGACCTGGAGCTGCTCTTCTCGCCGGGCGCGGCCGGCGGACGGGCGTTGCGCGGCACCGGCCTGGCGCCGCGCGCCGGCGTCGTCGTCGTGGACGTCGCGCTCGACCCGATCGGCGTGAGCGTGCGCGCCTTCGACGCGGCGACGCTCGCGCCGTACCCCGAGGGGGACGTGCCATCGCGCTTGTCGGCGTTCGGCGCAGAACTGGAGCGCTCGCGGCGCGTGCGGTGACGCCACGGAGCCAACGGCCACGCAACTCGCGCGGTGACGTTGACGAGCGATCGACCCCTCAGCGCACCGAAGACGCCGTACCTTCATCGACCCGTACCCGCAAGGCGGTGAGCACGCGCTGGGCCATCGCCACCGCTGCCGGCCAGTCGTGGCCGGGCCCGCCTACCGATGCGGCTCGATGGGGAGCCGACACCCGGCGCCGCACCTCGTACTCCGCTGCCGGATGTACGGTCACCCAGGACCTCAACTCATCACCGAGCAGAACTGGCACGAGTGGCACCGCACCGGCGAGGGCGCCGAGTAGCTCCGGCAGCAACTTGGACGACAAGGCCTGACTGATCGCCCCGTCCAGCGCGTCGCGCGCAGTTCGCAGGTCCCCCGCCGCAACCGCAACCTCGGCGCGGAGGACCCCGATGCGGGCGTCCTCGACGGCCTGCGCGCGGCCGTCGAGGACACCCGGCGACCCCGCCGCTGCGCGCTCGACGTGTACCCGAGCGCGCGCCGCATCGCCCGAGCCGACGGCGAGTCGCGCGCGCAGCGCCTCGACCCTCGTGCCGTTGCCGGCATCAGAGACTTCGTCGAGGAGCGCAGCGGCCCGGACGACGTCGTCGCGCAACCAAGCCAACCGCGCGCGCTCGGCGATCGCCGCGGCCAACCAGTCGCGGCCGCTCGGACCCATCTCCGACGCCCGCGCTTGCGCCTCCGCCGCGTACGCATCGGCCGCTTCCAGGTCGCCGATCGCGGCGGTCAATCCGGCGGCGCCCAGCAACGGATCGACGAGTCGCCCAGGTGGGGCGCTCCGCCCACGCTCGATGGCGATGACGCCCTCGATCAGTCGCAGCGCCGTGCCCCAGTCCCCGAACGTGGTGGCAACGAACCGAGCATGCAGCCGCTTGCCGCGAACCGCGAGGTCGGTGTTCCCCGTTCGGCGCACGAGCGCCTCCAGCACCTCGAACAGCCGGTGACGTTCGTCCGGTGCCTCGGCGAGGAGGTACTCGGTCACGCGCATCTCGCCGACCAAGTCCCAGTCCTCCAGGGCGGTGAAGCGCTCGGCGGCCTCGGCGATCGCGGTGCGAGCGAGGCCGCGTCGTCCCACGCCGATCGCGGAGTTCGCGAACACGAACAGCGCCCAGGCCAGCCAGTACGGGTCGCGCTCCACGCGTCGCAAGGTGGCGAGCGCGACCTCCACCTCCTCGAACGCCTCTTCATCCCTTCCGAAACGATCGGCTCCCATCGACCAACCCTGAAGGTTCAGCCAGGCCCACGCAGCCGTTCCTGGGACGGCCCCGCGCCGCGCACCGCGCACCAGTTCGTCGTACCTCGCAGCTCGGCCGGCTTGACGGAACGCGTTCACCATGGTCACGCCGCCGACGTGGAAGCGCGAACCGTCGCCGGCCTCGACCGCATGGGTCCACGCCGCCTCGACGTTGGCCAGTTCGTCCACCACCGCGGCGACGGCCTTCGCAGCCGCGCCGCGCTGCCCCAGCCGCTCCTGCTCCTCGAGGAGGTCGAAGGCCCATCGCGCATGGCGGGCGCGTGCATCGACGAGCGCCGGGTCGGAAGCGGCGCGCTCGCGCACGTAGGCTTCTAGGAGCGGGTGCTGGACGAAGCGTCCTCGCGCACCCAACGACACGAACGACTTGTTTCGAAGCGCCAGGAGCATGGGGCGGCCCACGTCGGCCACCGCACGGGCGGCAGCCTCCGTGAAACCCCCTCGGAACGGCGCCAACGCCACGAGCGCAGCCCGCTCGGCGTGCGACAGCACCGACCAAGAGGCCTCGAACACCGCCCGCACGCTCGCGTGCCGCGGGGCGGTCCGACCATCTGCCGCACGCAGGAGGTCGATGCCAGCGGCGAGCTCGTCCGCGACGACCTCGATCGGAATCACGCGCAGCCAACCGGCGGCGAGCTCCAGCGCCAAGGGCATCCCGGCCGTGAAGCGGGCGACACGCGCGACGTGGGTTCGATCGCGCTCGAGATCGAGCGCCACCCCGACTTGGCGGGCCCGTTGCATGAGGAGCTCGACGGCCGGAAAGGCTGCGCCGGCAGGCTCGCCGTCGGGGTCGGGCGGATACGCGAGGCCATCGAGGTCCAGCACCGAGACGTCGCGCATCTCGAGGCTTCGGCGGGACGTGACTAACCAGGCGGCGCTCGGCGCGCTTCTACACCACCGGGCGAGGACCTGCTCGAAGTCGTCGATCTGCTCCACGTTGTCGAGCACCACCAACGTCTGGCGGTGTGCGAGCACCTCCGCGACCGCCTCGAGCGGCGACGCTCGGGGTGGGAAGTCGAGTCCCAGAGCCCTCGCGAGGACCGAGCCGACCTGATCTGCGTCGCGCACCTCGTTCAACTCGGCGCACACGACACCGTCGGCGAAGTGGGCGACCATCCGGTTCGCCGCCTCTAGCGCCAAGCGCGTCTTCCCCATCCCACCTGCACCCACGACCGCGACGACGGCACCCGGGACGAGTACCTCCGTCAGGCGAGCGAGCTCGGGTTCGCGGCCTACGAACCCTCCGAGGCGCGTCGCTCGCGGCCTCACGTGCCGAGACCCGGAGCCGAATGCGACGAGCACTCCGACATTCCCAGCATCCGACGTGAGGCGCACCCGCTCGACGAGTGCGGTCGTCGCTGGTTCCGGTTCGACCCCGAAGGCTCCGGCGAGGCGCGCCGCGAACGACTCGTACCGGGCGAGCACCGACGTCCGCATACCGGTGGACGCGCTCGCCTCGGCCCACAGCCGGAACGCCTCCTCGTGCATCGGGTCGGACAGGAGCCAACGGTCCAAGAGCGTTGCAGCGGCCGATGCTCGACCCTCCGAGAGCGAGCGCCGCGCGACCTCGCACACGCCGGCCCGGGTGCGCTCGACGCGGTCGATGCGCTCCAGCTCCAGCCACGATTCGAACTCTGGCGCCGTGGCCAGGCGGAAGCCGTCGAGAAGCGGGCGCGCCCACGCGTCGCCCAAGGCCTCCAACTCACCGCGCTCGAAGGCTTCGTCGAAGGTCTGCAGGTCGGTAGCCACCGGCCACCGGACACGTGTCGGCTCGACCTCCAGTTCCGTCGCGAAGGGAAGGGCCCGGACGGCCACGAGCAACTGGCGCAAGTTGGCCCGCGCGCGTCGCTCGTCCGAATCTGGCCAGAACAGCACGAGCAGATCCTCCCGCGAGACCCATCCGCGCGCGAACGCGACGTAGTACAGAAGGGCGCTCCGGCGGTCGGCGGCAGGCTCCCACACCTGACCGACGGCCTCGATGGACCCCCGCCCGATCAGTCGCACGAGCGCAGCCATGGGGCATCATAGGGGCCTCGGTCCACGAGCCACCACCGTCGCGCGGGGCGTCAACGCCGCAAGAACGAGGTCAGGTCATCAGGTCGCGCCGCCGGAAGCGCCACAGCCCGAGCGGCGCCGCGACCAACGAGATGGCCGCGAGCTTGAGGGTGCTCGCGAGGTCGAAACCGTTGGCCAGCGGGTCCGGCGCGAGGAACCACGAGAACGGCGAGACGGCGGCCAGCGCGTCGACGCCGGCCGAGTTCGCGACGCCGCGGAACACGAAGCCCACCACCGCGAGGCCGGCCACCGCGCCGAGCGCGATGCCGCGCCGCCCGGTGGCGGCGCCCACGGCGAGGCCGAGCGTCGCGAAGCCCCCGACGAGCAACAGGAGTCCGACGCTGGTCGCGACCACGTTTCCGAGGTCGAGGCCGAGGTCGAACAGCGGATCGCTGACGAACACCGCGAGGGTGACGCCGGTCACCAGCCCGAGGAGCAGCAGCCACGCGGCGGCCAGACGCTCCCCGTAGAGCCGCCCGCGGGCGACGGGGGCCGTCAGGTCGAGCTCCAACGTGCCGTCCTCCTCCTGGCCGGCGATCAGGCGCACGCCGAGCCCGATGCCGTACACGAGCAGCAAGACGGGGCCGAGCAGACCGTACACGACGGCCTCGAGGTAGCCCGCGGCGGTGCCGATCCGGTCGTAGCCCATGGCGGTCATCAGGCCCTCGGGCATGCCCTCGATCGCCGCGAGCATCTCGGCGCCCATCATCGGCCAGAAGGCCATGTAGAAAGCGGTGATCGCCGTCAGCGCCACGAGCCAGCTCAGGAACGCGCGGCGGTGGTCGCGGAGCACCCGCGCCAGGGTCGGGAAGGATTCAGCGCGCATCGCGCCCTCCGTTCGTTTCGGCGCCGGCGGCGCCGAGTCGGTAGACGTCCAAGAACAGGTCTTCCAGGTCGCGGTCGCGCGCCGACCACGAGACGACCTCGTAGCGGGCGGCGGTCTTGAGGAGCGCGTCGGGCGCGCCCCGCAACAGCCCCGAGAGGGTCGCGCCGTCGAGGCGCGCGTCGTGCAGCTCGGCGACGTCCGCGAAGGCCGCGAGCTCCGGGGGCGCGGCGAAGGTGAACGCCACGCGCTGGCCCGCCCGCTCGCGCAAGCCGCGCACCGAGTCGACGTCGACGATGCGGCCGGCGCGGATGATGGCCACCCGGTCGGCGACGCTCTCGACCTCGCGCAGCACGTGCGAGGACATGAACACGGTCGTGCCCGCCGCCGCCCGCTCGCGCACGAGCTCCAAGAACTCGTGCTGGAGCAAGGGATCGAGGCCGCTCGTCGGTTCGTCGAGCACCAGCAGCTCCGGTTCGTGCATGAAGGCCTGGATCACGCCGACCTTCTGCTTGTTCCCCTTCGAGAGGGTGCGGAGCGGTCGGGTGAGGTCGAGCTGGAAGCGCTCGGCGAGGGCATCGATGCGGTCGCGCCCACGGCCACCGCGCAGGGCGGCAAGGTGCTGCAGGTGGTCGCCGGCGCGGACCGGACCCTTCATCGCGAGCTCGCCGGGCAGGTAGCCGATGCGGCGGCGCAGCGCCGGGCCGCCCTCGGCCGGCGCCTGCCCGAACACCTGGGCGGTGCCGGCGTCGGGACGCAGCAGGTCCATCAGGACCCGGATGGTGGTCGACTTGCCGGCGCCGTTCGGCCCGATGAACCCGAACACCTCACCGGTGCGGACCTCCAGGTCGAGCCCGTCGAGCGCACGGGTGCGGCCGTAGCTCTTGACCAGTTCCTGGACTTGGATCGCGGCGTTCATCGTTCCTCCTCGCCGACCTCGGGGTCGGGTGCGTCGGGCGCCGCGTCGGCGGCGGCGCGCGCCAGTCGTTCGTAGATCGCCGGGTCGACCAGACCCCGGCTGAGGATCTCCATCGCGGGTCCGACGTACCCGGTCGTGGTCAGCAGCTGCGCGGCCGGCGCGGTCAGGTCGACGCCCACGAGCCGGCGGACGTGCCGGTGCAGCGTCAGCGCGCCGAGCGACCAGAGCGTCAACACGGCCGCCACCCCCTCCGGGTGGTCGAGCGGGCGGACGGTCCCGCTCGCGACCCCCTCGGCCAGGTACCCCTCGGCGTCCGCGACGAGTTCGTCGACGAGCGCATCGACCTCGGGCGAACCCTCGGCGAGCACGCGCGCGAGGTACGGGAGCAGCGGCACGCGGTCGTCCTCCGGGCGGAGCAGGGCGAGCGGGTCGAGGCCCGGCCCGGCGCGCATGGCGGCGCTCTTGCGCTCGCGCACGAAGGCCGCCACGTAGGCGTCGCAGGCCTTCCGCAGCGCCGCCTTGGAGCCGAAGTGGTGGATGACCAGCGCCGGCGACACGCCCGCGCGCTCGGCCACCTGCCGCACGGTCGTGGCGGCCACCCCCGCCTCCGCGAAGCAGGCGAGCGCAGCGTCGCGGATGCGGGCGACGGCGGTGCGGTCGTCGGGCGGGACGGGTGAGGCTGAACGCATGTTCATGATGCTAAACGTCCGTTCAGGCGCCGTCAAGGGCGCGCCGGCCCGACCGACCGTGCTCGGCGTCCTTGACCCCCGCGCCGCGCCGCGGGGATGATGGCCCGGTGCGCCGCCGGCGCGATCGCCGCGTTCCGCGGCGCGCCGAGCGTTGCACCCCTCACCGCGCCCGCCGCGTCGCGCTTCGCCGCGCCCGTCGCCGTACCTGGACCCGAGAGGCCCCCCATGAAGATCGCGATGTTCAGCACCAAGTCCTACGACGTCACCTACTTCGATCGCGCGAACCGCGATCTCGGGCACGAGATCACCTACTTCGAGCCGCGCCTGCTCGAGAGCACCGCCAGCCTGGCCGCTGGCTACCCCGCGGTCTGCGCCTTCGTGAACGACCGCCTGACCGCCCCGGTCCTCACCCAGCTGTTCGAGGGCGGCACCCGGCTGATCGCGCTGCGGTCGGCGGGCTTCAACCACGTCGACCTGGAGGCCGCCGACGCGCTCGGGTTGACGGTCGCGCGCGTGCCGGCGTACTCGCCGCACGCGGTCGCCGAACACGCGGTCGCGATGATCCTGTCGCTCAACCGCAAGCTCGCGCGCGCCCACAACCGCGTGCGCGAGGCCAACTTCTCCCTCGAAGGCCTGCTCGGCTTCGACCTGAACGGCAAGACCGTCGGCGTCGTCGGCACCGGCAAGATCGGGCGCATCTTCGCCGGCATCATGCGCGGCTTCGGGTGCCGGGTGCTCGCCTACGACCCCTTCCCGCACCCCGAGGTCGAGGCGATCGGCGCGTACGTCCCGCTCGCGACGCTGTTCAACGAGAGCGACGTCGTCTCGCTCCACTGCCCGCTCACGCCCGAGACCCACCACCTGATCGACGCCGAGGCGGTCGAACGGATGAAGCCCGGCACGATGCTCATCAACACCAGCCGCGGCGCCCTGGTCGACACCCTGGCGGTCATCGAAGGGCTCAAGAGCGGTCGGATCGGCCACCTGGGGCTCGACGTGTACGAGGAGGAGGAGAACCTCTTCTTCCAGGACCTCTCCGACCGGGTGATCCAGGACGACGTCTTCAGCCGCCTGCTCACCTTCCCCAACGTCCTGGTCACGGGCCATCAGGCCTTCTTCACCGCCGAGGCGGTCACGGCCATCGCCGAGACCACGCTCGCCAACGCCACCGCCTTCGAGGGCGGCACCGGGACGCTCCACCGGGTCACGGCCGACAAGCTGGCCTGAGCCGTGGCCACCCTGGTCCAGGCGCTCGGTGCCGCGTCGCCGCTGATCGTCGTGGTCGGGCTGATGCTGGGCGCGCGCTGGTCGGCGGCGCGCGCCGGCCTGGTTGGACTCGCCGTGGCGCTCGCCTCGGCCTGGCTCGCCTTCGGGCTCGGCACCCGCGTGCTCCCGACCCTCGGGCCCGCCGGCGCGGCCGGGGGCGCGCTCCTCGAGGCGGTCTTCCTGGCCGCGACGATCCTCTGGATCGTCTTCCCTGCGCTCGCCATCCACGAGCTGCAGCTGCGCACCGGCTCGGTCGACGTGCTCCGCCTGGCGATGGGGCGGCTGTCGGGCGACCCGCGCATCGTGGCGCTCCTGGTCGCGTGGTTCTTCGTGCTGTTCGTCGAGGGCGCGGCAGGCTTCGGCACCTCGGTGGCGCTCGCGGCGCCGTTCCTGGTGAGCGCCGGCTTCAAGCGCGTCGAGGCCGTGGCGATCGCGCTCGTGGGCCACACCGTCGGGGTCTCGTTCGGCGCGGTCGGGACGCCCATCCTGCCGCAGATCGCGGTGACGCCCTACACCGGGCTCGAACTGAGCGCCGCGACCGCCGCGTACCACGCGATCCTGGGCGCGCTGATCCCGCTCGCGGCGATGCTCATGGTCGTGCGCGCCTTCCCCGACGTCCGCGGCCGCGGCATCTGGGGCTGGACGCTCTTCGCCGCGGCCGCCTTCCTCGTGCCGTCGACGTTGGTCGCGACCTTCGTCGGGCCGGAGCTGCCCACGCTGGTCGGCTCGCTGGTCGGCGGCCTCGCCTTCGTCGCGGCGCTCGCCTGGATGCGCCGGCGCACGCGCGGGGCAAGCGGGGCGACGGCGGACGCGGCGCCGGCCGGCCGGGTCCCCACCGCGACGGGTCCGCGCGGGCTGCTCCGCGCGGCGGCCCCGTATCTTGCGCTGATCGCGCTGGTGCTGGCGACGCGGCTCCTACCGGGTGCGCGCGAGGCGCTCTCCGGCCTCGCCTGGGCCTGGAACTGGGGGCCGTTCGCGGGGGAGTTCGCCCCGCTGTACCACCCGGGCACCATGCTCGCGCTGGGCTTCGTCGCCGGCGCGTGGATCCAGGGCCCGCGCCGGCGCGACGTTGCCGGCGCCCTCGCGCGCGCCGGGGCGCAGCTGCTGCCGGTGGCCGTGGCGCTGGTCGCGATGCTCGGGCTGTCGCGCCTGATGGTGCATGCCGGCATGATCGAGGAGCTCGCGCTGCTGGCCGCCACCACCGCGGGCGCCGCCTGGCCGCTCTTCGCTCCCTTCGTGGGCGTGCTCGGCACCTTCGTCACCGGCTCCGCGACCGCCTCGAACGTCCTCTTCAGCGACTTCCAGCTCGCCACGGCCCGCACCCTCGGGCTCGACCCGCTCCCGCTCCTGGGCGCCCAAGGCTTCGGCGCCGCCGTCGGCAACATCATCTGCCCGCACAACATCGTCGCGGCCGCCGCGACCGTCCAGCTGTCGGGGCAAGAGGGGGCCGTGCTGCGCCGCACGCTCGGGGTGGCGCTCGGGTACGCCTTGCTCGGGGGCTTGTTGGCGCGGTTCGTGTTCGCATGAAGAGCGTCCCGGGCATCTCCCCGACGCTCCGGGGCACCCGCGTGCGCCTGCGCGCCCTGCTGGCCGTGGACGCCGATGCGATCGTCGAGGTGTCGTTCTACGACGGCGTGCCCGCCGCCTCTCCCGCCGCCGCGAGCGCCATGCTCGCGCGGATCGCCGAGGACCAAGCGCGTGGCGAGACGATCCATTGGGGCATCGAGGACGCGGCCGGCACGCTGTGCGGCACGATCGGCTTCTACCGGGGCTTCCCCGACGCGGTCGGGGAGGTCGGCTACGTGCTTCGACCCGCCTGGCGCGGCCACGGGCTCATGTCGGACGCACTCGGCGTCGCGATCCGGTACGGCTACGAGGGAC
>JAABSI010000050.1 GCA_011390455.1 Trueperaceae bacterium
TGCGCCCGACCACGAGCAGCTGGTCCATGGGGGTGATCACGGCAGGACCTGCTCCAGGACGTCGGTGACCGCCCGGCTGCGGTGCTCGGTGGCCATGCGCTCGATGGCGGCGACCGACGCGCGCGCTTCGGCGACGATGGCCTCGCGCGCCGCCTCGGCTTCCTCGGCGGCACGTTCGGCCGAGGCCTTCGCGAACTCGTCGCCTTCGCGACGGGCACGCTCCAGGGCCTCGCGGGCGTCCGCACGAGCCTTGGCGACGATGCGCTCGGCCTCGCGGCGCGCCTCCTCGACCTTTCCGACCACGGACTTCTCGTGGTGGATCAGGTCCTGGAGGAGTGGTTCTCGTGGAGCTTCCAAGCAGCCCTCCTTCTCGACACACGACCGCGCGGCGGGACGTCGCGCGGGGTCAACACGGGATTTGCGATCGACGAGGCACAAAAAAACGCGCTGTGACCGGCGTTCTGGCGCCTCACGCGCTGCGCCCAGGAGCATATCAGCGGGCCTCCGGGGGTGTCAATCGAAACCGGAGCGCTCAAGCGCGTCCCCGGCGCTTGCCCTCGAGCCGCCGGAGCGTCCCCGCCGACCGCAGGCGGCGCTCCCCTTCGCGCGCCGCCAGCGCGCCCTGCACCTCGGCGAGCTCCGCGTACGCCGCCTCGAGCTCCTCCCTGGGCGCGTCGGCGTCGTGGACGCGCGCCGCCAACTCCTCCAGGCGCTGCATCAGCCGCCCTTGGCGGACGCGGCGGCCGGTCTCCACGTGGTGCTCGCGCACCCGCGACAGGAGTTGGTCGAGCCGCAACTCCACGTCGAGCCGGGCCTCCTCGGCCCCGTCGGCAGCGTGCGCGAGCAGCCGCTCCAGGATGCGGTCGGCCCCCTCCCGCGCCTGCACCGCCGCGACGAGCTCGGCGTCGCGCCAACCGAAGCGCTCGCACAGCTCGGCGAAGGCGATGAGCTCGGACTCCCCCGCCTCCACCGGCAGCGCCGCGACCGCGCGCCGCACCCGCTCCCGCAGCTTCTCGGGCTCGAGCAGCAGCAGACCGATCACCTCGAGCTCGAGCGCGCGCAGCGGCGTGAGCTCGTCGGCCCGTCGCCGCAACCCGCGCACGGAGGTCTCGTCCAGGCGCTGCGGCCGCTGCGACGCCAGCCACTGGTCGAGCCGGGCGGGCTCCAGGCCGAGGTGGTCGGCGACCAGCCGCCGCAGCTCGGCGGCGACCGGGTCGACCACGTCGCGCGGCTGCAGCGCCGGCAGCAGCTCGAGCAAGAGCGCGCGCTGACCGCGCGGCGTGCTCGCGTCGTGTTGCGCAAGGACGCGTTGGAACCGGAACGCGACCTCCGACGTTCCGGTGCGGAGCGCGGCCGCGAAGGCCTCCCGATCGCCCGCATCGCCGA
This sequence comes from Trueperaceae bacterium, assembly GCA_011390455.1. Next base: position 1,387 of record JAABSI010000050.1, read on the forward strand.
GCACCGCGTCGGCCGGGTCCTTCCCGTGCGGCACCTTGACCGCCTGCACCAGGAAGCGGCGTCCGACGCTCTGTTCCAGACCGGCGAGGACGGCGCGCTGGCCGGCCTCGTCCGCATCGAAGGCGAGCAGCACCTTCTGGGCGTCGAGCCGCGTCAGCAGCTCCGCTTGCTCCTTGGTCAGGTTCGCTCCGAGGGCCGCCACGGCGGTCCCGAACCCCGTCTGATGCAGCGCGAGCACGTCCATGTACCCCTCGACCACCACGACCTCGCCGCTCTCGCGGATGGCGGTGCGCGCCTTGTCGAGGCCGTACAGCACCTCGCCCTTCTTGAACAGCGGCGTCTCGGGGGTGTTCAGGTACTTGGGGAGCCCGTCGCCGAGCACCCGCCCCGCGAACCCCACCAGGCGACCCAACGCGTCGCGGATCGGGAACATCACCCGGTCGCGGAAGCGGTCGTAGCGGCGCCCGCGCTCGTTCTCGGAGAGCAACCCCGCCTCGAGCAGGTCGTCGTCGCGCACCCCCTGGGTCAGCAGGTGCTTGAGCAGGCCGTCCCAACCGTCGGGCGCGTAGCCGAGCTCCCAGGTGTCGATCGTGGCGTCGGCCAGTCCGCGCTCGCGGAGGTAGGCGCGCGCCGGGCCGTCGTCGAGCCGTGCGCGGAACCACGCGAGCGCGGCCTGGTTGACCTCGAGCAGGTCGCGGCGGCGCCCCTGACCGGGGGCGACCCCGCGCACCTCGATGCCGACGCGTTCGCCGAGCAGCCTCAGGGCATCGGCGAACTCGAGCCCCTGGCTCCGCATCACGTACTCGAACACGTCGCCCTTGGCGCCGCAGCCGAAGCAGTAGAAGAAGCCGCGGTCGACGTGCACGTGGAACGACGGGGTGCGCTCGCCGTGGAACGGGCACAGCCCCTTGAGCTGCCCGCGGCCGGCGGGCTTGAGCGCCACCGACTCGCCGATCAACTGCGCGAGGTCGACCCGCGCCCTGATCTGCTCCTTGACGTCGTCGGCGTCGTTCACGCGCGCACCCCCACCAGGGTCGGTCCCGAGGATCCGCCTCCGGACGACCCGCCTCCCGAGAACCCTGCGGCCGTCAGGCGCCGTCCTCGGCGGCGAAGAGCGGCAGGTGGCCCAGCGACACCACGTCGTCGCGCCGATCCCCTTCGGTGAAGACGACCATGGTGCCCACGACGCGCGCGCCGACCTCCTCGAGGAGCTCGGTGAGCGAGCCGAGCGTGCCGCCGGTGGACACCACGTCGTCGACGATCGCCACCCCCTTGCCGCGCAGGCGCGGGACGTCGGCGCCGTCGACGACCAGGTCCTGCGGCGTTCCGGTGGTGATCGACTCCACCGTGCGCGCGATCGCCCCGACCATGTACGGCTTGCGGGTCTTGCGGACGACCACGTACGGCAGCCCGGTCCGGACGCTGAGCGCGTGCGCGAGCGGCACCGCCTTGACCTCGGGGGTGACGAGGACCTCCACGCCGGCGGGAACGCGTGGGGCGAGCGCCTCGGCGGCCGCCTCGGTGAGGCGGGTGTCGCCGAGGAGGTTGAGCAGCGCGACCGACACGGGTCCGACGTTGACGATCGGCAGTTCGCGGGTCTCGCCACCGACGGTGACGGAATGGGTGGGCATCGTGCCTCCAAGGTCGCGGGCGGCTCGCCGGAGGTCGGCGCGGCGCACCGGACGGATGCGGTCTCGCCCGGCATGGTACCGCCGCGCGCCGCCACCCGACCCACGTTGCGGGTGTAGCGTGCCGGCCGTGCTCGCCCGCGCCGTGGTCCCCATCATGCTCGCCCTCCACCCGCCCACCCTGCGGGCGGTCGTGCGGCTGGCGTTGCCCGTCGTGGTGGCGAACCTGCTCCAGACGCTCGTGAACGTGGTCGACGTCTTCATGGCCGGCCGCCTGGGGCCGCTGGAGGTGGCCGCGGTCGGGCTCGCGAACAGCGTGCGCCTGCTGATTTTGGTCGTCACCATGGCCGTCACCGCGGGGGCGATGGCGCTCGCGGCGCAGGCGCGCGGCGCCCGCGACGACGAAGCGCTCGAGGACGTGACGCGCCAGACCGTTCTGCTGGCGATCCTCCTCTCGCTCGGGCTGACGGCGGTGGGCCTCCTCGTGTCGCGCCCGCTGCTCACGTTCCTGAACGGCGGCGGCGACCCGCTCGTCGTCGACGCCGGCAGCGGCTACCTCACGATCCTGTTCCTGGGCACCGTCCTGCTCGTCGCGCAGCTCGCGCTCACGAGCTTGATGCAGGGGGCCGGCGACACCGTGACGCCGCTCGCGCTCGCGGTGGTCACGAACCTGGCGAACGTGCTCTTCAACTGGTGGTTCATGTTCGGTCCCGGCCCCTTCCCGGCCCTCGGCGTGCCGGGCGCGGCAGTGGGGACGGTGGCCGCACGCGGGCTCGGGCTGGTGCTGATCGCCCTGGTCATCCTCGGCGGCCACAACGTGATCCGCTGGCCGCGCGGTCGGTGGCGCCTGAACCCGGTGCGCGCCCGCGACCTCCTCGCGATCGGTCTCCCCTCCGGCTTCCAGTCGCTCGCGTACTCCAGCGCCGGGCTGCTCGTCGTCCGCGCGGTGACCGCGACGCCCTCCGGCAGTTACGGCGCCGCCGCCCTCGCGATCGGGTTCCAGGTCGAGGGCTTCGCCTTCATGCCCGGCGTCGCACTGAGCGTGGCGGCGACGAGCCTCGTCGGTCAGGCGCTCGGGGCCTGGCAGATCGGTCGCGCGTGGCGGGCCGGCCACGCCGCGGTCGCGCTGGCGGTCGTGCTGATGGGGTCGGTCGGGTTGGCGCTGGTCCTCTTCGCCGAGCCGCTCGTGCGCCTGTTCGATCCGAGCGCCCACCCGATCGTGGTGGCCGACGGCGCCGCCTACCTTCGCGTCAACGGCGCCGTACAGCCGATCCTGGCGGTCTTCATGGTCCTCAACGGCGCGTTGCGCGGGGCGGGCGACGTGCGGCCCGGTTTGATCGGCACGCTCGTCGGGCGCTGGGTGGTGGTGGTCCCGCTCGCCTGGCTCGTCGGGGTCGGGCTCGGGGTGGGCACCGTCGGGATCTGGTGGGCGTTCTTCGCCGGCGTGACGGTGCAGGCGGTGTGGGTCTCGGTGCGCTGGTGGCGCGGCGCGTGGTGGGAGGTCGCCTTGCGGCGCAGCCGCGTGTGGCGGCTCCACCTCGCCGACCTGAGCGCGACCGAGCGCGACGCCTTCCTCGAGGGCGTGCGGGCCCCGACGATGGCGGTCGAAGGCACCCGCGAGCTGGTCGACGCCGACGCGATCCGGTACGTGCGCGGGGGCACGGAGGTGGCGCGGTGGACGCCCCCGGAGGGTGGCGGCGCCCCACGGTCGTGACCGGGGGCGCGGCGGGGTCCGCGCGCCCGTCGTCGACGCCTCGACGGCCGGCTCCGAGGGGCGGGCGCGCGCGGAGCGCGTGCTAGCCTGACGCTCGTGGACGACGGAGCGCTGCGCCCGACCTCGCTCGCCGAGTACGTCGGCCAGCGCCGCCTCAAGGAGAAGCTCGGCGTCTTCCTCGAGGCCGCGCGGGGCCGGCGCGAGGCGCTCGACCACGTCCTGCTGTACGGCCCCCCCGGGCTCGGCAAGACGACGCTCGCCCACATCATCGCCGCCGAGCTCGGCGTCGGTCTGCGCGTCACGAGCGGCCCGGCGATCGAGAAGCCGGGCGACCTCGCGGCGATCCTCACCAACGCGCTCGAAGAGGGCGACGTGCTCTTCATCGACGAGATCCATCGGCTGGGTCGGGTCGCGGAGGAGCACCTGTACCCCGCGATGGAGGACTACAAGATCGACATCGTCCTCGGCCAGGGACCCGCGGCCCGCACGATCCGGCTCGATCTGCCCCGCTTCACGCTCGTGGGCGCCACCACCCGGCCGGGCCTGATCACCGGCCCGATGCGCTCGCGCTTCGGCATCATCGAGCACCTGGAGTACTACGCCGACGAGGAGCTCGCCGAGGGGGTCGCCCGCGACGCCCGGCTGCTGGGCGTCGCCCTCGAGGCGGGCGCGGCGCTGGAGATCGGACGGCGGGCGCGCGGCACCATGCGGATCGCCAAACGCCTGCTGCGGCGGGTGCGCGACTTTGCGGAGGTGGCCGGCGAGGACGGCGTCGGCCTGGATCGCGCGCGCGCCGCGCTCGACGAGCTCGGCGTCGACGCGGCCGGGCTCGACCGCCGGGACCGCGCCATCCTGCGCGCGGTGATCGAGCGCTTCGCGGGGGGGCCGGTGGGTCTGGATACGCTGGCCACGTCGGTCGGCGAGGACCGCGCGACGCTCGAGGAGGTGCACGAGCCGTTCCTGATCCAGCGCGGCCTGCTGCAGCGGACGCCGCGCGGACGCGTCGCGACGGCGCGCGCGTACGCGCACCTCGGGTTGCCGACGCCCGGCGCCCTGCCGTTCGACGAGGGGGTGGCGCGATGATCGAAGGTTCGTTGCGCGACGTGCCGCTCGCCGACGTGTTCCAGATCGTCGTCGCCGGCCGCAAGGACGGCGCCCTCGAGGTGGAACGGGACGGTCGGCGCGCGACCTTCTGGTTCGAGGCCGGCGCCCTGCACGACGCCCGGCTCGACGGTGGCACCCACCTCGGCGAGGTGCTCGCACGGCTCGATCTGCTCAGCTTGCACGAGGTGCAGACGCTGCTCGCGGAGCAGCGGAGCGGCGCGAGCCGTCCGATCGGGGCGGCCGCCCTGGAGCGCGGGTGGATCGACGCCGAGGAGCTCGGGCGCGCGGTCGAGCGGCAGGCCGTCGAGGTCGTCGGCGAGCTGGTCGGCTGGCGCGACGGCACCTTCCGCTTCACCGAAGGTGGACGCGTCCCGCTCCCGCCGGAGGGGCACCGGGTCGACGTGATGCGGGTGCTGATGGACGTGCTGTCCGAGCGCGAGGACGCCGGCGCCGGGGTCGATCCCGACGTGGTCTTGGTGCGCGTGGGCGACCCGACCGCCGCCTCGCTGCCGCCCGAGGCCTGGGACGTGCTCGCGCTCGTCGACGGCCATCGCTCGGCGCGGGCGGTGGCGGCCGAGACCGACCTGCCCGAAGGGCGGGCCCTGGCGTTGCTCGGCCGCCTCAGCGAGGCGGGCGTCGTCGACCGGGCGCCGGACGGGGCCGCGCCCGCCGACGTGCTGGTCGTCGCGGCGCCGGGCGCCGAAGCGCGGCTGCTGCGGCTCGCGCTCCTGCGCGGCGGCGTTCGCCCCGAGCTCGTCGACGACCTCGCACGCGCGAACGAACGCTTCGACGCGGTGCGGCCCGCGGCCGTGGTGGTCGACGCCGCGCTCGACCCCTGGCGCTGGTTGCGGGAGCTCCGGCGGCGGCGCGAGGGGGCGCACGTGCCGGTCCTCGTGGTCGGCGCGCGCCCCGCCGGACCACTGACGGCCTGGCGGCGACCGGCCGCGGACGTGCTCCCCCGCCCGTTCCGCGAGCTCGATCTCCAGGCCTGGGTGACCGGCAGCATCGGGCGTCGGGCCCGGTGAGGGCGTCCACGACGCACGGGGCGGTCGCCTGTGTACTTTGGTCGGGACACGGTGCACGCGTGTCCGACGCGCTTGCCCGCGTCACGTCCGTTCGTTAGACTACGCACATCAAACCTTCGCCTCCGTGCTCGGGAGGGGAACCGTGTGCGGGAACGTTTCGTGCCCGACACCTTTTTGAGCGCTGGATGGGGCCGTGGGTCCCTTCGACGGAGCGGGTTTGACGGTTTCACGAGGGCCCCGGCCGTGCGCCCGCCCTCGGAAAGAGGTGCACCATGAAGAGAACCTTCACCGCGCTCGCGCTCGCCGCGACGCTCGTCCTGGGCAGTGCGACGGCTCAGACGATCACGGTCGCTGCCGGTGCCGTGGGCCAAGAGCTCGAGCTCACGCTCGCAGCGGCCCAGCGCTACATGGACGCCAACCCCGGCGTGACCGTCGAAGTGCTCGACACGCCGGACCTGGCGGACGACCGCCTCGGCCTGTACCTGCAGTTCTTCCAGGCGCAGTCGAGCGAGGTCGACGTCTACCAGATCGACGTCATCTGGCCCGGCGACCTCGCCGTGCACTTCGTCGACCTGTTCGACTACGGGGCCGGCGACGTGGTCGCCGAGCACTTCCCGGCCATCGTCGAGAACAACACGGTCGACGGCGAGCTCATCGCCATCCCGTGGTTCACCGACGCCGGGCTTCTGTACTACCGGACGGACCTGCTCGAGAAGTACGGCTTCGACGGCCCGCCCGCGACCTGGACCGAACTGACCGAGATGGCGACCGTCATTCAGGAAGGCGAGCGCGCCAGCAACCCGGACTTCTGGGGCTTCGTCTGGCAGGGCAACGCCTACGAGGGCCTCACCTGCGACGCGCTCGAATGGGTGAACTCGAACAACGGCGGCAGCATCATCAGCCCCGACGGCGTCATCACGATCAACAACCCGAACGCCGTCGAGATCATCGACCTCGCCGCCTCGTGGGTCGGGACGATCAGCCCGGGTGGCGTCACCGGCTTCGGTGAGGAAGACGCGCGCAACCTGTGGCAGGCCGGCAACGCCGCCTTCATGCGCAACTGGCCCTACGCCTACTCGCTCGGTAACTCCGAAGGCTCGGCCGTCGCCGGCGTCTTCGACGTCAGCCCGCTCCCGGCCGGCGACGTGATGGGCGGCGCCCCGGCGGCCACCCTCGGCGGCTGGCAGCTCGCCGTGAGCCGCTACAGCGAGAACCCCGAGCTCGCGGCCGACGTCGCGCTCTTCCTCGCCTCCTACGACGAGCAGAAGATCCGCGCCGTCGAAGGCTCGCTCAACCCCACGATCATGGCGCTCTACGAGGACGAGGACGTCCTCGAGGCCGTGCCCTTCTTCGGCTCGCTGTACGACGTGTTCATCAACGCCGTCGCGCGCCCCTCCACCGCCACCGCGCCCAACTACGCGCAGGTGTCGGCGGCCTTCTTCCGCTCGGTGCACAGCGTCCTGACGGGCGCCGAAGAGGCCGAGACGGCGATGGCGCTCCTCGAGCTGGACCTCGAAGCCCTGACCGGCTTCCCCACCGGCCAGCCTTGAGCCCCGCACGACCCGTCTGAACGGTTCCGGAGGTCGGGGCGGCGAACGCCGCCCCGACCTCGGTTCGTTCGGGCCACGAGGAGCATGATCGCCCCACCGGAGCGCCGCGCGCGCCCGCATCGTCCCGAGGAGGTCTCCCCTACGTGACCGCCAACGCCCCCGCGCGGACCCCGCCCACGAAGCCGCCGAAGAAGAAGACGTCGCAGCTGGCGCGTTCCGAAGAGCGCACCGCGCTCTGGCTGCTGCTCCCGTCGTTCCTGATCTTGCTCATGGTCGCCGTGTACCCGCTGGCGCGGGTGTTCGTCTCGAGCTTCACCGACGAACGCTTCGCGGCCGGCGCCCAAGCCCTGGACCCCGACTTCATCGGCATCCAGAACTACCAGCAGCTGCTGACCATGACGCTGCGCGCGGTGCCGGTGCGCCTGGACGCCGACGGCCAGCCGATGATGCAGGACGGCGAGCCCGTCTACGAGAACCCCCGGCTGTTCCTGCGCAGGCTCGACACCCGCTTCGCGCTCGACGCCGTCTCCACCTTCGACGTGTTCGGCACGCGCTACGTGCTCGGCGCTGCCACCGCCCCGTTCGTACGCGCGATGTGGGACACGCTCGTCTTCACCGTCTCGTCGGTGGCGCTCGAGACCCTGCTGGGCCTCGGCATCGCGTTGACGCTCGCCGCCAAGTTCTTCGGACGCGGGGTGATGCGCGCCGCGATGCTCGTCCCATGGGCGATCATCACCGTGGTCTCGGCCCGCATCTGGGAGTGGATGCTGCAACCGACGCGCGCGGGCTTCTTCAACACGCTCTTCAACGACCTCGGCTTGTCCGACGGCAACTTCGCGTTCTTCCAGACCGCCTCGTTGCAGATCCCCAGCATGGTGATGATCGACGTCTGGAAGACGACGCCCTTCATGGCGCTGCTGCTGCTGGCCGGCCTCTCCACGATCCCCAAGGAGCTCTACGAGGCCGCCGAGGTCGACGGCGCGACCCGGCTGCGCCGCTTCTTCACGATCACCTTGCCGCTCCTCGCCCCGACCCTCGCCGTGGCGCTCATCTTCCGCACGCTCGACGCCCTGCGCGTCTTCGACCTGTTCCAGGTCGTGTACGGGGAGCAGCGCTACTCGATGGCCAGTTATGCCTACTACCAACTGCTCGCGGCCCGCAACGTCGGCATGTCGTCGGCGGCGTCGGTCGTCATCTTCGTGATCATCTTCGTGTTCGCGCTGTTCTACATCCGAGCGCTGGGGGTCGACAAGGATGAGTAAGCGCCAGCGCGCCCTCCTCGGCAAGATCGCCTTCTACCTGCTGATCGTCGCGATCTTCGTCTACCTGGTCTTCCCCTTCTACTGGGCGCTCAACTCCGCGCTCAAGGGCCAGAGCGAGCTGATCCGCACCCCGGCCACCTACTGGCCCGAGGAGCCGACGCTCCAGAACTTCCGCGCCGTGTTCTCGAACACGAACTTCATGCGCGGCCTCGTCAACAGCATCATCGTCGCGGGCAGCGTCACCGCGTTGAGCCTCGTCGTGGGCTCGTTCGCCGGCTTCGCGCTCGGCAAGCTCCGCTTCCGCGGCCGCACGCCCTCGCTGTACGTGATCCTGGCGATGACGATGTTCCCGCAGATCGCCGTGTTGGCCGGCCTGTACGCGGTGATCACGGTCCTGAACCTACCGGCGATGGCGTCGATGATCCTGTCGTACATGATCTTCACGCTGCCCTTCACGGTGTGGGTGCTGACCGCCTTCTTCAAGGGTCTGCCCTCCTCGCTGCTGCAGGCGGCGCAGGTGGACGGGGCGAGCATGATGCAGACGTTCGTGCAGATCCTGCTGCCACTCACCGCGCCGGCACTCGTGACGACCGGCCTCCTGGCCTTCATCCAGGCATGGAACGAGTACCTGTTCGCGCTCACCTTCACGTCGATCGAACCCACGGCCCGGACGGTGCCGGTGTCGATCGCGCTCTTCTCCGGGCAGATCGCGCGGCAGGAGCCGTTCGGCGAGATCATGGCGGCCTCGATCGTCGTCACGGTGCCGCTCATCGTCCTGGTCCTGATCTTCCAGAACCGGATCGTCGAGGGCCTCACCGCGGGGGCCGTCAAGGGCTGACGACCCGACCACCCCGCCAGGCGCTCGGGTAGACTGCCGCGATGTTCCGACGTCCCTCTCCACGCTCCGGTCCGGCCGACCCCTCAGGGGTCGGCCGGCTCGATCTGGCCCCGCTGCGACGGCTCACGACCTACGCGCGCCCGTACACCTGGCGCCTGGTCCTCGCGCTCGTCGCCGCCTCCACCGGCAGCCTGCTGTTCCTCGTGTTCCCCGTCGTCGTCGGCGACCTGTTCAACAACGCCTTCGGCGCCGCTGCTCCGCGCGCGCTCACGGGATGGGCCACCGACCTGTTCGGCGGCGCGTTCGGCGGCAGCGGCGCGCCGGCCGACCTCAACGCCATCGCGGTCCTCCTGGTCTTGGTGCTGCTCCTGAACGCGGTGGCCACCTACGTGCGCGTCTACCAGCTCGGCTACGCCGGCGAGGCGGTCGTCGCCGACCTCCGGCGCGACCTGTTCCGGCACCTGCTCGGCCTGTCGGTCGGCTTCTTCGAGACGCGGCGCTCGGGCGAGATCACCTCGCGGCTGACCTCCGACATCGCGACCATCCAGTCGGCGGTGAGCACGATCGTCGTCCAGCTCACGTCGCAGGCCGTCTCGCTGGTGGGCGGGGTCGTGGTGCTGTTCATCATCAACTGGCGCCTGACGCTCGTGATGCTCGCCGTGTTGCCGGCGGTGATCGTCGCGGCGGCGGTCTTCGGTCGACGCCTGCGCAAGATCAGCACCGCGTTCCAGGACGAACTCGCCGCCGCCAACGGGCGCGCCGAGGAGGCCATCGCCGGCATCCGCGTGGTGCAGTCGTTCACGGCCGAGGCGGCGGAATCGACGCACTACGGAGACGCGATCGGCGCGGCCTTCAAGAGCGCGGTGCGCCGCGCCCGGGTCCGTGCGCTGTTCGTGCCGTCGGTCTTCTCGGCGTTCCTGTTCGGGATCGGCTTGGTGCTGTGGTTCGGTGGCCGCTTGGCGCTGTCGGGCGAGCTCCCCCCCGGCGACCTGATCACCTTCCTGCTGCTCACCGTCACCGTCGCCGGCTCGATCGGCGCCTTCACGGGCTTCTACGCCCAACTCCAGGAGGCCGCCGGCGCCTCCCGCCGGGTGTTCGAGATGCTCGACGCCCGGAGCGAGGTGCGGGCGCCCGAGCGACCGGTCGCGCTCGGCTCGTCGGTGCGCGGCGAGGTCGCGTTCGAAGGGGTGCGCTTCCGGTACGGCGACCGCGGCGACGCCTGGGTGCTCGACGGCATCGACCTGGTGGCGCGCCCAGGCGAGGTCGTGGCGCTCGTCGGCCCCTCCGGCGCCGGCAAGAGCACGCTGGTCACCCTGCTCCCGCGCTTCTTCGACCCGAACGAGGGGCGCGTCACCCTCGACGGCATCGACCTACGGGACCTGGAGCCGCACGATTTGCGCTCGCACGTGGGGGTCGTGCCGCAAGAGACGCTGCTGTTCTCGGGCACGATCGCCGACAACGTCCGCTACGGCCGCCCCGACGCCAGCGACGACGACGTCGTCGCCGCGGCGGTCGCCGCCAACGCCGACGCCTTCGTGCGCGAGTTCCCGGATGGGTACGCGACGCTCGTCGGGGAGCGCGGCGTCAAGCTCTCGGGGGGCCAGCGGCAACGCATCGCCATCGCGCGCGCGCTGCTGAAGGACCCACGCATCTTGGTCCTCGACGAGGCGACGTCCTCGCTCGACAGCGAGTCCGAGGCGCTCGTCCAGGCGGCGCTCGATCGTCTGATGCAGGGGCGCACCACCTTCGTGATCGCCCACCGGCTCTCGACGATCGTCGACGCCGACCGCATCGTGGTGGTCGATGCCGGCCGGGTGGTGCAGACCGGCCGGCATACCGACTTGCTCGCGAAGGGCGGCCTCTACCGCGCGCTCTACGAGACCCAGTTCCGCGAAGCCAACCCTTAGGCGAGCGTCGCGTCGAGCTCGATCGGCACGCTCGCGAGCGCCTTCGAGACCGGGCAGCCGCGCTTGGCGCTCTCGGCGTGCTCGGCGAAGGTGTCGGCATCGATGCCCGGCACGACCGCGCGGCACACCAGCTCGATCTTGGTGATCGCCGCACCCTGGTCGTCTTTACCGAGGTGGACGCGCGCCTCGGTGCGGACCTCGGTCGGCGGGGTGCCGGCCCCGGCGAGGATGTTCGAGAGCGCCATCGAGAAGCAGCCCGCGTGGGCGGCGCCGATGAGCTCTTCGGGGTTCGTGCCCGACCCGTCTTCCCAGCGCGAAGCGAACGAGTACGGTCCCTCGAACGCGCCCGAGCCGAGCGCGACGGTCCCCGTACCGCTCTTGAGGTCCCCGTTCCAGACGGCGTTTCCGGTTCGTACGGCCATGATGGCTCCTCTCGCCGCCCGCGCTTCGGGGCGGCCTGGTGGCGTTGCGGCATGCTACGACGGGCGGCCGCGGCGCGACCGCCGGTGCAGGCTACGGCGCCGACCGCAGGGCACGGGCTAGCATACGGGGATGCCCCTCCGTGTCCATGCCCCCTTCGAACCCAAGGGCGACCAGCCCGAGGCGATCCGACAGCTCGTGGGCGGGCTGGGCGACGGTCTGCGGTACCAGACCCTCCTCGGCGCCACCGGTACGGGCAAGACCTTCACGATGGCCAAGGTGATCGAGGCGACGCAGCGCCCGGCGCTCGTGCTCGCCCCCAACAAGATCCTCACCGCCCAGCTCGCCGCCGAGTTCCGCGACGTCTTCCCCGACGCGGCGGTCGAGATGTTCATCTCGTACTACGACTACTACCAGCCCGAGGCCTACGTGCCCGCCCGCGACCTGTTCATCGAGAAGGACGCGAACATCAACCAGGAGCTCGAGCGCCTGCGGCACTCGACCACCCGCAGCCTGCTGACGCGCCGCGACGTGATCGTCGTCGCCTCGGTCTCGGCGATCTACGGCCTCGGCGCACCGGAGTCCTACGCGGAGCTCAATCTGATCCTCGCTCCTGGCGTCAAGATCGGCCGCGACGCCGTGCTCGAGCGGCTGGTGCAGCAGCAGTACGAGCGCAACGACGTCGAGCTGGCGCCCGGGCGCTTCCGCGCGAAGGGGGACGTGGTCGAGGTGTGGCCGGCCTACGACGAGCAACCGGTGCGCATCGAGCTCTGGGGGGACGAGGTCGAGGGACTCGCCGTCGTCGACCCGGTGACCGGCGACGTCGTCCGGACCCTCACGGGCCTGACCGTCTTCCCCGCGAAGCACTACGTCACCCCGTTCGAGACGCTGCGTCCGGCCGTCGAACAGATCGAACGCGACCTCGAGACGCGGCTCGCCTACTTCGAGGGGGCCGGGAAGCTCCTCGAGAAGCAGCGCCTGCGCGAACGCACGATGTACGACGTGGAGATGCTCCGCACGCTCGGCTACTGCTCCGGCATCGAGAACTACTCGCGGTACCTCGACGGCCGCAAGCCCGGGGAACCGCCGTACACGCTGCTCGACTACCTGCCCGAGGACGCGCTCGTCTTCCTGGACGAGTCGCACGTGATGGTGCCGCAGATCCGCGGGATGTACAACGGCGATCAGGCGCGCAAACGGACGCTCGTCGACTACGGGTTCCGGCTACCGGCGGCGCTCGACAACCGGCCGCTCAAGGACGACGAGTTCTTCGAGCGCGTCGGCCAGGTGGTCTTCGTCTCGGCGACGCCTGCGGACGACGAGGTGAAGCGCAGCGACCAGGTCGTCGAGCAGGTGATCCGCCCCACCGGGCTCGTCGACCCCCACATCACCGTCAAGCCGTCGCGCGGGCAGATCGACGACCTGATCTTCGCCGCTCGGAAGCGGGTGGAGGCGAAGGAGCGGGTGCTGGTCACGACGCTCACCAAGAAGATGGCGGAGGACCTGACCGAGTACCTCGCCGAGCAGGGGGTGCGGGTGCGCTACCTCCACAGCGACATCGACGCGGTGGAGCGCCAGGTGATCCTGCGCGACCTGCGCCTCGGGCACTTCGACGTCCTGGTCGGCATCAACCTGCTCCGCGAAGGGCTCGACCTGCCGGAGGTCTCGCTGGTCGCCATCCTCGACGCCGACAAGACCGGCTTCTTGCGCAGCGAGCGCAGCCTGATCCAGACGATCGGCCGCGCGGCGCGCAACGTGAACGGCGAGGTCTTCCTGTACGCCGACGAGGTGAGCGCGGCGATGCGCGCGGCGATCGACGAGACCGAGCGCCGACGGACCAAGCAGCTCGCGTACAACCACGAGCACGGCATCACCCCCGAGACGGTCCGCAAGCGGATCCAGGAGATCATCCGCGGCGAGGAGGCGGGCGTCGAGCCGGCGGCCCCGGTGGCCCCTTGGGAGCGCGAACTGCTCGAGGACGAGGTGCGCCAGGAGCTCGCGATGCTGGAGAACCAGATGTGGGAGGCCTCGGAGTCGCTCGACTTCGAGAAGGCGGCCGCCGTGCGCGACCGGATCCGCGAGCTCGAGGCGAAGCTCGAGGGGCGCGCGATCGCCCTGCCTAAGCTGCCGGGGAAGGGCGCCGCCCGCCGCGGACTCCGCGCATGAGCGCGCGGTCGTTCGGCGTGTGGGCGGCCGCCGCGATCCTGGTCGCCGCGGTCGCCGGGGAAGCGCGCGGGCAGCCGTACGCGGCGGACGGAGGCTTCGACCGGCCGTACCTGGTGAGCCGGGGTCAGGATCGACCCACGGCGGCGCTCGCGCTGGACGCCGGGGTCGCGACGTGGGTGCGGATCGAGGATGGGGCGCTCGTCGCGGTGCCCGTGTCGGGCGGCGCGCCGCGCCGCCTCGACGACGCGGACGGCGTCCGGTGGATCGCCGTCGACGGTGGCGTCGATCGGCCGTTGGTCGCCGTCTGGCAGCGCCGCGATCCGCAGACGGGCCGGTACGTCTTCTCGTGGAACGTCGGCGGCGAGTTCTTGCGCACCGTGCAGCCGCTCGATCCCGTGCCCGTGGCGACCGACGAGGCCCCACTGCTGTTCGTCGCGCGCGGTCAGGGAACGGAGGCGGTCCTCGAACGCCTCGACGCCGGCGACCCCGGGGCGGTGCTCTACCGGACCGATTTGCGCCTCTCCGGCCTCTCGGCGGTGGCCGATGCGGCCGGGACCGTGCAGTTCACGTGGCTCGAAGGGCGCACCGAGGCGACCCCGTTGGGCACCCGCTCGTCGTGGACGGCGCGGGCGGCCACGTGGAGCGCCACGACCGGACTCGTCGGGCCGGTCGATCTGGGCGCCGCGCTCGGCGACGCCCCGCCGACGACCACGGACGCCAGCGACGGGCAGGTCGAGCGCACGTGGGTCGACCCCGAGGGGCTCGTGCGGCACGCCGCCCTCGACCCGGCCGCGCCCCTCGCCGCGCCCGACCGGGTCGATCGGCTCCGCAGCGGCCGACCGATCGCGGCGCTCGCCGACGCCACGTACGTCGCCGAGGGCGGCACCGTGTGGCGCGTGGCCAGCGGCGACGCGACGCCCGTCGCCTGGTCGCCGCTCGTGCTCGCGCGCGCCTGGGCTGTCCGAGACGCGTTCGGGGTCGTTCACCTCGCCTGGGTCGGCACCGAGGCGGGGGGCCAGCACGCCCTGTACGCCGCCAACGACCGCACGCCGATGGTGCGGACGTGGCGCGACCACCTCGCCGCCCGGTTGGGTTGGAGCCCCTGGAACCTCGCCGAAGAGGCGGCCGGCCAGGCCGCCGCGAGCGCCCTGATCGCGGTGCTGATGGCGATGATCGCCGCACCGGTGCTGTGGCTCGCGTCGATCGGGTTCGCCGGGCGCACGTCGGCGCGGAGCGCGCGGTGGCGCGGCGCGATCGCGGGTGCGCTGCTCGCGCCCATCGCGATCGCGGGCGCCCTCGCCGCGGGGGTGGCTGGGGCGACGCTGTGGCCGCTCGTGGGCGGGCCCGCCACGCTCGCGATCGCGACGGCCATCGGCCTCGGGCTCGGCGGCGTGGCCTGGGCGCGCCGAGACATGGAGCCGACCCCGGCGTTCGTCGCGTCGGGCACGACCGCGGTCGCGGTCGCGGCCGCCGTCGTCGCGTTCGTCACCTTCCAGCGCTGGTTGGAGCTGACCCTCATCTGAAGCCCGGCCGCGCTCCGCGAGCGGCGCCAGGGAGGCCCCACAGGACGGCGAGCGGGCCAACGACCCCCATGGTAGCGTGCGCGTCGGGAGGCAAAGCGTGACCTTCGATGTCGGTGACCGCGTCGTGTACCCGTCTCAGGGTGCCGGCGTCGTGCAGGAGCGAACCACCCGCGAGGTGCTCGGTGAACGCCACGAGTACCTCAAGGTCGTCTTCGTCAAGGGCGACCTGGAGGTGCTGGTGCCGCTGCGCATGGGCGAAGAGGTCGGACTGCGCCACACGATCGGGGTCGACGAGGTCGAGGGGCTGTTCGACGCGCTCGTCAAGGCCGACCTGAACCTGCCGCTGCAATGGCCCCCGCGGTATCGAGCGGAGCAGGAGATCCTCGCCCGCGGCGGCGCGTACGAGCTCGCCCGCCTGATCGGCGTGCTCGCCCGCCGCGAGCTCGAGAAGGGGCTCGCCGCCACCGAGCGCGAGGTCCTCGACACCGCCAAATCGATGCTCGCGTCGGAGCTCGCCGTGGTCGAAGACCTCGATCTCGCCGCCGCCGAGAACCGGCTCGATGACGTCATCGCCGAGCGCGTCGCCGGCGCCTGACGCCGTCCCCGCGCGCGACGCCCCCGGCCCGCTGACCGCCCTCGGGGTGGTGCGCGGCTTGCTCGCGCGCCATGCCGTCGGCGCCGACCCCAGCTTCGGCCAGAACTTCCTGGTCGACGACGCCGCCTTGCGCGGCATCGTCGCGGCGGCCGACGTGGGCCCCGACGACGAGGTCTGGGAAGTGGGCCCCGGCCTGGGCACCCTCACGCGCGAGCTCGCGCGCCGCGCCGCGCGGGTGGTCGCCGTCGAGCTCGACCGCCGGATGCTCCCCGTGCTCGCCGAGACGCTGGCGCCCTGGCCGCACGTCGAGGTGCGGCATGCCGACGCCCTCCACGTCGACTTCGCAGCCGCCGCCCCGGGGGCCCTGTTCGTCGCCAACCTCCCCTACAACGTCGGGACCGCGGTCCTGAGCCGGGTCCTGACCGCCGGACGCTTCCGCCGCGCCGTGGTGTTGGTGCAGCGCGAGGTCGGCGACCGCCTGGTGGCCGCGCCCGGCACGCCGGCGTACGGCAGCCTGAGCCTGTGGGTCGCGCACCACGGGCGCGCGCGGGTGGTGCGGCTCGTCCCGCCCGGCGCCTTCCATCCGCCGCCGAAGGTCACGTCCGCCGTCGTCCGCATCGACCTCGACCGCGACGCCGTCCCGGACGAGCGCACCTTCGCGCTCGTGCGGGACGCCTTCCGGCACCGGCGCAAGACGCTCGTCGCGAACCTCCGCGCGGTCGGTCAACCGGCCGAGCACGTGCGCGCGGTCCTCGAGGCCCAGGGCCTCGACCCCAGGGTCCGCGCGGAGGCGCTCGACCTCGCCACCTTCCGCCGGTTGGCCGCCGCGCTCGCGCCACCCGACGTCGCCGGCTGACCGCGGCAGGCGTCCGGTTCGCGGGCGCGCGCCGTGGCCGGGAACGCGCGCTATACTGCCCCGGCGACGCACGCAGACGCGCGGCACGTCCCCGGGGCCGATGCCCCGGGAGGAGATGGGTGCATGGCTGAGATCTTGGTGGTCGGCGACGCGACGGTCGACCAGATGTACTTCGTGGACGTCTTGCCCGAGCTCGGTGGCGAGGTCACCGCGCTGCGGGCCGTGATGGAGCCCGGCGGCGCCGGCGGCACCATCGCGACCGCGCTCGCTCGCCTCGGCCACGACGTCGCGATCGCGACGCGCGTCGGCACCGGCCCCTTCTCCGACCTCGCGCTCAAGCACCTGCGCGCGGCCGGCGTCGACCGGACCCTGGTCCAATCCGACCCCCATCTGCAGACGAGCAGCGTCACCATCCTGATCACCCCGGACGGACAGCGCACGATGATCGGGGCGAGCGGCGCATCGCGCTACCTCGACGTCGAGTTCCTCGAGCGAGGCCACATCGTGAAGCGCGACGCCCTGGTGGTCAGCGCGTACAGCCTGATGGGTGGTCCGCAGCGCGCGTACGCGCTGCAGGCCCTGGCGACCGCGAAGGACGCCGGCGTCCGCACCTTCGTCGACATGGGCACCGGGGCCGTCAACGCCCTCCAGGATCGACTGATGCCGCTGCTCGACGGCGTCGAGGTGGTCCTGATGAACGAGAAGGAGCTCTTCGCGCTCACCGGGCGCGCCTCGATCTCCGATGCGGTCGCCGGGCTCCAGGAGCGGGGCATCGAGCGGGTCGTGGTCAAGGTCGGCGAGATGGGCTCGATCGTGGTGACCCCGGAGCGCTCCGAGCTCGTCGAAGCGCTCGAGATCGAGGGCGTCGTCGACACGACCGGCGCGGGCGACGTGTACACGGCGGCCTTCGTGGGCGCGCTGCTCGACGGGCACGACCTGCTCGGCGCGGCGTGGATCGGCAACGTCGCCGGCGCGCTGACGGCCACCGAGATCGGGGCGCAGCGGCGCGTCGTCGACCGCGAGGCGCTGGCCGAGCACGAGCACGCGGCACCCGCGCCGAACGGGCGGCGCACCCCGCTCCGTCGCTGATGCGCCGGGTCGCTGCGGCGCTCCTGGCGATCGCCTGCACCGCGGCGGCGCTGGCCCAAACGTCGCCAGCGCGCGTCGGCGACGATCCGCGCTTCGACGCCGCCTGGCGGCTGGTCGCCGAGCGCTACTGGGACCTGACGCAGGTGGCGGTCGACTGGGACGACGCCCGGACCCGCTTCGGGTCGCGCCCGAACGATGCCGACGACGCCGTCGACCGCGCCCTCGAGGACCTGTACGAGGCGCTCGGCGACGACCACAGCCGGTACGTGCCGGCGTCGCGGGTCGACGAACTGCGCGCCGAGTTGGGCGATCTCCCCTGCGTCGGCGTGTTCGGTGCGGCGCCCTGGGACGCGCTCCACGCCCAAGGCGGCGCGGCCGCGCCGCTCGGGGCCCCGGACGCCCCGGCCGACCTCCGGACGAGCGGTCCGATCGACTACGGCCAGTACCCGGACGGCGTCGGCTACGTGCGGGTGCCCGACCTCGTGCGCGCCGGCACCGCCGAAGGGCTGCGCACGGCGGTCGAGGACCTGGAGCGCGCGGGGGCGGCAGGCTTGATCCTCGATCTGCGCGGCAACCCCGGGGGCCGGCTGGTGACGATGATGCAAGCGGCGGGCGTCTTCACGCGCGGCTTCTTGTGGCGGGCGCTGACGCGCTGGTCGCTCCCGCTCCCCTACCCCGCGCTGGGGACCCCCGCCACCGCGCTGCCGCTGGTCGTGCTGATCGACGGCGACGTCCACTCCGCCGCGGAGGGCCTTGCGGGTGCGCTCCAGGCGAACGGGCGTGCGCGCGTCGTCGGCGCCACCAGCGCCGGGAACGTCGAAGCCGTGCTCCCCTTCTGCCTGCGCGACGGATCCCAGGCATGGCTCGCCACCGGCGTCCTCGCCCCGCTGCGCGGCGCGACCTGGGAAGGGCGCGGCGTCGAGCCGGACCTGGCGGTCGACCCGGGCGCCGCGGTCGAGGCCGCGCGCGCGCTGCTGCGGGCCGACGCCACGCGCCCATGAACCCGGGGGCGGCGCCGCAGCGGGTCGCGCCTGGGGTCTGGGGGGTGGCGCTCGCCACCCGGACCCTCCCGCCCTGGCCCGCGACGAACGCCTACCTCGTCGGGACCGGCGGCGTCGGCTGGCTCGTCGACCCGGGCGCCGGCGACGCCGAGGCGCTCGCCGCGCTCGAGGCGCTGGTCGCGGCGGCCGAGGTCCGGACCCTCAAAGGGGTGCTCCTGACGCACGGCCACCCGGACCACGTCGGCGGGGTCGAGGCGTCCGTCGCCCGCTTCGGGCTCGATGCGGTCCTCGCGCACCCGAGCGCCCTCCCGGGGCTCCCGGCCGGCCTGCCGGTGCGCGCCCTGCAGGGCGGTCGCCGGCTGGTGGCCGGCGGGGCGGTCGTCGACGCGCTCGCGACCCCTGGGCACGCCTCCGACCACCTGGCCTTCGGGGTCGAGGCGGACCAGGCGCGCACGCTCGTCGCCGGCGATCTGGTCGCGGGTTCGGGCTCGATCTGGGTGGGGGCGCCGGACGGCGACGTGGCCGACTACCTCGCCAGCCTCGAGCGCGCGGCGGCGTGGGGGCCGGAGCGCGTCGCCCCGGCCCACGGGCCGACCCGCGACGACGGTGCGGCGGTCCTCCACGCGGCCCGACGGCACCGCTTGGCACGCGAGGCGGCGATCTGGTCGGCGCTCGAGGGGGGCCCCGCGCGGCTCGATGCGCTGCGCGAGCGCGTCTACGGCGCGCTCGACCCAACGGTCGCCGCGTTCGCCGACCGCGCCCTGCTCGCGCACCTCGCCAAGCTGATGCGGGAGACCCGGGTCGACCACGTCGGCGCGGGCCCCGAAGGCCCGTACGCCCGCCGCGCCGCCGGCTGACCGCCGTCGGCCCTCAAGCGGCGAGCACGGCGCGCAGCGCCTCGCGGAGCGCATCGAGCGAGGCCGCGACCGGGCGCTCCTGCTTGGGCGCGGCCGCCAGCGCATCGAGCAGCGGATCTCGGGCCTCGACGCCGGGCAGCGCCCGCGCCACCACCTCCGGGAACTTCGCCGGGTGGGCCGTCGCGAGGACCACCCGCGGCGCCCCCCGGTCGTGGCGCGTGCGGTCGCGCGCCGCCGCCTCGAGCCCGACGGCCGTATGCGGGCAGACGAGCACGCCGTGGTCGTGCCACGTCGCGGCGATCCGCGCGAGCGTCGCGTCGTCG
>JAABSI010000051.1 GCA_011390455.1 Trueperaceae bacterium
CCTGGTACCAGAGCACCGCACCGGTGGGGGACCCGTCCCATTCGCCGCCCAGCGGCGCCCCCTGCGCTTCCCCCGCCAACCGCGAGCGGTTGGCGGCGCTACCGAACAACGTCCCGGTGTCGTAACGGTCGGCGGGATCCGGCGCCCAAGCCGATGCGCTGCTGCCGCCGCGCGCCGCCGGGATCAGGAACACGGTCCCCCCGGTCGCCGCCGCGATCCCGTTGCCGAGGCTCACGCCCGGCGACACGCCCGAGATGTTCTGAGCGAAGTCGGTGCAGGCGCTCGCCCGATCCGGGTCGATGCTGACGAGGTCGAGCTGACCGACGCAGTCGTCGAGCGGCTCGTAGGCGGCCTTCCACGCGTAGTCGTTGCCCAGCATCCGAACGAACGGGGTCGCCGTGATGAACGTGTTCGCTGCGGAGGCACTCAGGTTCACCCCCTGCGCGTTGCTCTGCCCCGCGACCAGCACGCTGAAGGCGGGAACGGCCCGCGCCGCCACCAGGTCGTCCTCGACCGCCCCGAAGGCGTTCGCGGCGACGAGCGTGTACTCGGCCCCCGCCGCGAGCTCGCCAACCTCGTAGGACGCCCCCGCGCCCACGTCGACGCCGTCGCCCAGACCGGGCCCGCGGAGCGTGACCGTGTCGGCGCCCGTCGTCGCCCAGCTGAGCGTCGTACCCAACCCCGGGTTCACCAGCCCGCCAGATGCGGCGGGACCCGAGGTGGCGAAGGCGTCGATCGAGGGGAGCGGCCCGACGACGACGGACACCTGCCGCGACACGGTGCCGAGGTCGTTCGCGGCCACCAGGGTGTAGGTGGTGTCGGCGTCCACGGTGACCGCGTACTGCGTGAGGCCCACGACGTCGACGTCGTCGGGAAGGAGCCGGAGGGACGCCGCGCCCGCCACCTGCCACGACAAGGTCACCGTCGAGCCCGGCGCCGTGGCGGCTGGGTTCGCGGCGAACGAAGCGATCGTCGGCGGCGCTGGTGCTGGCGGATCGGCGCACGCGATCAACGCCAAGACCATCAGCACGAAGGTTGCGATCGACCGGCGCGCGCGGACGCGCGCCGTCGGGGCGTAGCTCTGGGTCACGTCGTCTCCCACCGGAGGAGCTCCGGGCCGGTGGTCCGAACCGGCTCCTCGCGAACTCAATCTTAGGGCACGTTGCGCCATTCGCTCGTGCAGCCGAGGCGATCCGTCCTCGGCCGCTGCGGCGGTCTCGATTTGGCAATCCTCACGGGCTCTGGCGGGGAGACCCGCTAGACTGAAACGGCACGTGCTCCACGCGGACGGCCCGACCCCGACGCCGTCCATCACCGAGATCCGCGCCGTCCCGGCGCGAGGGTTCTTCACGAAAGCGAGGCACCATGAAACGTCCCACGAACAGGCTCCTCAATTGGGTCGCAGCGGCCGTCGTCGTTGCGGTCGTCGCGGCCTGCGGGGGCCAAACCCCCGTCGAGGTCGACAACACCCTGTCGGTCACCATCGCCGGCGATGGCACCGGCACCGTCATCAGCGTCCCTGCGGGCATCGACGTCGCGAGCGGCACCGAGACCGCCGACTTCGCTGCGGGCACCGAGGTCGAGTTGACCGCGACCGCCACCGGGGGCTCGACGTTCACCGGTTGGACCGGCGACTGCACCGGCACCGGCACCTGCTCCGTGACCCTCGACGACGACGTCAGCGTCACGGCCACGTTCGCGGCCCCGGTCGTGACCGGACCGTTCGAGGTCACCCTCAACGCCGCGGGCTCGGGCGAGGGCACCGTGACCAGCGACGTCACCGGGTTCGGCCTGGCCGTCGGTGAGACCCTCGACACGGTCGAGGTCGACGCGGGCACGGTCGTCACCTTGACGGCCGCTGCGGAAGCGGGCTCGATCTTCGCCGGTTGGACCGGCGATTGCACGGGCGTCGAAACCTGCGTGGTCACGGTCAACGCCGACACCGAGGTCACCGCATCGTTCGTGCTCGAAGCCGACGCGACGTCCGCCACGTTCCAGATCCTCCAGGGGTCGGACGACGCCGAGGAGTACCTCGACGCGGCGAACGACGCGAACCCGAGCTTCCCGCAGGGCAGCGTGGACCTCACGAGCAGCGACCTCGACCTGACGTACGACACGGCGAACGTCTTCGGGACCGACCCGGCCGTGCAGCGCGGCTCGGTGGCCGTCGGCCTCCGGTACGGGGACGTGGCCATCCCGCAAGGTGCGGTCATCACCTCCGCCGCGATCACCTTCACGCGCGACAGCAACAGCGGTTCGACCGTGACCTTCCTGATCGAAGGGCAGGCCGCCGACGACGCCGGCACGTTCGTCTACAACATCGTCACGCCCGCGAACTTCGACATCACGAGCCGCCCGGCCACGACGGCCACGGTCTCGTGGACGACGTCCACGCTCTCGACCGCGGAAGTCGTCACCGACGACGTCGCCGCGATCGTGCAGGAGATCGTCGACCGCGAAGGCTGGGCGTCGGGCAACGCGATGGTCTTCCGCATCACCAGCGAGGACAGCAGCGCGATCAACGTGCTGCGCGCCGAGTCCTTCGAGGGCGGCACGCCGGCCGTGCTCTCGGTCACGTACGTCACCCCCGTCGCCCCGTAACCGAACGTCCCGACCCTACGGTCGCGAGCCGCGCCCCCTTCGAGGGGGCGCGGCTCGTTCCTTGCGGTCGGCGCCCGGCCCGGGCGCGGTCCACCTGATCGTCCGGCCGAGGGGTCGGTCCGACGGGTCGGTCAGACCGGCGCCGGGTCGCCCACGGCCTCGACGCGCGCGAGCGTCCGGAACTCGGGACTCCGTTCGATCAGGTCCTCGTAGGTCCCGCGGGCGATGATCTTCCCGTCGCTGAGGAGGTGGATGACGTCGCAGCCGCGGATCGTGGAGATCCGGTGGGCGATCATGACGACCGTCTTGGTCTTCCCGATCTCGTTGACGGCGTGGAACACGCTGTCCTCGGTCACGTTGTCGAGCGCGCTCGTCGCCTCGTCCAGCACCAGCACGTCCGGATCGTCGTAGAGGGCGCGAGCGATCCCGAGGCGCTGGCGTTGACCGCCCGAGAGCCGGATCCCCCGCTCGCCGATCTCGGTGTCGTACCCGTCGGGCAACTGCTCCACGATGAAGTCGTGGATGTTGGCCTTGCGCGCCGCGTCCTCGACGGCCGCGCGATCGATCTGCTTGGTCGGCACGCCGAAGGCGATGTTCGCGGCGACGGTGTCGTCGGCGAGGAAGATGTGCTGCGGGACGTAGCCCAGGTTCTTCTGCCACGACTGCAGGTTCGCGTCCGTGACCGGCACACCGTCGACCACCAGACGCCCCTCGTGGGGCGACAGCAAGCCCAAGAGCAAGTCGACCGCCGTCGTCTTGCCGGACCCCGTGGCGCCGACCAACGCCACCGACGTGCGGGCGTCGACGGCGAGGTCGAAGCCCTTGAAGACCGGCCGCGGCGCGTTCGGGTACGCGAACGTCACGTCCTGGAGCTCGAGTCGAGACCGGAACGGCAGCGGTTCGACGGCGTCCCGATCGACGCCACGCGCCGGCGGGCTCACCTCCAGGTCTGCGTGGAGGATCTCGACGGAGGTCATGCTGAACCGCATCGAGGACACCGAACCGAAGATGCTCTGGAGCGCCGGCAGCAGCCGGTACGTCGCGAACGCGTACACGCCCAGCGTCGGCAGCAGGCCCGCCATGCTCTGCTCCCGGACCAGGAGGTACAGGACGATCAAGAGCATCCCGCCGAACGCCAGCGTCTCGAAGGCGTACCGCGGCAGGAGCGCGTAGACCTGTTGCTTCGCCATCGCCCGTCCGTAGTTCCGCGACGGGCGAACGAAGCGCTTGAGGAAGGGCTGTTCCTTGCCGAGCAGCTTGATCTCCTTGGCCCCGAGCAGCGCCTCGTTCGCGGCCTTGTACCGCTGCTTGTCGGCCGCCGATCGACGGCGTCCGGCGTCCGTCAGGCGGCGCCGCATGAGGCCGAAGACCAGGAAGTAGCTACCCCCCAAGAAGACGAACGTCACGGTCGCCAGGACCGGGTTCACGAGGACCAGGAGCACCAGGATGAAGAGCGCGCTGAGCGACTGCGCGACGAGCGTCATCCCCGACACCAGGTACCCGCTGACGGCCTGCTTGACCTCGCCGAGGATGTTCTTGGCCAACCCCGACGTGTTCTGGTTGAGGTAGTACACGTACGGCTTGTAGAGGTACTCCTTGAGCATCCGCACCGACAGCAGGTGGTTCATGTCCCACGAGAAGTACATCAACTTCAGGTGCGTCCAGGCCGCGAAGCCGTTGCTGCCGATCATCAGCACGAGGACGGCGACGCCCACGAAGACGAGGAAGGGACCGGTGCTCGTGAACCCGAGCGTCTCGTACGCCCACCGCAGGATGGCGTTCTCCGAGATGCTCTCCGGGCTGGACACGAGCGCCAGGAACGGCATGATCGACGCGATGCCGATCACCTGGACCAAGGCGTTCGCGGTGACGGCCGGCACCAGCAGGATCAGCCGGCGGCGCTGCTCCGGGGTCATGAGGTCGAGCATCTTGGACAGACCGCTGCGGGGCGAACTCGCACCCTCGGTCGGCGATGATTTGGGCTGGGAACGGAACATGCGCATGGCCACTCTCTCCACCCCGCACCCGAGCGCCGGGTTCGGGGATCCACGTTCGACCGCGGTTCGCGACAGCGGCGAGTGAACCGGCGGCAGTGGCCAGCTAGGATCCTCGACGCGCGGTTCACTATACGGGGCGTTCCGCCGCCTGGCCTGTGAGGACTTCGTGCCGCCGAAGGAGCCCGATGCACCGCGCTCGATCGGGACCTCGGCCCGCGTCCCAGGTCGATGACCGGTCGAGTTCGGCAACGAGATGCCATGATGGCCGCATGGAAGGGATCGCGCGAAGGGCAAGCCGCACCTTGTGGACCCGTTGGCACGTCGGATGGCAGCGGATGCTCGAACGCGGTACGGTGCCGCGCTTCGCGAACGAACCGGTCGGCTTCGAGATGAAATGGCCGCGTTCGCTGGTCCACCCCGAGCGCATGACGATCGGCACGAACGTGAAGCTCGGGCCGAACAGCGAGCTGAAGTGCAACGTCCGCTACCCGGGCGGATGGATGCGCCACCCCAGCGGCGAGCACGTGGAGCAGGCGTTCGAGCCGCACCTATCGATCGGCGACCGCGTCACCGCGACGGCCTCCCTGCAGATCATCGCCTTCATGTCGGTGGTGATCGAAGACGACGTGATGTTCGCTTCGAACGTCTTCGTCGCCGACGGAACGCACGCGTCCACGACGCCGGCGACGCCGTACAAGTACCAGGGGGTCACGCAGCCGGCACCCGTTCGCATCGAACGCGGTGCGTGGATCGGTCAGAACGCCGTGATCAACCCTGGTGTCACCATTGGGGCGATGGCCATCGTAGGTGCGAACAGCGTGGTGACCCGCGACGTCGCACCGCGCACGATCGTCGGCGGCGTTCCTGCACGGGTCATCAAGCGGTGGAGCGACGAACGCGGCTCGTGGGAACGCGCCGAAACCTAAAGGAGCTACGTGCCTCGACCCCTGGTGACCATCGCCATCTCGACCTACAACCGCGCGGACGGCTACCTCCGCGAGGCGCTCTCCAGCGCGGTCGCGCAGGCGTACGAGCCGCTCGAGATCGTCGTGGTGGACAACGCATCGACCGACGGAACGGCCGATCTGGTCGCGTCCTACGGCGACGACCGCATCCGCTACGTACGGCACGAACGGAACATCGGCGCCAACGGCAACTTCAACGCGTGCCTGGAGCACGCGCGCGGGACGTACTTCCTGCTCCTCCACGACGACGATCGCGTCGACGACGATTTCGTCGCGTACTGCATGGCCGCTCTGGAGGGCATCCGCGAAGACGCGATGCCTGCCTTGATCCGCACGGGCAACCGCGTCATGGATGCTCAAGGCGACATCCTGTCGGAGCGTCGGAACGAGGCTCGCAGCGGCAGCGCCGGCGACCTCGCGAAGAGCTGGTTCAGCCACGAGACGTCCATGTACTTCTGCAACACGCTCTTCCTCACGAGCGCGCTGCGCTCGGTCGGCGGCTTCCAATCGAAGCGCGAGCTGTACATCGACGTCGTCGCCGTCTTCCGGATCGCGGCGAACCACGCGGTCCTCGACCTTCCCGACATCAAGGCGGATTTCCGTCGGCACGGCGGAAACAACGGGAACGCGCAGTCGATCGCGGCGTGGTGCGACGATTCGCTCTTCTTGCTCGACACCATTTGCGCCGCGGCACCGGAGCGAGCCGACGAGCTCCGCGCCCTCGGGATGCGGTACTTCGCGAGCAACAACTACAGCCGCGCATCCCGCATCAAGGATGTCGTACAGCGTCTGCGTGCGTACTGGACGGTCTACCGGTTCTTCGGGTACCGCTTGTCGCCGCTGCGCTTCGTGGCCTACCGGCACTACCGGAACTTGCGGCGAACCTTGGGTGGTCCGTCGCTCTAGTGACCGCCGAATCCCTGCACCGCAGCGACGGACGGATCGCGTTCCTCACGCCGGAGTTCGCGACCGAGAAGGGAGCGACCGGCGGCGTCGGCAACTACGTGTTGAAGATGGCGCTGGCTTTGGCGGACCGTGGACGCGAACCCGAGGTCTTCGTGCCCAGCGATGAGCCCGGCGTCGTCGCGCACCAAGGGCTTCGGGTCGAGCGGGTCGCCCGCGACCGGAACGTCCTGCTGCGCGGCGCCGCGAGGCTGCTGCGGCCCGTGGGGGGACCTCAGGCCGAGGTCCTGATCCAACTGGCGAACGCCCGCCGCCTCGCCGCTGCGCTGCAACGCCGTCATGCCGAGCGACCGTTCCAGGTCGTGCAGAGCTCGAACTACCACCTCACGGGCGCCTCGGTCCCGCGTGCCGCCGGTCGGCGCCACGTCGTCCGCATCAGCACGTCGCGGCGACTGTACGACGATGGCTACGGCGGTGGCCGCGCCCTGACGGCGCGCCTGGTCGAGGGGTTCGACGCCCGGATCATGCGGCGCGCGGACGCTGCGTACGCACCGAGTTCCTTCCTGGCCGACTACTTCCGGCGAACGTACGGACTCGACGTCCGGGTGCTGCGACCCCCCGCCGAGTTGGGCGCGAAGCCCGCCACCCACTTCCCCTTCGCTCTGCCGGAGCGCTACCTCCTGCACTTCGGCACGCTGAGCGCCCGCAAAGGAACGGACGTCGTCGCGCGCGCGTTGGTTCAGGCGTGGAGCACGGCGCCCGACCTCCGGATGGTGTGGATCGGCCCGATCGCCGAGAGCGCGCTGGCAGCGCACCGCGCCCTTTGGGGGGACCGCGCCGGCCAGGTGACCGTGTTGGGCACGGTCGAGAAGAGCCTGACCTACGGCGCCCTCGAGCGGGCCATCGCCTCCGTGCTGCCATCGACCGTCGACAACCTCCCGAACACGGTGATCGAGAGCCTGATCCTCGGCGTACCCGTGATCGGCAGCGACGGCGCCAGCATCGACGAACTGGTCGAGCACGGCGTGAGCGGGTCGCTGGTGCCGATCGGCGACGATGCTGCCCTGGCCGCAGCGATGGTGGCCGCCTGGCGGGGTGAAGCGGGTTGGCTGGGCGATGGGTTCCGCATGCCTGCGACGATCGAAGAGATGCGGCCGGATCGAGCGGTGCAACGGTTCCTCGACCTGGTCGCCGACCTCGACGGCGGTCGGTCGTGAGGCTGCTGACGCGCGCGCGCGCGACCGCCGCCCGCCTCTACGGCCGCTACGCCCTGCGGCACCAGATCCGGTGGCTGACGTGGTGGCGCCACGGGCGGCACCACGAGGCGCCGATCGACCCGTACAAGATCTTGTGGGTGGACCCGGCCTCGCTCGATCGCTTCATCGACATGGACCAAGCCGAGTTCCTGCGCATCCGCGTCGTCGTCGGCGTCGCCGACGGCGACTGGGACCTCGAGGCGATCCCCATCGAGGAGCACTTCGTGTACCGGTCCATCCGTGCGCACTTCGACGAGGGCGCTCCGTGGGATCGGACGCTCATCCATGCCTACGCGATGGAGGGCGTCCGGGCCGGCGTGTCGACGTACCACGGGTGCCGCACCGAGGAAGACCTCGAGCGCCGATTCGATCAACTGGATCACCTCTACGAGGTGGTCCGCCACCACGGCTACCGGTCGCAGAAGGATCTCGACCGCGGGACGACCGCGACCCCGCTGCGGCGTCGGCGGCGGCGCCCCGAGGAGTTCGACGAGATCGTCGTGCACATCGATCGGCACGGCCGCTTCGTGTTCCTGGACGGGATCCACCGGCTCTCGATCGCGAAGGTCTTGGCCGTTCCGAAGGTCCCCGTCTGCGTGCTGCGCCGCCACGCGACGTGGCAAGCGCATCGGAACGCGGTCGCGCGCGACCCGGCGGCGTTCCCTCCCGAGACCTTCGAGCACCCCGACCTCGCCGACCTCGCGCCTCGGGCGGCCGCCGTCCGCGGTTGAGCGACGGCGGGCACGCCCTCGGCCGCGTTCAGTCGTCGTTCGCGCCGAGGTACGGCCAGGCCGCGTCCTTCGACGAGATCACGCGCACCTCGCCCGGCCACGCGATGGCGAGCATCGGGTCGTCCCACCGCAAGCCCCCTTCGACGCCCGGCGTGTAGAACTCGCTCACCTGATACGCGACCTCGCTGGCGTCCTCGAGCGTGAGGTAGCCGTGCGCGCACCCCTCCGGGACGTACAGCGCGTTGCGCTCGTCGGCGTCGAGGACGATGCCGAAGTGCCGCAGGTACGTGGGGGACTCGGGTCGGTAGTCGACCGCGACGTCGTACACACGTCCCCGGGTGCATCGAACCAGCTTCGCTTCGGCGGCCGGGCGGCGCTGGAAGTGCAGGCCGCGCAGCGTCCCCGAGACGTGGTTGAAGGACGTGTTCGCCTGCGCCACCATCGGGTTCAGTCCGGCGGCCTCGAACTCCCGCGCGCAGTAGGTGCGCGCGAACAGCCCGCGGTCGTCGACGTGGACCGTCGCCTCCACCACCACGACCCCCGCGATGGGCGTCTCGACGAAGGTCACGACCGCACCCTCCGCCGTCGCGCGGCGGCGAGCCGCCGGTGGCGGGTGCGGGCGGTGGGATCGGGACGGTGTGGTGCGTGCGGGCGCGCGTGGCTCATGAAGCGCACCGTACCGCGCGGCCCCCTACGCCCCCACCAACCCCTGCGCCTCGCACAGCGCCCGGAAGCGCCCCCCGCGCTCGGCGATCAGCTCCTCCCAGGTCCCCGACTGCACCACCCGGCCGGCCTCGAGGACGAAGATCGCGTCGGCCGAGCGCACGGTCGCCAGGCGGTGCGCGATGACCACGACCGTGCGCTGGCCGCTCATGCGCTCGAGCGCCTGCTGGATGGCCGCCTCGCTCTCGGCGTCGAGGTTGCT
The DNA here is from genome assembly GCA_011390455.1 of Trueperaceae bacterium. The sequence continues at coordinate 9,379 of JAABSI010000051.1, forward strand.
GGTCGCCTCGTCGAGGACCAGCAGCGCCGGCTGCCGCAGCAGCGCTCGCGCCAGCGCGATCCGTTGCCGCTCGCCGCCCGAGAGCCGCACGCCGCGGTCGCCGACCACCGTGTCGAGGCCCTGGGGCAACGCGTGCACGAAGTCGGCGGCGGCAGCCGAGAGCGCCGCGCGGATGGCGTCGTCGTCCGCGTCCCGGCGCACCAGGCGGAGGTTCTCGCGGATCGTGTCGTGGAAGAGGAAGGTGTCCTGGTGCACGTACCCGATGCTGCGGCGCCACGCCGGCACGTTCGCGCCGGCGAGCGGCGCGTCGTCGACGAAGACGCTGCCGGAGGTCGGCGGCACCAGGCCGACGAGGACGTCGGCCAGCGTGCTCTTGCCCGCGCCCGACGGGCCGACGATCGCGGTGGTGGTGCCCGCGCGCAGCGTCATCGAGACGCCCGCGAGCGGCGGCGTCGCGGGGGCGTCGTCGTACCGGAACGAGACGTCCGCGACCCGCAGCGACCGCTGGAGCGGGAGCGGATCGGGACCGCCGGCGACCTCGGCGCTCGCCTCGTAGCGCGCGATCAGGTCCTCGATGCGCTCGAACGCCGGCAGCTGCTGGACGATGCCGACCACCTGCCGCTGCAACCCGGTCACTTGCGGCACCAACCGCGCGAAGACGTACAGGAGGAGCAGGATGCCCGCCAGCGGGAGGGCGAGCACCTCGAGCGCGAACCAGAACACCGCGCCGAGGATCACCGCGGAACCGACCTGCAGGTACACCGACGTGGTCGCCTGGTGCCGCGCCACCGCCGCCATCGACCCGGCGGTGCGCTCGGTGCGCTCCGCGAAGCGGCCCAGGTGCGCGTCCTCGGTCGCGTGGCTCTTGGAGACCCGCATCCCCGCCAGGTGCTCGCCGATCGTGGCGAACAGCGACTGGTACGCCTGCGACACCTCCTCGCCCTTCGCGCGCCCCGCGGCGGTCGCGCGCGCCATGAGCAGCGACAGGAAGAGCCCGCTCGCCACCGCCACGACCGTCGCCCAAGGCGACACGAAGACCGCGAGCGCCAGCAGGATCGTCGTCTGGATCACCCGGGAGACGAACCCGACGAGCGACGACGCGACGCCCCCCACGCGCTCGACCTCCTGCGTCAGCGCGTGGGTCGCGTCGGCGCTGCGCTGGCGGGCGAAGAAGGTCCAGCGCGCGTGCACGATCGCCGCGTAGATGCGCCGGCGAACCGAGCGGACGAACCCCTGGTACAGCAGCACCGAGCGGACCGTGGTGGTGCGCTGCAGCAGCGCTTGCACCCCCACCACCGCGACGTAGATCAGCAGCACGACCGGCACCGTGGGGTTCAGCCCGACGGCCTCGAAGGCGCCGCCCACCAAGGTGGAGATCTGCCCGACGCTGCCCTCGCCGACATCGAGTCCCGTGAGGCCGAGCAGCGGCACCAGCATCACGAGACCGACGCCCGACGCGGCGCCCGAAGCGAGCGTCAGCGCGACCACGATGGCGACCTCGCGCCGCGAGTACCGCACGACGGCGCGCAGGAGCCGCCACGCCAGGGAGGCCGACGATGCATCGGCCGACACCGTGCCGTCGCGAGCAACGCCGACGGTGGTCGCCTGGCTCGGGGCGGGGGCGCGCGGGTCGTCCTCGGGCATCGGGGCTCCATCGGCGCGCCCTGGAGGACCGGTGCACGGTCGGCCCTCGGCGGAACCCGTGGGCGGGGGCGGCGCTCGAGTCTAGCCGTCCGCGACGCCCGAGGATGGTCCGAACCGCACGCCCAGCGTGACGGATGGGCCATGGGGAACGGTCGCATGCCCTACCATTCGTGGCGTACTTCACACTTGGAGGTGGCCGATGAACGAATCGATCAAGAAGACGTACGAGGCGCCCAAGCTCACGGCATGGGGCAGCGTCGTGGCCCTCACCCAGGCGGGCCTCACCCACCCCGGCAACGATTGCTTCGGCGGCAGCGTGAACCCGCCGGGCCACGACGACGGCTGCCCGCCCTCAACGCTCTGACGCAACGGCGCACTCGAACGGGGCGGCCGCGGTCTTCCGCGGCCGCTCTCCTTTGCCGCGCGCGGGCGCCGCGGGTCGGGGTCGGCGGGGTGCGCCATCCCCGTGAGAAGCGCCGCGCTTCGCCGGCCCCGGACGACGTAGGCTTCTCGGTACCTAGGCGCACCTCGGCCGCCCGCGGCCAGGGGTCGCGCGTGCCACGAGCGCCGGAGGACGACGATGCCGAACCCTGCCCCCATCCCGTTGGACGCCGAGTTGAGCGTCGTCGGCGACCCCGTGTTCACCGACATCCCCGGCGAGACCGTGATCCTGGACGAGCGCTCGGGCCGCTACTTCGGCCTCGACGACGTCGGCAGCTTCGTCTGGCGCCACCTGCAGCGGACCACCACCCTCCGCGCGCTCGTCGCGGCCGTGACGGCCGAGTACGAGGTCACCGCCGAAGCCTGCGAAGCCGACCTGCAGGCGCTGGTCGCCGACCTGCGCGCCGCCGACCTGGTGGCCGTCGGCGCCGCGGCGCGTGGCTGAGGCGGCCCGAAGCCTGAGCACGACCCGTAGGCGCGTGCAGGCGCTGGCGCTGGTCGCGGGCGTCCGCGTGGTGCTGTGGCTGGTCCCGTATCGGGTGGCGCGGCGTTGGTTCGACCGCGCACCGGGTCCGAACGCCGTGGTCGACGTTCGCCGTGCGTACGGCGTCGCGAACGAGGTGCGGCGCGCGAGCCGCAGCGTGCCGCGGGCGAGCTGCTTCACGCAGGCGCTCGCCGCCCGCAGGTGGCTGGCGCACCACGGGCTCGAGAACGAGCTGCGCATCGGCGTCGCCCGGAAGCCCGACGGAAGCCCCGAGGCGCACGCGTGGATCGAGGTCGCGGGCCAGGTGGTCCTGGGCGACGTGCCCGGTCTGGAGCGCTTCGGCCGCCTGCCGGTGTCCGGCACCGCCGCGGCGCGGCCGACCCCTCGGCCGTGAGCGGCCTCTGCGGCATCGTCGACTTCGGTGGGCGCCCGGTCGGCGCGGACGAGCTGGCCGCGATGACCGGTGCCGCCGCCTACCGCGGCCTCGACGGGACCACCACGTGGCTCGGCGAAGGGGTCGCGCTGGCGCACCAGGCGCGGCACGTGGCGCCGGAGGCCGCCCGTGCGGTGCAGCCGCTCGCCGACCCCGCGACGGGGTGGGTGCTGGTGGCCGACGCCCGCATCGACAACCGCGACGAACTGCTCGCAGCTTTGGATCCGGCACCGGGCGCACGGGGCGCGGTCGACGACGCGCGCCTGCTGTCGGCCGCGTACCGGGCCTGGGGGGTCGAGGGCCTGGGGCGCGTCGTGGGCGACTTCGCGTTCGCCGTCTGGGAGCCCGAGCGGCGTCGGCTGTTCGCGGCCCGCGACGCGCTGGGGATCCGCCCGTTCGTCTACCGCTGCGACGGGCATCGACTCTGGTTCGGGTCCGAGGTGCAGCAGGTGCTGGCCGCCCCCGGCGTCCCCGCCCGGCTCTTCGAGCCCGCGATCGCCGCCCATCTGGTGGGCCGCTTCGAGGACCACGAATGGACGACGTTCGAGGGGGTGCTGCGCCTCCCGCCGGGGCACGCGCTGTGGGTCGAGGAGGGTCGGACCCGCGTCGCGCGCTACTGGGACCTCGACCCGACCGCGCGCGTGCGCCTGCGCTCCGAGGACGAGTACGCGGAGGCCTTCCGGGACCTGTTCGAACGGGCCGTGGCCGCGCGGCTTCGCAGCCCCCATCCGACGGGGGTGCTGCTCAGCGGCGGGCTCGACTCGGGCGGACTGGCCGCGATGGCCGGTCGCGTGTTGCGCGCGCGGGGCGACGACACGAGCGCCCTCCACACCTACTCCTGGGCCTTCGACGAACTCGCCCAGGTCGACGAGCGAAGCGTCAGCGACGGCATCGTCGCCGAGTTCGGCTTCACGAGCACCGCCATCGAGGGCGACGAGCTCTGGCCGATGAGCGGCTACCCCGCGGTCGGCGCCTCGCGCAACGGTCCGTTCACGGGGGTGTACCAGGAGCTGATCGGCCGGGCGCTGGGGCGAGCACGCGCCGCCGGGGTGCGCACGATGCTCTCGGGCAACCGCGGCGATCTGCTCGGCAGCGAGCTGGTGGCCGACCTCCCCGGTCTGGCGCGCGCCGGTGCGTGGCGGGCGCTGCGCCGCGACCTGAACGCCTACCGCTCCTGGAAACGCGTCTCGCTCGCGACCGCCATCGGCCGCCTGCTCGTGCGCCCCGCGTTGGCCGACCTGGCGGCGCTCCCGCCGCTCGCGCCGATGCGCGACGCCCTGCGCCCGCGGCGGTCCCCGAGCTCGGTGCGCGCCGCCGCCTGGGTGGCGCCATCCCTGCTGGTGCGCGCCGGCCTCGAGGGACGTCCGGCCCACGGGTTCGAAGCGCCGCCGGGCCTGCGCGGCGTCGCGCGTCGGCAGCGCTACCGGACGGTCTTCTCGGGCATGCAGATCGCGACCACGGAGTGGGTCGACGCCCTCTACGCCACGCATGGCCTCGACTTCGCGGACCCGTGGAGCGACCGCCGACTCGTCGAGTTCGTCGTCGCGACGCCGCCGTGGATCGTGCAGCGACTGGCCGAACCGAAACGCTTGGCGCGGAACGCGCTGCGCGGCGTGATGCCCGAGGACGTCCGGCGCGCGGTCCGCAAGGTCAGCCCGCATCCGCTCTTCGATCGCGCCTTGCGCGATCGCGCGGGCCCGCTCCTCGACGAGTTGGTCGCCGACCCGATCATGGCCGCCCTCGGGTACGTCGAACCGGAGCCGCTCCGGGCGCACCTCGAGGACGTCCGCGCTGGCGCCGACGCGGCGCCGACGCTGTGGTGGGCGCTCACGCTCGAGATGTGGTTGCGGCAGCACCATGCGCAGTGAGGATTCCGTGAGAGACCAGGGCCCATGCTCCAGGGGCACCAAGTCCAACGAGGAAGGAGGTGGCTTCATGCTTTCGACCAAGAAGGCCTACCAAGCGCCGAAGCTCCAGTCTTGGGGCAGCGTCGTCGAACTGACCCAGGTCGGTTTGACCAGGCCAGGCGAGGACTGCTTCGGCGGAAGCGTTCACCCGCCGGGCCACGACGACGGCTGTCCGCCGGCCGCCGGACTGCGCTAGGCATGGACCGGCCGGGCCGCGGTGGCACCGCGCCCCGGCCACGCGCGCGAACGTACAGGAGGTGCGCCCATGAACGATGCCAAACGCCCGTACCAAGCCCCGAAGCTCGTCGAGTGGGGGTCGGTCGTCGACCTCACTCAGGCGGTCAACCCCTGCACGATCGACTCTGCCTTCTCGGGCAGCGTCCCGTGCGAGATCGAAGTACCCGGGGCCAACTGACCCCGGTCGCACGAGCCTGAACGTGGACCCCGGTGCGCACCGCACCGGGGTCCGCGTCGTACGCCGTCGCGGGTGAACGATGCCCGCGACGGGGATGAACCCAACGCGTACCCTCACCGACGTGCCGGCCGCGACGCCCATGCCACCCGAACCCACCCCGCCCACCATGCTCTTCCTCCCGGTTCCACCGGCGTCCGCGCTCGGTCCCGCTCCGACGCCGACCGCCGCCGACCTGGCGCGTGCGCTCATGGCGAGCCCGCTGTGGGCCGACCTGCAACCCGCGGCCGTGGGGGTCCGCACGACCGCGCCGGCCCAGATCGGCTTCGTCGGGCGGTTCGACGAGGTCGCCCTGCACCGGTTCGGAGCGCTGCGATGGCAGGTCGAGCACCAGTGGCCGCACCTCCGGTACGTCGGGTACCGCGACGCCGAGGCCGCGAGCGAGCGACTCGCCCAGGCGCTGGTCGAGCGCTTCGGCCACGACGCCCTGCGCACCTTCCGCTTCACCGCGATCCCGCGCGGCGGCCTGATCGTGCTCGGCATGCTGGCGTACGCGCTCGACCTTGCCCCCGAGCAGCTGACGGACGACGGGCCCGACGACGTCGTGCGCGTCGTGGTCGACGACTGCTCCATCTCGGGCGACCGCTTCCGGCGGTACCTGGACGCGCACCCGCGGTGGGAGCGGTTCGTGTTCGCACCGCTGGCCTCGACCCGCGAGCTGCGGGTGGCGCTCCCTGCGGCGGCGTCCGGACGCCTCGTGGCCTGCGTGAGCGCGGTCGACCTGATCGACCGCGCACCGGAGCGCCTGGGCGCCGATCACGGAGCCTGGGCCGAGCGATGGCGGACGCGCACGGCCGGCGACCGCCCGTGGATCGGCCAGCCCGACCCGATCGTCTTCGCCTGGAACGAACCCGACGTCGGCTTCTGGAACCCGGCGACCGAACGGCGCGAGAAGGGCTGGTCGCTGGTCGCGCCCGAGCACTGCCTCAAGCACCGCCGCCGCGGCACGGAGGCCGCGATCCCCCAGGTGATGCCCGACTCCGCGGGCTCGCTTCGCGCGGCCGACGACGTCCTGGCGATCGAGTTCGAGGGGCGGCTCCACGTCGGCGCCGCCGGTTGGCCGGCACCGCTCGTGCTCGAGGGCGTCGCTGCCGACCTGTGGCACGGGTTGATGCGCACCGGCGACGTCGACCGGGCGGCCGCGTCGGTCGCCGCCGAGTACGACGCCGACGTCGGCACCGTGCGCGCCGACCTCGTCCCCTTCGTCGAGCAGCTCGTCGCCCGCGGCGCGCTGGTTCGGCGAGCGTGACCGCCACCGAGCCGAGCGTGCGCTCGGCGTACGGCGTCACGTTCCGCACGACGCATGCCTTCCGCTTCCACGTGGGGCCGGGGACGGGTCCGGTGGAGCTGACCTTCGACCTGGTCGACCGGGACCCCCTCGCGTCCGGCTGGGACGCGGCACCGACCACCTACGCGGCGCGCGATGCGGCCACCGGGATCGCCACCGGCGAGGTCCGGGTGGTCGATGGCTGGCACGTGCTGAGGTTCATGGCGGCCGCCGACTTCTTCGTCCGCGACGACGTCGTGCTCGCGGTCCTGCACGACCCCCGGTACGCCTTCGCGATCGACATCTGGTTCTTGGGCACCGTCTTGACGTACTGGTTGGAACTCCGCGGCGTGCCGGTGCTCCACGCCGCGAGCGTCGAGGCCGCCGGCGGCGCGATCGGCTTCGTCGCCGACCACGGTGCCGGCAAGAGCACCCTGGTCGCGTCCTTCGTCGCGGCGGGCCACCGCCTGCTCGGGGACGACGTGCTGCCGCTCGAACGACGCGACGGGCGTACGTGGGCGCGCCCCGGGTACCCGCAGATGCGGATGTGGCCCGATCAGGCGCGGCGGCTGCTCGGCAGCGAGGACGGTTTGGAGCGGGTGCAGCCATCGTCCGCCAAGCGCTTCGCCCGCGTCGGCGCCGGTGGCTTCGGCGCGTTCTGCCCCGATCCGCGCCCGCTGCTCGCGCTCTACCTACCGCAGCGCGCCGACGGTGGCGAGGTGGCGATCGAACCGGTGGGCTTCGGCGAGGGCCTGACGCACCTAGTGCGCCATTCGTTCCTCACCGGGCTGGTGGAGGCGAGCGGGATGGCCGCGGCGCGCTTCGCGCGCTTCGCGGACGTAGTCCGCGAGGTTCCGGTGCGGCGCCTGACCTACCCCTCCGGCTACGAGCGGCTCGCCGAGGTGCGGGCGGCCGTGCTCGCGGACGCGGAGCGAGCACGGTGAACGCCGCCGGCTATGCCGCACGAGGCCCCGACGCGTGCGCGGCCACGGCCGCCGACACCCGCGCCGCCGCCCGCGGCAGCGCCTGCAGCCAGCTCGTGAGGCTCGGGTAGTCGAAGCCGAGCGGGTGCAGCCCGACGGCGCCCGGTGCGACCTGCACCGCACCTTGGGGGTCCGGGGCGAGCCAAGGCGCCGCCCACGCGGTCGCCGCGCGGTACCCGGTGGCCAGCCAGACCGCATCGAACGGTGCCTCGGTCCCGTCCGCGAAGCGCGCACCGTCCGCCGAGAACGCCACCACCCCCGGGCGCACCCGCACGCGCCCCGCGCGCACCGCGTCGACGAGCCGGTGGCCCACCACCGGGAAGGCCTCGCGCAGCGGCCCCGAGGGCCACGGCAGGCCGAGCTCGGGGTAGGCGCGCCGCACCCGGCGCAGCGCGGCCTCGGCGAGCGCGGGCGGGAGCGCCTGGAGCAGCGTCCCGGCGTGTTGGCTCAGCGGCGTCGGGCACGGCACCAGCGCCAGCCCGTCGCGCACGGCCAGGTCGACCGAGGCCGCCGTCTCCGCGAGCGCCAACGCCAGGTCGACGCCGGTGTTGCCGGCGCCCACGACCAGCACGCGTCGACCCGCGTCGCCCTCGGGCCCGCGGTAGGCGGCGGCGTGCCGCAGCGGCCCGGCGAACGCGTCCGCGCCCGGGATCGTCGGCGCGAAGGGCGCCGAGGCGATGCCGGTGGCGACGACGACCGCGCGGGCCTCGAGGTCACCGGCGCTCGTCTCCAGGCGCCATCCGGCGGCCCCCGGAGGGTCGGCCGGCACCGGCGTCAGCCCCTGCACCTCCACCCCCTCGCGCAGGTCGGGCACGAAGCGATCGGCATACGCACGCAGGTACGCGACCACGTCGTCGCGGCGCGGGAAGGTGGGGGTGTCGGCGGGGAAGCGCATCCCGGGCAGCGCGGCGGCCCCCTTGCGGGTGTGCAGCTTCAGGTGGTCGTAATGGTGCGCCCAGCTCGCGGCCACGCGCTCGCGCTCGAGCACGGTCGCGGCGAGGCCCCGGCGCGCCAGCGCGCGCGCGACCGCCAGCCCCGCGGGGCCGGCACCGACGACGACGACCGGGGCGGGGGGTCCGTGCATGGAACCCTTCTACCGCGATGCCCGCGCCACGACCGTTCCTCTGGGCCCGGAGCACACTGCGCGTCGATCACGGCGTCGAGTCGTCCGGATGTGCGAACAGCCCGGTGCCCGGCTCGATGGCGATCGCCACGCCGAGCGGATCGGCCGTCGCGATGTTCGACACGGCGATGCCGACGCGGTTCCAGCCGCGCGCGAGGGTCAGGTCGACGGCGTACGCGACGTCGGGGTCGGTGCAGGTGCCGAGGGTCGTGTAGGTCACCGGCGCATCGGCGTGGACGAAGGTCAGCAGGGTGGCGGCATCGATGGCGTTGAGATCGACGACCTCGGGCAGCAGGAACACCTGCGGGTTCGTGCCGCTGTCGAGGCCGAGGAAGAGCGGCGACGTCCGCTGGGGCGGGCCGTACGCGAAGCCCGACACCGTCGCTGCGCCGTCGACGACCACCGTGCACCCCGACGGCAGGTCGAAGAGCCGCAGCGCTTCGGCCGCGGGCAGCCGCAGGCCGGCCGGCAGGTCGGCCGGGGCCGGGAGCTCGAGCGTCATCCGGCCGCCCGCGTCGAACCAGGCGGTGTCGAGCACGTACTGGCCGCCGCCGATCTCCGCGACGTCGGCGGGCTCGATGCCCGTCACGATCGCGCTCGGCTCGAACGCGACGATCGCGATCGCCATCGGCAGTCCGGCCGGATCGCCGGCGTAGGTCACGTCGAGCGGCGTGGGGCCGACCGCCTCGGGGCCGGTGGTGCACCCGACCATCGCGACGAGACCGACGAACGCGAGCAGGGAACGAGCGCGCGCCATGCGGGACCTCCTCGAGCCGACCGCGACGTCGCCGCGGATCCCCTCATGCTGCGCCCGACGGGAACCGTGGGGGCGCCCAAACGTCACCGGGCCCGAGCATCACCGGAAGCGCGGGCCCTCACGCCACCCCGTCGACCACCCACCCCGCGACCCGGGTGACGCTCGCGTCCACCTGCCGCAGCAGCGTGAGCACCTCCAGGTGGTGCGAACTCGAGGCGCGCGCCTCGGGCAGCCGCGCCTCGAGCCGCGCCAGGTGCGCGACGCGCATCTGCGCGACGTGCGCCTCGAAGACGGGCCGCCCCTCGATCACGCCGCGCGCCATGGGGGTGTCGTGGGTGGCGACCGCGGTGAAGGCGCTGCGCATGCGCACGAGCATCCGGTCCGCCGTGTCGCCCAGCTCGGCGCGACCGTCGCGGCTGTACTCGACGCCGGCCGCGCGCAGCTTGTCCTCGCGGCGCTGCAACCGTCGGATCTGGTCGCCGACGTGCTCGAGTTCGGTCACCATCAGCAGCAGCCGCTCGGAGGCGGGGTCGTCGCCGTGCTGCGCGCGCAGGCGCGCCAGGTAGTCGACCGTCCGCTGCGTCAAGTGGTCGACCTTGGCTTCGCGGGCGGCGATCGGCTCGGGATCCCAGGCCCCGCTGTGCAGCGCCTTGGCGGCCAGTTCGGTCATCACTGCGACCTGGTCGCTCACCCGCACGGTCTCGCGCAGCGCGAGCGCGGTCGCGAGCTTGGGGTCGTCGAGCGCCTCGTCGCGCAGGTACTTGGGCCCCAACTCCTCCTCGGCGGCGGGCACCAGGCGCGCCGCGAGGCGCGCGGCCGGCCCGGCGAGCAGCGTCCCCAGCACCCCGACGACCAGGTTGAAGCCCGTGTGCGCGTTCGCGATCTGCCGCGCGCCGTCGCCGCCGAGGACCGCGAGCCCTTGCGCCACCGGCGCGACGACGAACGCGAGCGCGACCGCCCCGATCCCCTTGATCACCAGGTGGACGGTGGCGACCTGCTGCGCCGAGGCGTCGAGCGCCCGCGCGCTGAGGAGCGGCAGCAGCGTGCTGCCGACGTTGCCGCCGGCGACCAGCGCGAGCGCGGTCGGGAAGGTGACCGCGTCGGCGGCGAACAGGCCGAGCGCGACGGCCGCCGCCCCGTTGGCGCTGCCGAGCAAACCACCCAGCGCGATGCCCACCAGGACGACCACGAACGGCTGGCGCTCGGCCGCCTCGATGACGAGCGTGAACAGCGGCGTCCCCGCCAGGTCGCCGAGCGACGAGACGGTCAGGTCGAGCCCGAGGAACAGCAGGCCCGCGCCCAGCACCAGACCGCCCGCGCCCCGGGTGCGGCGCCACGAGCCGAGCAGGAAGCCGACCCCGATCATCGGCAGGGCGAACTCGGCGACGTTGAAGGCGGCGAGCTGGATGGCCAGGGTGGCGCCGATCTTGGCGCCCAAGCTGAGCGCGATCCCCTCGCGGACCGCGACGAGCCCGCCCGCGACGAGGCCGAGCGCGGTCACCGCGGTGGCGGTCCCGCTCTGGGTGGCCGCCGACACGGCCGTACCGGCCGCGAGCGCCCGGAACGGCGACCGCGTCGCCGCCGCCATCCAGCGCCGCGCCGACGACCCGGCGCTCGCCTGCAGCGCGTTCGCGATGCGCTCGATGCCGAGCAGGAACAGGGCGAGGCCGCCGAGGGTGACCAGGATCATGGCGTGGTCCGGAACGTCATGGGGACGTCAGGCTACCGCTTCGGCGCAGCCGGTGCGCGCGGGCGGGGCGCCGCCGGGACGCCGATCGAGGCGCACCGACGTCAGTCATCGGTCGAGCGGCGCGCAGCGTTCTTCTCGAGGTCGCGATGGACCGCCGTGACGTCCTCGAAGTTCTCGCGCAAGCGCTGCGCGAGGCGTTCGGCGATCGCGACCGAGCGATGCTGGCCGCCCGTGCAGCCGATCGCGACCGTCAGCCGCGCCTTGCCGGCGGCGGCGTGGAGTGGGATCCAGCGTTCGAGAAGGGCGAGGATCTCGTCGACCACCCGGGTCGTCTCGGGCTGCGCGAACACGTACTCCGCCACCGGCGCGTCGAGGCCCGTCTGCGTGCGCAAGATCGGGTCGTAGTGCGGGTTGGGCAAGAAGCGCACGTCGAACATCAGGTCCGCATCGAGCGGCACGCCGTGCTTGAAGCCGAAGCTCATGACGTCGACGTCGAGCGCGTTCGTGACGTCGCGGCCGAGCACGATGCGGCCGAGGCG
>JAABSI010000052.1 GCA_011390455.1 Trueperaceae bacterium
GCCGGCAGCGACGACGACGTCTCGGGCTACGAGACCGGGACGCGCGCCATCTTCGAGGGCGCCGTCCATGCGGAGCGCTACCTGCTCACCTTCGAGAACGCCCGGCACAACGCCGCCGCGCCCAATCCGGCGCCGCGCGAGGCCTGGGACGCCGGCACCTTCGACCACTACGCCGAAGCGGTGTGGGACACGGTCCGCATGAACAACGTCGCGCAGCACTTCGCGACCGCCTTCTTCGACCTGCACCTCAAGGGCGACGATGCGATGGCGCCGTACCTCGACCTGGTGGAGGACTCGGTCGCGGGGGTGTGGTCGGTCGACGACGCGGGCATCCCGACGAGCGAACACACGTACTGGCGCGGCTTCCAGGAGCGCACGGCGCTCGGGCTGCGGTTCGAGCGGAGGGCGCCGGCGGGCGAGTGAGGTTGCCCGGGCCCGACCCGCGGCCCGTGCCGCGACTACCGGCCCAGCGCGGCTTCGAGCACCGGGTCGATCCCCTGTAGCCAGGCCTGGACGGTCGGCTCCACCGGTACGTCGGGAACGACCTGATGTGCGCTCCCGCCGTGGAAGTAGCTCGAGACCCGCACGGGGATCCCCGAGTTGGGCAGCGTGAAGCGGCGCACCTCGCCCCAACCGCCCGGTGCGTCGCCGGTCGGCTCGCCGACGAGGACCGCGCCGAGCTCGCGAAGGTCGCGCGCGTTCATGGTCGCGCTCGAGTAGGTGCCCGCGTCGATGAGGACGAAGGTGCGGGGGCCGGCCTGGCGTTCGCGCAGGCCCTGCAGCAGCGGCCGGAGCACCGAGGAGTCCCCGCCACCGTTGCCGCGCAGGTCGACGACGAGGCGCGTGCGCGGCGAGCGGTCGACCAGGGCCAGGGCCTCCTCCGCCACGCGCGCGAACCCCTCGTGATCCTGCGCGCGCCGGTACCGTAGGTACACGGCGTCGCGGCCTTCGAGGGGGGCGACCCAGTGCGAGCGCTCCGGATCGCGGACCGGGAGCAGTGCGGCGTCCGCGCGCACGAGCTCCTCGTCGCGGTCTGCGAGGCCCAGCGTCGTCGTGGCGATGCCGCCGTCCGGGCGGCGGACGGTGACGGCGGCGCGATCGGGCGCGTCGACGAGCGCCAAGGCGTGGAGGGCCTCTGGGAGGACCAGGAGCCGTGCGATCCGCCGCCGACGGTCGGCATCGGAGTCGGCCGCGACATACGGCGCCAAGCGCCGGGCGAGCTCCGCCACCTCCCAGGAGCCGATCGCTAGCAGCTCGCCCGCGAGCAGATCGGTGTGCGCCTCTTCGACGGCCGTCACGGACCAGACGCCCCCGACGGGTTCCACGCGCAGCGGCAGTGGCGCGAACGCGTCGACGAAGGCCCAGGTCGCGGTATGGCCGTCGCCGACGAGCGAGACCAGGCGCATGACCTCCAGGAGGAGCTCTGCGTCGCTCGCCGTCTCGATCCGTGCACGCGCCGCGGCGAACTCGGCCTCGAAGGCGCTGCGCGGCGTGGTGTGGAACGCGTTGGCGTGCAGGCGCACGAGGTTCAGCTCGAGGTAGTCGAGGTCCTGACGCCAGCGCTCGGTTCGCGTGGCGGCCGGTGCCGGGGCGGACGTCGGCTGGACCAGCCGCGTCTCGATCCGCCAGGCGATGCGGCGCGGACCTCCGAAGAAGACGACCGTCGCGACGAGCAGGGAAGCCAGGGTGAGGAGGACGGTGATCCGTACGCGCCGTCGGCGGGTTCGGCGTTCGCTGCTGCGCGTCGAGGGGCGAGCATCGCTTGGGCTCACGGCACGAGATTATGACGCGCCGCGATGGCGTGCGAGCCGCCGGCGCGGCGTGGGCCGCTTCGATGCCGAAGGGCCGTCGGATCGCGTCGGGCAGCGAGCGCTCGAAGCGATGGTCATCTGGCCACCGCGATGCGCGGATCTTTGCCTATGGTGGAACCCCGACCCTAGGGGTTCACCGCGCGCCGTACGGCGCGACGCGGTGCGTACGAGGGGAGGTGGACCATCATCGGCGTCCGCCGACCCCGGCCCGACGCTCTCGAGCGCGACGGGGGCCCACAGCGTGCCTCATCGACCGCGCGAGCGTCCCACGAGCACGAAGGAGCCACCATGAAGAACCGATCGAACCTGACCGTGCCCCGCAGCATGAGCCGGCGCCATTTCTTGCAGGTCCTCGGTGCCACCGGCGGCGCCGCCGCCGCGATCGGGGCCATGGACGCCTGGGGCATGATGATGGCGTCCGCCCAAGAGGCACCGCCGACGCTCTCGGGCAACGCCGACGGCCGCCGGGTGATCATCCTGGGCGCCGGTCTGGCCGGCATGACCGCCGCCTACGAGATGTCCAAGCTCGGCTACGAGACCCCGATCTTCGAGGCGCGCGACTTCGCCGGCGGCCGCTGCCAGACGTCCCGCCGCGGGTTCTCGCTGACCGAAGTCACCGGCGTCACCCAGCGCAACCTGTTCGACGACGGTCAGTACATCAACCACGGCCCCTGGCGCATCCCGTACCACCACCGCTCCACGCTGCACTACACCAAGGAGTTCGGCGTCCCGCTCGAGATCATGGTCAACGACAACGACAACGCGTGGGACTACCGGGCGTCCGAGGACGGGAACCCGCTTTCGGGTCGGCGCATCCGCCGGCGCGAGCTGAGGGCGGACATCGGGGGGTACACCAGCGAGTTGCTGGCCAAGGCCGCCGATCAAGACGCGTTGGACATGGAGTTGACCGCAGAGGACAAGGAGCAGCTCCTCGATTACCTGGTGGCGTTCGGGCAGCTCGACCGCGACACGCTCACCTACCAGGGCACCGGCGGGCGCGGGTACGACGAGGATCCGGGCGCCGGACTGCGGCCCGGCGTGCCGTCGGACCCGTTCGCCTTCCGCGACCTGCTGCACCACAGCGCCATCGACGGCTTCCGCGCCATCGCCGGCCACACGCAGAAGAACACCATGTTCGAGCCACAGGGCGGCATGGACCGGATCGCCCGGGGGTTCGAGCGCGAGGTCGGCCACCTGATCCACTACGAGCACGTCGTCAAGGAGATCCGTCAGACCGACGAGGGCGTGCGGGTGGTGGTCGAGAACGCCGCCACCGGCGAGACGCGCGAGGTCGAGGGCGACTACTGCCTCTGCACCATCCCGCTGTCCGTGTTGAACCAGATCCCCGCCGACTTCTCGAGCGAGTTCCAGACCGCCATGCAATCGGTGTCCTACGCGAGCACGGGCAAGATGGGGCTCCAGTTCGCGCGGCGCTTCTGGGAACAGGACGACTTCATCTACGGTGGCCACAGCACGACGAACGTCTTCGGCAACATCACCTACCCCTCGTACGGCTGGCAGGGCGAGAAGGGCGTCATCCTCGGCTACTACAACTTCGGTGGCACCGCGGTCGACGTCAGTTCGAGGTCGCCGGAGGAGCGCGTCGAGTACGCGCTCGAGATGGGGAGCTTGCTCCACCCCGAGGTGTACCGGCGCGAGTTCGAGACCGGCTTCTCGGTCGCCTGGCACCTGGTGCCGTACAGCCTCGGTGGCTGGGCGAGCTGGTCGTCCGATGCGCGCAACGACGCCTACCCCAGGCTCAACGAACCCGATGGCCGCGTCTACCTGGCCGGCGAGCACCTGAGCTACATGACGGGCTGGATGTCGGGGGCGATCGAGTCGGCTTGGTTGCAGATCGAGAAGATCCACGATCAAGTGCAGGCGCGGCAAGGTAGCGCCGCCCGAACGGTGGTGTGACCATGGACGCCGTGATCGCATCGGACCCGCGCCGCATCCTGCTCCTGGCGTTCGCGCTGGCGTGCGGATCGCTCCTGGCGCCGGCGCTGGCCGCCGACGGTCCGGAGATCTACGGCGCGCAGTGCGCCCAATGCCATCAGCCCGACGGTGAGGGTCTGGGGACGTTCCCGGCCCTCGCGGGGAGCGACCGTGTGCTCGGCGACATGCGCGAGCTGGTGGCCTTCGTGCTCGATGGACAGGGCGCCATGCCCGCCTTCCGGGACGTGCTCGACGACGAGGAGCTCGCCGCCGTGCTGAGCCACGTGCGCGAGAGCTTCGGCAACGAGGCCGAGCCGATCGAGACCGATCTCGTCGCCGACGTCCGCGCGGAGGCTGGGACCGAGACCGAGACCGAACCGGTCGAGGTCGACCTGCCGGAGGACTGGTTCGAGCAGGGCGAGCAGATGTTCGCCACCAACTGCGCCGCGTGCCATCAGGCCACGGGCGAGGGTCTGCCGGGGGCGTTCCCTGCGCTCGCCGACAGCGCCTTCGTCCAAGGCAACGCCGACGAGGTCCTGCGCTTGATCCTCAACGGGCGCGCGGGCATGCCGGCGTACGGCGGCAGCCTCGACAACCGGCAGATCGCCTTGATCGTCTCGTACATCCGCAACGCCTGGGCCAACGAGGCCCATCCGGTCGACGCCTCGATGGTCGAGACGGTGCGCGGGGGTGGCGACCTCGAGCTCGAGCCCACCACGCCGACGACGAGGCCGGGCGCGGGCAACTGACCCGAAGAGCACCATCCCCGGTACCCCAACGCAGCGCGCCCCCCGGAAGCCTCCGGGGGGCGCGCTCATGTCGCAGTCGACGCGAAGCGAGCCGTTCGAAGGTCGCGTCAGCCGAACGCGCCGGTACCCTGGGAGGTACCGGCGCGTTGGCGTCTGGAAGGGGTCGAGCCGCTGGTTGGCTAGCCGACCGCGGCCCCGCGGCCGCTGATGAGCCGCATCACGAACAAGATGGCGGCGACGACGAGCAGCACGTAGATGAAGCCGCCGAAGGTGGTGCCCGTGACGAGCCCGAGCAACCACAGGACGAGCAGGACGATGGCGATGGTCGTCAACATGACGTCACTGCTTCCGCAGCGGCGCGAACGGCGCCTCGGACGAATCGCGGCGGTCCGCGGCGTGCGGCTGGTACGTGGCCCCGTAGTGCCGGTAGACGTCGCTCATCCACCCGGGCTCCGCGGAGGTCGGCCACGCGTCCTTGTCGAACCCGGGCGCGTTCTCGAGCCGCTCGCGGTCGACGTCGAGGACGAGGCGGTGCTCGTCGGTGTCGACGGTCAGCGCCTCCCAGGGCACCGCGAAGTGCTTGTCGCCCATGCCGAGGAAGCCGCCGAACGAGACCACGGCGTAGGCGACCTCGCCGCTGTCGACGTGGAGCATCAGCTCCTCGAGCTTGCCGAGGTCCTCGCCGTCGAGGTTGACGATCTTGGTGTCCTTGAGGCTGCCGGTCGAGAGCAGCTGCGTGCGGTTTCCGTTGGTGTTCATTCGGTGGGCCTCCAAGAGGCATGCGTCGTGCACGGGGTGGGGCCCACGAGGGTGCTCGTGGACGGTACGACCGTTCGTTGTTCCATCGGGATCCAACCGCGCCGAAGGCGCATCATCACGCCGTCCCTGCGAACCAGGGAGGAAGGTCAACGTAGCACCCGGTCCGGGCCTCGCGGAGCGCAGGTGACCGGGACCGCCGTTCAGCGGGCGAAGAACGGATTGGTCTTCGCTTCACGGCCGACCGTCGTCGCGGGTCCGTGGCCGGGCCAGACGACGGTCTCGGGCGGCAACGAGAACAGCTCGCGGCGGATGCCGGCGAGGAGCACGTCGTGGTCGCCGAAGGGGATGTCGGTTCGGCCGATGCCGCCCTGGAACAGGGTGTCGCCCGCGAGGACGGCGCCGGCGCCGTCGAGCACGAAGACCACGTGCCCTGGCGCGTGCCCCGGCACGTGCCGGACCGTGGCGCGAAGGCTGCCGGCCTGGAGCGCGTCGCCGTGCGCGAGGTCGCGGGTCGGCGCCGTGGGTTGCTCGACGACCAGACCCCCCAACCTCAGGGCGAGCTCGGCGGAGGTGGCGTAGAGCTCGCGGTCGTCGGGATGCATCCGGACGGGCACCTCGCCGAGCCCCGCGACGATCGCATCGAGCGCGGCCACGTGGTCGAAGTGCGCGTGGGTGATCCAGATCTCGCGCACGCGCCAACCACCCTGGCGGGACCGGGCGAGGAGCCGCTCGGGTTCGCCGCCGGGGTCGACCAGCACCGCGTCGAGCGTCGCCGGGTCGCCGACGAGGTAGGCGTTCGTGGCGATCGGACCGACCGTGATGGCCTCGACGTGGAGCGCCCGCGGTCGGTCCGGACCGCTGGCGTCCATCAGGACGATGCGTCCGAGCGGTCGAGCCCGGAGATCTCGGGCGCCCCGGCGGCCTGGGTGAAGGCGGCGGCGGCCTCGTCGGAGAGCGTCGTGTGGTGCAGCCGTCCACCCTGGGCGTTCAGGATCTCGGCGAGCGTATCGATCGGCGTGTCCCGGACGAGCAACAGCAGCGCCGATTTCCCCGGCTTCAGGTCCTCGCTCACCTGCGCCATGAAGTCGTTGTCGATCCCGATGTCGATGCGGCGCCCGGCGAGCCAACTCACGCCCGCCCCCACCAGCGCGCCGATCAGCGGCCCGCCGAACAGGAAGCCGACGAGCACGCCCCACAGGCTGCCCGTGGCCACCGTGCGCGCTTTCATCGCCGTCTCGAGCGTCTGGCGCACCCGCACCTGGCCGTCCTCGCCCTTCACGGCGACAGCGGCGTCCTCGATCGTGACGACCGGCTTGCGGATGTGCTCGCGCTGCAGGGTGGCGACGTGCTGAAGCACCTCGGCGGCGCGATCGGGGTGCTGGTACGTGAAGACGACGAGTTCGCTCATGGGGACCTCCGGAGGACCGAGCTGGAATGAGCCGGTCTTGACCCCAGGCTACGTCGGACGCCGCCGCGTGGCGGTGCCCGACCCGGCTCCGGCCACCGGAGTTTCCCCGACACGCCGTCGGCCTTTCACCGATGCACGAGGTCGGCCCGGTCCCTACGGTGCGGGTAGGCCTCCTGCCGCCCTCGTGTTGGGCCGTGGTGATCCGGGCGCCGCGTTCCGCGTGGCGCGTCCCCCCGTGAGGGCGACCGGGACCGTCGCTTCGCCCCGTCCCCGGGGTTACCCGTCCGCGGGTAGGAGGGACCGCGCCATGGCCGTGACCGAGACGAAGACGCTCTTCGGGTTCGACGTCATCCGCAAGGGGTCGCTGGGCGACCCGCCCCCCAACCTGCCCGAGGACGGTGCGGCGCGCGCCGCGTTCGATTGGGACGCGGTGCGCGCCGAACTCGACGGCCTGCCGGCCGGCGGCCTCAACCTCGCCCACGAGGCGGTCGACCGCCACGCCGACGGGCCGCTCGCCGACCGCGAGGCCCTGCGCTGGTTGGGCGCCGACGACGACGTGCGCTCGTTCACGTACCGCGACCTCAAGGGCGCCACCGCGCGCTTCGCGAACGCGCTCGAGGGCTTGGGCGTCGAACGCGGCACCCGCGTGTTCTGCCTGCTCGGGCGCGTGCCCGAGCTGTACGTCGCCGCGCTGGGCACCCTCAAGCGCGGCGCGGTGTTCGCGCCGCTGTTCTCCGCCTTCGGTCCCGAGCCCATCCAACAGCGCATGGAGATCGGCGAGGGGCGCGTGCTCGTCACCAGCCCGCGGCTCTACCGGCGCAAGGTCGCGCCGGTGCGCGACCGGTTGCCCGGGCTCGAGCACGTGATCCTGGTGCCGGGCACCGACGACCCCATCCCGGACGGTCTGCTGGGCGAGGGCGTGCACGACTGGAACGTCCTCACGGACGCCGCGTCCGACGCCTACACGATCGCCGAGACCGACCCCGAGTCGCTCGCCCTGCTCCACTTCACGAGCGGCACCACCGGCCTGCCCAAGGGCGCGATGCACGTGCACCAGGCAGCGCTCCACCACTACGCCACCGGGCTCTACGCGCTCGACTTCCACGACGGCGACGTCTTCTGGTGCACTGCCGATCCCGGTTGGGTGACCGGCACCAGCTACGGGATCCTGGCGCCGCTGCTGCACGGCATCACCAACGTGGTCGACGAGGCCGAGTTCGACGCCGAGCGCTGGTACCGGATCCTCCAGGAGCAGCGGGTGACCGTCTGGTACACCGCCCCCACCGCGGTGCGGATGCTCATGAAGGTCGGCGCCGACGTCGCCAGGGGGTACGACCTGTCGCGCCTGCGCTTCGTCGGTAGCGTGGGCGAACCGCTCAACCCCGAGGCGGTCGTCTGGGGGCACGAGACCTTCGGGACGCCGATCCACGACAACTGGTGGCAGACCGAGACCGGCGGCATCATGATCGCCAACACCCGCGCGATGGACGTCAAGCCCGGCTCGATGGGGCGCCCGTTGCCGGGCGTGACCGCCGGCATCGTGGCCCGGCGCGACGACGGCGGCGTCGACGTGGTCGACGACCCCGACGTGCCCGGCGAGTTGGCGCTGCGCCCGGGCTGGCCCTCGATGTTCCGCGGCTACCTGCACCGGGAGGAGCGCTACCGGCAGGCCTTCCGCGACGGTTGGTACCTGACCGGCGACCTCGCCAAACGCGACGCCGACGGCTACTTCTGGTTCGTCGGCCGGGCCGACGACCTGATCAAGTCGGCGGGCCACCTGATCGGGCCGTTCGAGGTCGAGAGCGCGCTCATCGAGCACCCCGCCGTCAACGAGGCGGGCGTCATCGGCGTGCCCGACCCGGTGGCCGGCGAGCTCGTGAAGGCCTTCGTCACGCTCGCCCCCGGCTACGAGGCGAGCGACGCGCTCAAGCTCGAGCTGATCGGCCACGGGCGCAAGAAACTCGGCCCTGCGGTCGCCCCCAAGATGATCGAGATCGTCGAGTCCCTGCCCCACACCCGCAGCGGCAAGATCATGCGCCGCCTGCTCAAAGCGCGCGAACTGGGCCTGCCCGAGGGCGACACCTCGACCCTCGAGAACGCGCCGGGCGCGCCGAAGGGAGCCGCCTCGTGAGCGAGATCCTGCCGCTTCCCAGCAAGGACCACGCGCAGCACCTGCTGCGCCAGATGATCCGCATCCGCCGCTTCGAGGAGGCCTGCGCCGAGCTCTACCAGGCCACCAAGATCCGCGGCTTCCTCCACCTCTACATCGGCGAGGAGGCGGTCGCCACCGGGGTGATGGAGGCGCTCGACGAGCGCGACGGCATCGTCGCCACCTACCGCGAGCACGGCCACGCGCTGCTGCGCGGCATGTCGGCCGAGTCGATCATGGCCGAGATGTACGGCAAGCAGGAGGGGTGCAGCCGCGGCCGCGGCGGCTCGATGCACCTCTACGACGCGGCGACGCGCTTCTACGGTGGCAACGCCATCGTCGCGGGCGGCCTCCCGCTCGCGGTGGGGCTCGGCCTGGCCGAGAAGCTGCGCGGGCCCGGCGAGGGCGGGTACCCCGTCGCCGCCTGCTTCTTCGGCGAGGGGGCGATGGCCGAGGGCGAGTTCCACGAATCGATGAACCTGGCCGCACTGTGGGACCTGCCCGTCCTGTTCTGCTGCGAGAACAACCTCTACGCCATGGGCACGGCGCTGTCGCGCTACCAGTCCGAGACCGAGCTGACGCTCAAGGCCTCGGTGTACCGGATGCCCGCCTGGTCGGTCGACGGCATGGACGTGCTGGCGGTCGAGAAGGCCGCCCACGCCGCCGTGGACGCGATCCGCGCGGGGGGCGGGCCGCACTTCCTCGAGCTGCGCACCTACCGCTTCCGCGCCCACAGCATGTTCGACCCCGAGCTGTACCGCGCCAAGGAGGAGGTCGAGGACTGGAAGGCGCGCGACCCCATCGACACCTTCCGCGCCCGCCTCGAGGAGGCCGACCTGCTGTCCGGAGCCGACCTCGAGGCGATCGAGGCCGAGGTGGCGGACGAGGTCCGGCGCGCGATCGACTTCGCCGAAGCCGGCACGTGGGAGCCGGTGAGCGAGCTCACCCGCTTCGTCACCAGCGAACCGGAGGTGGCGGCATGAGCGCCCAGGTCGCGAACGTCCAGAACGGAGAGGCCCACGTGGCCGACGCGAAAGCCGTCCACGAGGCAGGAGAGGGTACGGCCACGAAGGAGCTCAGCTACCGCGAGGCCGTGCGCGCCGCGATGACCGAGGCGATGGAGGCCGACGACCGCGTCTTCCTGATGGGCGAGGACGTCGGCGCCTACGGCGGCTGCTACGCGGTGAGCATGGGCATGTTCGAGCGCTTCGGCCCCGAGCGCGTCCGCGACACGCCGCTCTCGGAGTCGGCGTTCGTCGGCGCCGGGATCGGCGCGGCGATGGCCGGCATGCGCCCGATCGTCGAGGTGATGACGGTCAACTTCAGCCTGCTCGCCCTCGACCAGATCATGAACACCGCCGCCACCGTGCTCCACATGTCGGGCGGCCAGTGCGCGGTGCCGATCGTCATCCGGATGGCGACCGGCGCCGGCCGACAGCTCGCCGCGCAGCACTCGCACAGCCTAGAGGGGTGGTACGCGCACATCCCGGGCCTGCGGATCCTCACGCCGGCGACGATCGAGGACGCCCGCGGCATGCTCGGGCCGGCGCTCGCCGACCCCGACCCCGTGCTGATCTTCGAGAACGCGGCGCTCTACAACCTCAAGGCCGAGCTCACGGATCCACCGCCCGCGGTCGACATCACCTCCGCGGCCATCCGCCGCGCCGGCGCCGACGTCAGCCTGATCACGTACGGCGGCTCGCTCTTCAAGACCCTGGAGGCGGCCGAGGCGCTCGCGCAGGACGGCATCGAGGCCGAGGTCCTGGACCTGCGGGTGCTGCGCCCGCTCGACACCGAGGCGATCCTGGCGACGGTGCGGACCACGCACCACGCGGTGATCGTCGACGAGGGCTGGCGCACCGGCAGCCTCGCGGCCGAGGTGTCGGCGCGGATCGTCGAGGGCGCCTTCTTCGACCTCGACGCCCCGCCCGCGCGGGTCTGCAGCGAAGAGGTGCCGATCCCGTACGCCCAGCACATGGAACACGCCGCGCTGCCGCAGCCCGAGAAGGTCGTGGCCGCGGCCAAGGCGCTCCTCGGGCGGGGGTGAGGCGATGGCCGAGTTCCGCATGCCCTCGCTGGGCGCCGACATGGACGCCGGCCGCCTGCTCGAGTGGTACGTCCAACCGGGCGACGCCGTCCACCGTGGCGACATCGTCGCCCTGGTCGACACCGACAAGGCCGCCATCGAGGTCGAGATCTTCGACGAGGGCGTGGTCGGCGAGTTGCTGATCGAGCCCGGCACCACCGTGCCCGTCGGCACCGCCATGGCGCGCATCGAGGCCGCGGGCGCCGCGCGGCCCGCCGCGGCGGCGGCGAGCGCGCCGCCGCCGGCGTCCCCGGCCACCGTCCGCCCCGTGAGCGTCCCGAAGCCCGCCCCGGCGCCCAGGCGCGCCACCCCGTCGGCCCGCGCCCACGCGCGCGAGCTCGACCTCGACCTGGAGGACGTGCGCGGTACCGGACGCCACGGCGTGGTCACCGGAGCCGACGTGATCGCAGCCGGGCGACTGCGCGAGCGGCCGATCGCCGAGGGCGCGCCCGAAGCCGCGCCGGCCGCGCCGGCGCCGTCGGTCGCGCCCGTGCCCGTCCCTGGCGACGAGCGAACGCGGCTCTCGCCGCGGGCGCGCCGCCTGGCCGAGGAGCTGGGCGTGGATCCGAGCACGCTGCGCGGGACCGGCCCCGACGGCACCGTCACCGGTGACGACGTCGCCGCGGCGGCGGGCGCCGCTGCGACCGCACCGATGCCCGCGGCACCGGACGCACCGCCGAGGTCCGAGGCGCCCGCGCGCCCCGCCGGTCGCGAGAAGCCCGGCCCCGAGCGCTACGCCGCCATGCGCCGCGCGATCGCGGCCGCCATGGCCAAGTCCAAGCGCGAGATCCCGCACTACTACCTGACCCAGCCGATCGACCTGGAGCGTGCGCTCCGGTGGCTCGAAGAGCGCAACCTCGAGCGGTCGATCGCCGAGCGGGTGCTGCCCGCGGCGCTCTTGCTGCGCGCCACCGTCCAGGCGATCGCCACGGTCCCCGAGATGAACGGCTTCTTCCGCGAGGACGGCTTCGAGCCGTCCGCCGCGGTCCACCTGGGGGTCGGCATCTCGCTGCGGCAGGGGGGGCTGATCGCGCCCGCCATCCTGAACGCGCAGGATCAGGACCTGTCGGCGCTCATGGCGTCGATCAAGGACCTGGTCGCGCGCACCCGCACCTTGCAGCTGCGCAGCTCCGAGATGAGCGAGGCGACGATCACCGTCACCGCGCTGGGCGACCAAGGGGTCGAGAGCGTCTACGGGGTCATCTACCCACCGCAGGTCGCGCTCGTGGGCTTCGGCAAGGTGGTCGCCCGCCCGTGGGCCGTCGATGGCCTGCTGGGCGTGCGCCGCATCGTCCAGGCGACGCTCGCGGCCGACCACCGCGCCAGCGACGGGCACACCGGCGGCCTCTTCCTCGCCGCGATCGACGAACGCTTGCAGTACCCGGAGGAGCTATGACGGAAGCCGAGATCCGTGCGGCCATCATGACCAGTCTGCTGACCGTCGCCCCGGAGGTCCCGCCGGACGAGATCGACCCGACCAAGCCGATCGGACCGCAGATGGACGTCGACTCGATCGACTTCCTGAACGTGCTCATGGGGATCGAGGAGCGGACCGGGGTGGAGATCCCGGAACGGGACTACGCCAAGGTGCAGACGGTCGACGACACGGTGAAGTACGTGGCGGCGCGCCTGGCGTAGGTCGGGGCCCCACCCACGATCGAGGGCCGCCGGCGGCGTCGGTGCGCTACCCGCGCCGATCGCCGTCGGTGCCCGCCAACGCCGCCAGCACGTCGTCCAGTTCGGGCAGCGGCTGCGCGTCCTTGAGCCCCGCCAGCGCCCGGTACACCTCCGCCGCGGCTTCGTGGAAGCCGCTCGGCATCCCGGCGGCCGCGAACGTCGCCGCGATCTCGTCCATCTCGCCCGCGAAGCGCCACGCCTTGCGCGTGGCCCGCCGCGCGCGCTCGTGCGCCTCGGCGGTGGTCCCTGCGGCGTCCGCCTCCCATTGGGCCTCGAGCGCCGGACGCACGCCGAGCTGCTCGGCCGCGCCGAGCACCCCGAGCAGGAGCGCGGTCGTCCCCTTGGTGCGGGCGGCGTAGACCATCTTGAGCGCCGACGCCGTGCCGACGTCCGGGCCCACGACGTGGGTGGCGAGCGGCCCCGCGCCGAAGAGGGCGGCGACCGCGGCCGCATGCGCCCCCGACAGGTGGAGCCAGGTGCCGGGCGTCCATGCCGGGCCGCCGATCACGCCGCCGTCGACGACCTCGATGCCGCGCGCGTTCAGGTCGCCGGCGATGCGCGCCATGCGCGCCGGGGCGATGGCGTTCGCGTCGACGAAGGTGCCGCGGAAGCCGGCGTCGGCGACCGCGGCCGCGACCTCCTCGGCGGCGTGCGGCGGGCAGATCGAGACGATCACGTCGGCCTGCGCGCACAGGGCGCCGAGCGTGCCGACGTCGACGAGGCCGTGCTCGGTGGCGCGGGCGCGGGTGGCGGCGCTGCGCCCCGCGCTCGCCCAGAGCGCCTCGTGGCCGCCGCGCACGGCGGTGGCGGCCAGCGACGCGCCCATGGCGCCTGGGTGGAGGAAGCCGATGCGGGCGCGGTCGTGGGCGGGGTCCATGGCGCCATCATCGCCGGTGGCCGGCGCGGACGGCGCGCAACCGTCGAACGGGCCATAATCGACGGCAGGACGATCGGAGGCGCTCATGGATCAGGTCCTGGACCGGCTGATCGAGGTCGTCGCGGAAGCGGACGACCTCGAGGCTCAGGTGCGCCCATTGCTCGAGCTGCTCCAGTCGGTCACCGGCCTCGAGTCGACCTACCTGACCACCGTGGACCAGGATCGCGACGAGCAGGCGATCCTGTTCGCCCGCAACGCCGCGCCCGAGCGCTTCGAGATCCCCGAGGGCGCGCGCGTTCCGTGGGGCGACACCCTGTGCAAGCGCGCGCTGGAGGAGGGGCGGCCGTTCTGCGACGACGTCGCCGGGCACTGGGCGGATTCGGACGCGGCGCGCGACCTCGGGATCGCGACCTACCTGAGCGAGCCGGTGCGGGTCGGCGACGGCGAGCTGTACGGCACGCTGTGCGCGGCGAGCGGCGATCGCGTCGCGGTCCCCGAACGGGCGCGCCGGTTGCTCCGCATGTTCGCCATCCTGGTCGCGCGTCAGGTCGAGCGCGACCAGTTGCTCGTGCGCTTGCGCGCCGAACGCCACGAGTTCGCGACGGCCGCGATGACCGACGCCTTGACCGGACTCCCCAACCGCCGGGCCCTGACCGAGGCCCTGAACCGGGCGCTGGCGAACGCTGCCCGTGGCGGCACGTCCGTGGTCGTGGCCTTCGCCGACCTCGACGGCTTCAAGCAGGTGAACGACCGCTTCGGCCACGGGGCGGGCGATCGCTTCCTGGTCCAGATCGCGCGTCGCTGGCGCGACGGCCTGCGCGACGGCGACTTGATCGCGCGCATCGGTGGCGACGAGTTCGTGGTCTTGGCCTTCGCGACCGGGACCGATCCGGACGTCGACGCGGAGGCGCTGCGCGCGCGCGTGGCGACGCTGGCGACCGGCGTCTTCGACCTCGGCGACGCCCACCTCGCCTACGACGGCCCGAGCGTGGGCGCGGTCGTGTCGTCGGGCATCGACGAGGACGCCGTCGCCGTGCTCCGCCGGGCGGACCGCGCGATGTACGCGGCGAAGCTGGAGCGGCGACCGAAGGCCTGAGGGCGCCGACCGCGGGGTGCGGCCGGCGCGGGCGCGATCGTGGTCCGACGATCCGACGTCAGCGTGGGTCGTCGCGCAGGTGGGCGGGTAGGAGCGCCTCGGGGGCGTCCTGGAAGGCCACGAGTCGAGTGAAGCGCTCGATGGCGTGGGTGCCGACGCTGGTCGAGCGGCCGTCGCTGCTCGCCGGGAACGGTCCGCCGTGCACCATGGCGGGACCGACCTCGACGCCGGTCGGCCAGCCGCCGAACACCAAGCGGCCGACGCGGTCCTCGAGCGCGCGCAGCAAGCCCGGATGCCGCTCCGCCTCGCCGGCCTCGGCGTGGATCGTGGCGGTGAGCTGGCCCTCCAAGCGCCAGACCAGCTCCTCGAGCTCGCCGACGTCGCGGTAGCGCACGAGGACGGCCGCGGGGCCGAACACCTCGTCGAGCAGCCGCGGCTGCTGGCGGACGGCGTCGAGATCGACTTCGTAGACGGCGGCGACGCCATGGAACCCGCCGTCCGCCGAGGCGGCGCGGCCCCGCGCCACGGCGCGCGCGCCCGCCGCCTCGAGCGCCTCGACCCCGGCCCCGAAGGCGTCGCACACGCGGCGGTTGAGCATGACGCCCGCCGGTGTGCCCGCGACCCGCTCGGCGAGCGCGTCGCGCAGGGCGTCTCCGGTGGCGCCCGCAGGGACGAAGGTGAGGCCCGGGTTCGTGCAGAACTGGCCGACGCCCAGCGTGAACGACGCGTGCAGGCCGGCCGCCAGGTCGACCGCGCGGCGCGCGGCGGCCTCGGGAAGGACCACGACCGGGTTGACCGATCCCATCTCGGCATACACCGGGATGGGGACGGCGCGCGACTGCGCTTCGCGCGCGAGCGCCAGACCGCCGGTGCGCGACCCGGTGAAGGCGACGGCGCGGATCCGCGGGTGGCGCACGAGGGCGAGGCCGACGTCGAAGCCGTCGTCGAACAGCTGGGCGAACGTGCCGGCGGGCAGCCCCGCCTCGTGGACCGCATCGGTCAGGCACGCGCCGACCTCGGCCGCCGTCCCCGGATGCCCCGGATGCGCTTTGACGATCACGGGGCAGCCGGCGGCCAGCGCCGACGCCGTGTCGCCCCCCGCCGTGCTGAACGCGAGCGGGAAGTTGCTCGCGCCGAACACGACGACGGGTCCGAGCTCGGTGCGGTGGGAGCGGACGTCGGGCTTCGGCGCCGGCGCGCGATCCGGGTCGCCGCGGTCGACCCGCGGTTCGCGCCACCCTTCATCGGCGACGAGGTCCGCGAACATCCGCACCTGGCCAGTCGTGCGCGCCAACTCGCCGCGCAGGCGTGCCTGCGGGAGTCCGGTCTCGCGCTCGGCGACGTCGACGATGGCGTCGCCGCGTTCCTCGAGCCGGCGCGCGACCACGCGCAGCAGGGCCTCGCGACGCGCGCGGTCGCGCAGGGCGCCCGAGCGGTACGCGGCCCAGGCGGCCTCCGCCGCTTCGTCGACCGCCTCCGTGCCGTGAAGCGGATGCGCGGGTTCGAGTTTCGCTCCGGTGCGCGGGTCGACCGCGCTCAGCGTGCGCGCCGCGGGCATCAGCGGGGCCCGGGGCGTGCGGCGTCGACGGAGCGGCTCCGCGCGTCGTCGCACGGACCGTGGGCGGCGGGCGGGTAGCTCGGGCGGTTCCTGGTCATGGTGGGTCTCCTTCGAGGAAGCGGTGGTCCGCGCGGCGTTCGGCGCTCCCCGTGGTGCAGCGGGCCGAGCTCGCGCGCGACGCCGGCTCGCTCACCGTAGCGGCTGGTGGTCGGTTCCGGGGTCGGGAGGCAGGCTCGAGGGGCCCGGGCTCCGCTGGGCCGCCCGCGGTCGCGCGTGGCGCATCCGATGCGCCGGGGCCGTCGCGGGCGTCGCTCGTCGAGGTCACGGCAGGTCGAGGCCCTCCGCGAGCGCCGCGGCCGCCGCAAGGCCCGAGAGGAACGCCCCCTCGACCCGATCCGAACCGAACGCGTCGCCGGCCACGAGCAGCCCGGGCGCGGCTGCCAAGTAGGGCTCGGCCCGCGTCGCGACCGGTCGCGCGTACCGCCAGCGGTGCACGTCGCGCCAGGCGGGCCGGTCGGCCCACGGCACCAGATCGGTCGCGGCGCTGAGGAGCGCGGCGGCGACGTCGTCGTGCGCGGCGTCCAGATGGGCGCGCGTGAAGCCGGGGGTAGCGTGGAGCACGAGGACGGTCGGGCCCGCCCCGCCCTGGGGACCGCGGCGGCTGGCGTCGTGCGCCGCCCATGCGAGGTCGGGGTGGCCCTCGATCCGGACGCCGGGCCACGGCGGCGACGGCACGCCCTCGTACCCGGCGAGGACCGCGAAGACGGGCTCGAACTCGATGGCCGCGAGCTGCTCGGCGACGCCGGGATCGAGCCGCGCGTCAGCCAGCAGCGCGAGCGTCTGAGGGGCCGGAGCGGTGAGCAACGCGGCGCGTGCGTCGACCGTCGACCCGTCGGCCAGCACCGAGCGCCATCCTTGCTCGGTTCGCTGCACCTGCGCGACGTGCGCCTCGCGCCGCACGTCGACGCCGGCGCCGAGCAGGCGGCCGAGCGCGCTCATCCCCGCGGGGGGAGCGTAGCGCGGGTGCGCGTCGGGGCCGGGCTCGGTCCAACCGGCCTCCGGGTGCCAGACGTGCATGCCGCGCGTCCAGACGGCCACGTCGCCGGTCGCCAGCCACGCATCGATGAGCGCCTGGAAGCGCGGGTCGCGGGCGGTGAAGAACTGGGCGCCGTGGTCGATCCGCAGGTCGCCCCGGCGCCGCGTGGCGGCGCGTCCGCCGAGGCCGCGGCTCTTCTCCAGCACCCGCACGCGCAGCCCGTGGTCGCGCAACGTGGCGGCGGCCGTGAGGCCGGCGATGCCGGCGCCCACGACCAGGACGTCGGTGTCCGGGATCACCGCACGCGGGTGAACACGACGTCGCCCACCGGCACCACCCCAGCGATCGCGACGGTGCCGATCAGCCGGTCGCCGACGAACCGGCCGTCGAAGGTCAGGCCGCCCGAGGCGCTCTCGAGGGCGAGGTGGTCGTCGAGCCCGAGTCGGCCCGTCAACTCGACGAGGCCGCTCGTGTTGAGCCGGAAGAGGCCGGCGTCGTACTCGAGCGAGGCGTCGGCGCTCACGTCGGTCCAGTTCTGCCGGAAGGTGAGGGCGAGGTCGACCGGCAAGCGCAGCGCGGGGCCTTCGGCGGGCCCGACCGCCACGTCGAAGCGCGCCGCCCAGGTCTGGCCGTCGACGTTGCGCAGGAAGGGCGTCGAGATGGGGACGCAGGCGGCGAGCACCAGCGCGGCGAGAAGGCCGGAGAGGGCGAGGCGGGCGGCAGCGAGGCGGGCGGCCGAGGCGGTGCCGCGGGTTCGGTGGTGGTTCATCTGGGTCCTCCCATGGGTCGGCGCGGCGGCGCATGCCGGGTCCGGCGCGTCGCTGCGTCCCCCCATCATCATGCCGGTCGCGCGCACCGCTCGGTCGGTCGCGCCACACGCTCGTGCGACGGGTCCCGCCACATGCGCGCGGCACGGGGCGCGCTACGCTCGGACCAAGCCCGCGCCCGCGCCAGCGGGCATGGAGGACCGATGCGCAAGCTCGTGATCGCCGTACTCGCCCTCGTTCTGGCCGCCGGCACGTACTACTTCGTCGCCGCGCCGCGCGTCGCGCTCGCCGGGATCGAGCGCGCGGCGGCGGCGGACGACGTCACCGCGCTCGCCTACCACCTCGACCTCGAGAGCGTTCGGGCGCAGCTGCGCGCCGATTTCGAGGGTGCCGTGCCCGCCGCGGCGACGCCCACCGGCGATCCCCTCGAGCGCCTGGGCGCCGCCTTCGGCACCGCCGTGGGCGCCGCGTTCGGTGCGCTGGTCGGGACCACGGTCGCCGAACTGGTCGCTTCGCCCGAGGGCATCCTCCAGTTGCTCGGCGGCGTCCCGCTGCGCCCGTTGTTCGGCGGGGCTCCGGGGCTGCGCAACACCGTCGCCGCGACCTTCGACCGGGCCGCCACCCGCTACGAGGCGCTCGACGCCTTCGTCTTGAGCGTGCCGAGCGAGGCGGGCGCCGAGGGCGCCGCGACCGAGTTCGTGCTGCGCCCGCGCGGCCTCGTGTGGAAGGTCGCCGAGGTGCGCTTGCCGGGGACGCCGTGAGCCGCGCCTTCGTCAAGGACGATGCCGACGACGATCCGGTGGTCGTGCCGGCGCGCGCGCCGCTGCCGGACGGCGTCCCCAACCGGGTGACGCCCGATGGCCTGGCCGCGCTGGAAGACGAGCGCGCTGCGCTGGAGGTGGACCTGGAGCGCGCCCGCCGCGAGGCCGATCCGCGTGCGGAGGCGGCGGCGGCGGGGCGACTCGACGCCGTGCGCGCGCGCCTCGCGAGCGCTCGGGTGGTCGAGGTGCCCGAGGTGCCGGAGGTCGCCGACGTCGGGGTCGTGGTCGCGCTGCAGCGCGCCGACGGCGCGCGCGTGCGCTTCCGCATCGTCGGCGTGGACGAGGCCGACCCTGCGGCCGATCGGGTGGCCTTCACCGCGCCGGTCGCGGCCGCCGCGATCGGCAAGCGGGTCGGCGAGCGCCTCACCGCGCACGTCGGCGAGCGCGACGTCGGGTTCGAGGTCGTCGGGCTCGAGCGCTGATGCGCCGGTCGTCGATCTACACGTAGCGCATCCGCACCGTCATCCCGCCGTCCACCACCAGCTCCTGACCGGTGACGAAGCCGGCGGCGTCGGAGAGCAGGTACCCGACCGCGGCGGCGACGTCCTCCGGGACGCCCACCCGACCGACCGGGTGCTGTTCGCGGTCGGCGTCGGTGTGCTCGACCGGTCGCGCGGTCGCGTCCGGACGGCGGTCGCCGACCTCGATCCAGCCCGGGCTCACCGCGTTCACGCGCACGGCGGGACCCAGGCTCACCGCGAGCGCGTGGGTGAGCGCGAGCAGCCCGCCCTTGGAGGCGGCGTAGGCCTCGCCGTCGGGTTCGGACTGGTGCGCGCGGGTGCTGGCGATCAGCACCATCGCGCCGTGCGCGGTGGCGAGGTGCGGGGCCGCGGCCCGGGCGACGAGGTACGCACCGGTCAGGTTCACGTCGAGCACGCGCCGCCAGGTCGCCAGGTCGAGGCCGGCGAGCGGCTCGAAGGCGCTGATGCCGGCGACGTACGCGACCTGGTCGAGGCGGCCGAAGCGCGCGACGGCCTCGGCCACGGCGGCGTGCACCGAGCCCTCGTCGGCGACGTCGCCGACGTGCGTGCAGAGGCGGTCGACGTCGCCGCGGGCTCGAGCGCGTTCGTGGAGGTCGTCGAGGGCGGTGGCGTCGACGTCGAGCGCGAGCACGCGGGCACCGGCGGCGAGGCGCTCTTCGACGATCGCGCGGCCGATGCCCTGGGCGCCGCCGGCGACGAGGGCGACGGGCGGTTCCGAAGGGTGACGGGTCGACATGGTGCCACCAGCCTACGGGTTCGCCGCGCGGCGACCGCTCCGCTCGTGGCCGCGACCGGGCCGGTGACGAACGCCTCCTGTCGTCCGTGAAGCGACCGAGTAGGCTCGATGGGTCGTCTGCGTCGTTCTCGCGGGCGCCGAGGAGTACGTCATGGCTCAAGAGAAGAACTACCCCGAGATCCACCAACACTTCCTGTCCCTGATGGGGCAGTACCAGAAAGAGAACCCGTCGGTCATGCAGGGCTTCGGCTCGCTGCACCAGGCGGCGGTCGCCGACGGCGCGCTCGACCCCAAGACCAAGGAGCTCATCGCGCTGGGCATCGCGATCAGCGTCCGCTGCGAGGGCTGCATCTCGTTCCACGTCCACGACGCGGTCAAGGCGGGCGCCTCGCGCGGCGAGGTCGTCGAGGCGATCGGCGTCGCGGTCCTGATGGGCGGCGGCCCCTCGGTCATGTACGGGCTCGAAGCCTTCGAGGCGCTCGGGCAGTTCGAGGACGCCCTGGGCTGATCGCGCGTCGATCCGATCGCCCTGCGCCCGCGGTCCAGAGAGGAGCGACCATGTCCCTCCGTTCGTTCGCCCACCGTCCGGTCGCCTCTGCGATCACCTTGCTCGGCGCGGTGCTGCTGATCGTGGCGCTGGTCGATCTGATCGGCGCCCCCGAGCGCGCCCACCGGGCCTTCGACGCCTTGGTGCAGTCGCGGGGTGGGTCGATGAGCCATTCGCCGACCTACCCCGACACCTACCGCTCGCTCGCCGCTCAGGCCATCTACCTTCGCGATGCGCTCCTCGGCGGCGCGGGCGTGGTGCTGCTGGGGGTCGGCGCCGCGGCGTTGCTGCGCGACGAGCGCGCGTCCGCACCCGTGCGCTGACCGGCGCTGGCCGAGCGGTGCGCTCGGCTTCCGCGCCCGGCGGTGGGTTCAGTACCCGAGGCTCCGGTCGAGGAAGCCCAGCACCCGCGCCGCGTACGCCGCGTCGTCCTGCGGCCGCAAGAACGCCCCGTCGGCGACGATCAGGTGTTCGTCGCCCTCTCGGACCCAGGTCTCGACGTGGGGGGGCGCGTGGGCGACGAGCCGTTCGAAGCTGTCGAAGGGCACCTGCGTGTCGCCGCGCGCGTGCACCAGCAGGGCCGGACGGTCGCCGAGGTTCCGGATCTGT
>JAABSI010000053.1 GCA_011390455.1 Trueperaceae bacterium
CGCCTACTACCGCCGCATGGGGTACGCCCCCGCCGAAGGCTCGGGCCAGACGCTGCGCAAGGTGGTCGGCGGCGAGTGGCAGACCGTGCCGCGGGGGACGCCGTGAGCGCCAACCGCATGTGGGGCGGCCGCTTCGCCGAGGCCACCGACGAGCTGGTGCAGGCCTTCAACGCCTCGATCGACGTCGACCGCGCGATGGCGCTCGAGGACCTGCAGGGGTCGATCGCCCACGCCACCATGCTGGGCGAGCAGGGCATCGTCGCGCCGGCCGAGGCGGCCGCGCTCGTCGACGGGCTCAAGGGGTTGATCGCCGACGTCGAGGCGGGCCGCATCGAGTGGTCGGAGGCGCTCGAGGACGTGCACATGAACCTCGAGAAGCGCCTGACCGAACGGGTCGGACCGGTCGGCGGCAAGCTCCACACCGCCCGCAGCCGCAACGACCAGGTGGCCACCGACTTCCGGCTCGCGGTGCGCGCCCGCACCGTGCGGCTGATCGCCTTGCTGCGCGAGGTGCGCGGGGTCTTCGTCGACCTCGCCGAGCGCCACGTCGACGCCATCCTTCCCGGGTACACCCACCTGCAGGTCGCGCAACCGGTGCGCTTCGGCCACCACTTCCTCGCCTACTTCGAGATGTTCACCCGCGACCAACGGCGCCTCGAGGATTCGCTCGCCCGCCTGGACGTGTCGCCGCTCGGCGCCGGGGCGCTCGCCGGCACCGGCTTCCCGATCGACCGCCACCGCACCGCCGAGCTGCTC
This sequence comes from Trueperaceae bacterium, assembly GCA_011390455.1. Next base: position 757 of record JAABSI010000053.1, read on the forward strand.
GGCTTCGACGAGCCCGCGGCGAACTCGCTCGACGCGGTGAGCGACCGCGATTTCGCGCTCGAGTTCCTGGCCGCGGCGAGCATCGCGATGATGCACCTGTCGCGGCTCTCCGAGGAGCTGATCCTGTGGTCCTCGCAGGAGTTCGGCTTCGTCGTCCTGCCCGACTCCCACACCACCGGCAGCTCGATCATGCCGCAGAAGAAGAACCCCGACGTCGCGGAGCTGATCCGCGGCAAGACCGGCCGCGTCTACGGCGCGCTCGTCGGCCTGCTGACGGTGATGAAGGGGCTGCCGCTCGCCTACAACAAGGACATGCAGGAGGACAAGGAGGGGGTGTTCGACGCCGCGGCCACGCTCGCCGTCTGCCTGCGGCTCACCGCCGACATGCTCCCGAAGATGACCGTCGACGCCGAGCGCACCCGCCACGCCGCCGGGCGCGCCTTCAGCAACGCCACCGACCTCGCCGACCACCTGGCGCGCGGCGGCCTCCCCTTCCGCGAGGCGCACGAGGTGGTCGGCAAGCTCGTCGCCATCGCGCTGTCCGAGGGCTGCGACCTGCAAGAGCTCCCGCTCGAACGGCTGCGCGAGGTCGCCCCGCAGCTGGACGCGGACGTCTACCGGGTGCTCGACGTCGAGAGCGTGGTCGACGCGCGGACCAGCTACGGCGGTACGGCCCGGCCGCGCGTACTCGAGCAGGTCGCGCGCGCCCGCGCGGCGCTGGCCGCAGAGGCGTCCTCGTGAACGACCCGAAGCTCGACCTGCGCGTCCGCCCGGCGCGCGCCGGCGACGTCGTGGCCATCTTCGAGAACATCGGCTACTGGGCGGGCCAGGGGAAGATGCTCGTGCGCCCGATGCAGAACATCTTCGAGAACCTGCGCGACTTCTACGTCGCCGAGACGGTGGCGCCCGACGGCGCCACCACGTTCGCGGGCAACGGAGCGCTCCACATCCTCTGGGGCGACATCGCCGAGGTGCGCGGGCTGGCGGTGGCGCCCGGCGTCCAGGCGCAGGGCGTCGGCAAGGCGCTCGTCGAGGCCTGCGAGGTCGAGGCGCGCCGCATCGGCATCCCCACCCTGTTCGCATGGACCTATTCGGTGGGCTTCTTCGAGAAGTGCGGCTTCACGCTGATCGACAAGACCAGGGACCTGCATCCGCGGGTGTGGAGCGAGTGCCTGCGCTGCCCCTTCTTCGTGGGCTGCAACGAGAACGGTCTGGTCAAGCGCCTCGACGGGGTCCCGATGCCGCTGAACCTCCCCGAGCCGCCGCCCACCCAGGTGCCGCCCGGCATCCGCTGACGCCGCGCTCAGCGGCGCGCGGAGGGGTCGTGCCAGGCGCGGGCCCGACCTGCGCCCGACTCCTCGACCAAGTGCGGCGCCCGCGCCAGCACCTCGGCCACGAAGCCGACGCGATCGGCGGGCCCCACCTCCAGCACGTGCCCGCGTCGGTCGACGAGCCGAACCCGGCGGAACGTCCACGCCGCCGTCGTCGACGAGACGACGCTGGTGGTCAGGGCCACCCGCTTCAGGTCCGCGAGCGCGATCCGGTGGCGGAGCACCCCGGCGCGCACGCGCACCTCGTCCGCGTCGACCTCGTAGGCGATCGGGTACGCCAGCGCGACCACGGCGCCGCCCGTCAGCAGGTTGATCGCGACCACGAGCAGCAACGCCTCCACGCCGACGCCGGGGTCGAGCGCGACCGCCGCCGTAGCCCCCACCATCGCCAGCCCCGCGAACGCCAGGACCGCGACCACCCACCGGTCGACCGCCGGCCCGAAGCGCACCGGCGCACCGGGGGCTGCGCTCACCGGCCCGGCTTGCGGCGCGCGCGCCGCGGATCGATCAGGCCTCGGCCGTGCGGCTCGAGGTGCGGCGCCCGGGCGGCGAGCTCGGCGAGGAAGGCCTCCCGGTCGCGCGGCGCCACCTCCACCCATCCACCGGCGTCGAGCGCCACGCGGACCCGCACCAGCGACCACGAGGGCCCCGTCAAGGGGCTCAGGAGCGGCGTGGCGCGCACGATGTCGCGGTAGGCGAGGCGCAGGGTGAGGAAGCCGGCGCGCACCGTGAAGCCCTCGGGCTCGAGCAGGTAGCGCACCGGCAGCGCCATGCCGAAGGTGAGCCCCACCGCGCCCACCCCCATCGCACCGACGACGAGTTTGACCGCCACGGCGACGTCGGGATCGAGCAGCAGCGGCACGACGAGCGCGACGAGGAGGCCGATCGCGGCGAGCACGACGGCGACGAAGAGGACGTCGACGCGGGCGGGGACGGGGACGGTGCGGACCACGGTCCGAGGCTAGCACCGCCGCGGTCGCCGCGGCGCTCCGGCGGGTGCGTCGCCCAGCGGTAGAGTCGGCACGTGACCGACGCGACCGAACCCGCTCCGCGCCGCCGCGTCGCCCTGCTCCACACCGGCGGCACCGTCGGCATGGTGCGCGGCGACGACGGCGCCTACGCTCCGCGCCGCGGCGCGCTGGCGCAGGCGCTCGCGCGCCTGCCCGAGCTCCGCGACCCGCGCCTCCCCGAGGTCGACCTCGAGGAGCTCGACACCCTGCTCGACTCCTCGGACGTGCGCCCCGCCGACTGGCAGCGCTTCGCCGACCGCGTCGCGGCGGCCTTCTCGGGCGGCGCGCACGGCGTGGTCGTCCTGCACGGCACCGACACCATGGCGTACAGCGCCTCCGCGCTCGCCTTCCTCCTCGAGGGCCTCCCGGGACCGGTCGTCCTCACCGGTTCGCAGGTGCCGCTCGTCGAGCTGCGCTCGGACGCGCGCGACAACCTGATCACCTCGCTCCTGCTCGCGGCCGCCCCCGATTGGGCCGAGGTGGCCGTGTACCTGGGCGGCGGCCTGCTGCGCGGCTGCCGCACCACCAAGGTCTCCACCGACGGCTTCGACGCCTTCGCGAGCCCCAACCTGCCGCCGCTCGCCGACGTCGGCGTCGACGTGACCTGGCGCCGCGACCTGGTGCGCCCGCCGGCCCCCGGAGCGCTGCGCGTGCACCGCCTCGCGGACGTCGACGTCGTCGCCCTGCGCCTGTTCCCCGGCATCACCGCGGAGACGCTGCGCAACGTGCTGCGCGATCCGGTGCGCGGGTTGGTGCTCGAGACCTACGGGAGCGGCAACGCCCCGTCGCGCGACCCGGAGCTGCTGGCGGTCCTGCAGGACGCCGTGGCGCGCGGGGTGGTCGTCGTCAACGTCACCCAGTGCCTGCGCGGCGGGGTGCGCATGGGCACCTACGCCGCCGGCCGGGCGCTCGCCGACGCCGGCGTGGTGTCGGGCGGCGACCTGACCGCCGAGGCGGCGCTCGCGAAGCTCCTGGTGCTGCTGTCGCAGGGCCTCCCCCAGGGCGCCGTCGCCGCCGCGATGGCGCGCGACCTGGCGGGCGAGCGGACCCCGGAGCCCGCGTGACGCCGACCCGGACGCCCCCCGAGCTCGCGGAGCTCCCGCTCGACCACGTCGGGATCGCGGTGCCGGACCTCGCGGCCGGCGACGCCTACGCAGCGCTCGGTTGGACGCCGGACGGCGCGGACGGCGACGTCCCCGCGCAGGGGGTCCGCGTGCGCATGCTGCGCGGCGGGCCCGGTCCGGCCCTGGAACTGCTGGCGCCGCTCGCGGACGCGGGCGAGGACGCCCCGATCGCGCGCTTCCTGGCGCGCCGCGGGGCAGGCCTGCACCACCTGGCCTTCGCGGTGCCCGACCTGGACGCTGCGATGGCGCGCCTCCGCGCCGCCGGAGCCCCGTTCGTCGACGCGGCCCCGCGCCCGGGGTTCGGCGGCCACCGCGTCGCCTTCCTCCACCCGCGCTGGGCGGGCGGGGTGCTGGTCGAGCTGGTCGAGCGTGCCTGAGCGCCGCCGCCGAGCGGCCGCGGGGATCGGCGCCGTGGCCTGGGCCGCGCTGCTGTTCGGCCTGTCGTCGCTGCCCGCGGGCTCCACGCCCACCTCGCCCTTCTCCTTCCCGGGCGACGACAAGGTCGTCCACGCGGCGCTCTACGCCGTGCTGGGCGCGCTGCTGCGCGTCGCCCTCGGGCGCACCGGACCGGCCATCGCCCTCGCGGCCGCGTACGGCGTCACCGACGAGGTCCATCAGGCCTTCGTGCCGGGCCGCGATGCGGACCTCTTCGACTGGATCGCCGACGTCGTGGGGGCGGTGGTGGGGGCGGCGTCCGCCGCGCGCGCGTGGCCCAGCTCGCGCGGCGCGGACGGGGCCCCACGGTAGAGTGGCCGGATGAAGCTCGCGATCGTCGGTGCGGGGAAGATGGGGGGCGCGGTGCTGGCCGGCGCCGTGCGGGCCGGCGTGCTCACGGCGGACGAGGTCGGCGTCTACCACCCGGACGAGGACCGCCGGGCCGCGCTCGCGGCGCGCTTCGGCGTCGCCGCGCTCGACGACGACGGCGTGCACCGGGCCGAACGGGTGCTGATCGCGGTCAAGCCGCAATCGTTCGAGGCGGTGGCGCCCCTGATCGCGCAGCGCGACGGCTCCTTCGTCTCGCTCATGGCCGGCGTCACCACCGGCACGCTGGCCAAACGCCTCGGCTCGCGGACCGTCGTGCGCGCCATGCCCAACCTCGGCGCCGCCGTGGGGGCGTCGGCCACCGCGCTCGCCTGGCATCCGGAGACCCCCGCCCCCGATCGTGCCTTCGCGCGCCGGCTCTTCCTGGCCATCGGGACCGTCCACGAGGTCGCCGAATCGCTCTTCGACGCGTACACCGGCCTCGCGGGGTCCGGCCCCGCCTTCGCGGCCGTCGTCGCCGAGGCGATGGCCGACGGCGGCGTGCGGGTCGGCCTGTCGCGCCCGGTCGCGCGCGACCTCGCCCGGCACGTGCTGCTCGCGACCGGCATGCTGCTCGAGACCAAGGGGCCGGCCGAGCTCAAGGACGAGGTCGCCTCCCCCGGCGGCACCGCGATCGCGGGCGTGCGCGCGCTCGAGCGCCACCGCGTGCGCTTCGCCGTGATGGACGCGATCGAGGACGCCACCGAGCGGGCGCGGCTGCTCGCCCGCGACGGCGAGGAGCGGTGACCCGCGGAGCGTCCGCGGCGCTGCGCGCGCTCGCGCTCGTCGTCCTCGGGGTGCTGAGCGCCGCCGGCCTCGCCAACGACTACTACCCCCGCGGCGAGGGGCTCTCGTGGACCTACTCGAGCGGCGAGACCCAGGCGATGAGCGGGACGCGCGACTGGAACGGCCTCGAGGTCTCGGTGCTCACGCACTACCTGGACGGCGTGCCGGTCTCGGAGGACTACCTGACCTTCGACCCCGACGGCGTCCGGACCCACGGGACCGCCTCCGGCGGCAGCGTGGTGCGCTACGACCCGCCGCTCCTGATCTACGCCGCGCCGCCGCTGCAGCCCGGGGCGACCTGGAGCACGACCACCGAGATCGCCGGTCTGGCGATCACGTTGAGCTCGGAGGTGGTCGGCCTGCGCGGCGTCCAGACGCCGGCGGGGCGCTTCAACGCGCTGCAGATCCGCCAGCGCACGCTCACCTCGACCGGCGGACGCACCTTGCTCGACGTGTTCCTGGTCCCGGGGGTCGGCATCGTCCGCTTCGTCACCGAGGACGGCACCACCATCGACCTGATCGAACTCGGCCGCTGAGGCGCTCGCTCAGAGCGCCGCGCGCACCGCCGCGGACGCCTCCGGCAGGTGCCCGAGCCACCGTTCGACGACCTCGTCGAACGCGCCCGCGATCAGCCCGGTGCGCACCTCGTCCATGAAGCGCGCCATGAAGGCGAGGTTGTGCACCGTCACGAGCTGCGGCCCGAGGGGCTCGTCGGCCTTGAGCAGGTGGCGCAGGTAGGCGCGCGAGAAGCGCCGGCACGTGGCGCAGCCGCAGCCGGCCTCGATGGGGCGCAGGTCGTCGGCGAAGCGGGCGTTCTTGAGGTTGAGGCGGAAGTTCGGGATGGGGCGCCCGTCGTCGTCGCACCGCACGAGGGCGCCGCCGTTGCGCGCGTTGCGGGTCGGGGCGACGCAATCGAAGGTGTCGAGCCCGCGCGCGACCGCGGCCAGCACGCTCGGCACGTCGCCGATCCCGAGGAGGTGGCGGGGCAGCGCATCGGGGAGTTCGGGCACGGTCCACTCCAGCACGCGGTGCATGTCCGCGTGGGTGCGGCCGAGGTTGCCGCCCACCGCGATCCCGCCGAAGGGCATCCCGCCGATCGTCCGCGCGCTCTCGCGCCGCGGCGCCTCGAACGCACCGCCCTGCACCACCCCGTACAGCGCCTGGACGTAGCCGTGGCGCGCAGGCTCGGCCTCGAAGGCCACCAGGCAGCGCTCCGCCCACCGATGCGTGCGGTCCATCGAGGCGCGGGTGTAGCGCTCGTCGTGCAACGGGCTGGTGCACTCGTCGAAGGCGAGGACGACGTCCGCGCCCAGCGCGCGCTGCACCTGGATGCTGATCTCGGGGGTGAAGGTGTGGACGCTGCCGTCGACGTGGCTCCGGAAGCGCACCTCGTGCTCGCCGACCTCCACCATCGACCCACCCGCGGCCGACAACCGGGGCGCGCCGCCCGGCGCCGAGGCGTCGGCGCCCGGGAAGATGTTGGCGACCTTCCCGACGCCGTGGTCGATCGAGGCACCGAGCGAGAACACCTGGAAGCCGCCCGAGTCGGTCATGATCGGCCGGTCCCACCCCATGAAGCGGTGCAGCCCGCCGTGCGCCGCCACCCGCTCCGCGCCCGGGCGCAGGTAGAGGTGGTAGGTGTTCGCGAACAGGATCTGGGTCCCGGTCGCCGCCACCACCTCGGGGTCGACCGCCTTGACGGTGGCCTGGGTGCCGACGCCGACGAACGCCGGGGTGGCGACGGCCCCGTGCGGGGTGTGGAGCGTGCCGGCGCGCGCCGCACCACGCTGGGCGTGCACCTCGAAGGCGAAGCGTCGGGGGTCGGGCGGCGTCACCGCGGGATGTTACCACGCATGAGCGAGCGCCGTCCTGGACGCGATTCGTGCGCGGCGCCCGGGGCAGATGACGGCTGCGTGTAGGGCGCATGTCCATCTGCCATGGTCGACTCATGTGAGGTTTGCTACTCTCTCCCAGTCAGGAGGTGCCGATGGCGCACCCTCTCAGCGGCGTCGCGACGCTCTTCGCTCTGTTCGCGATCGCTCTGACCACCGCCTTCAGCGCTCCCAGGGACCCGTTCGTGGCCGCCGACGTCGACCCCGCCCTCGACCTCGCCATCGCCCCGATCGTCGACGTGCTCGAGACCCCCCGCGTGGTGGTCGACCACCTCGAACCGGTGCACGGACCCGATGCAAGCCCGAGCTTCATCGTCCGCGCGACCGCGTACAACTCCTTGGTCAGCCAAACGAACGCCCAACCCTTCGTCACCGCCACGGGGGCGCGCACCCGCTGGGGCATCGTCGCGGTCAGCCGCGACCTGCTCGGCACCGACCTCCCGTACGGATCGCTCGTGCGCCTGCGCGATCTGGGCGCGCACGCGACCGGCCGCGGCGCTGGCGCGTACGACGGACTGCTCGAGGGGCTCGTCTTCACCGTCGAGGACACCATGCACCCGCGCAAGACCGAGCAGATCGACGTCTGGTTCGCCGAGTACGCCGACGCCGTGCGCTGGGGCGTGCGCCGCCTCGAGGTCGAAGTGGTCCGCTACGGACGCACCGGTCCGACCCTCGACCCGTTCCAGAACGCCGCCGGCTTCGACGCCGAACCCATCTGGCTCGCCGCTCGCTGACGGCGTGGCGCGCCTGGTGCCCTTCCTGGCGCGCCGCCACGTGCGCGCCCGCGGCCTCCAGAGCGGTCTCACGGTCGCCGGCGTGGCGGTCGGCGTGGCCGTCCTCCTCGTCGCCCTCTCGCTGACCAACGGTTTCGTCGACGAGCTCGTCTCCTCCACGCTGCGCGCGACCCCGCACGTGGCGCTGCAGCCGTGGGCGGCCGACGGCTCCCTGCGCGCCGACGCCGGCACCCTCGAGGCGCTGGCGACCGAGCCGGGCGTCGCCGCGGTGGCGCCCTACGTGGCGGGCCAGGCGCTCATCGCCCGCCGGGCCGACGCCACCCTGGGCATCACCGCCCGGCAGGGGTACACGCAGCTGCTCGGCATCGATCCCGAAGCGCACGCGCGGGTCCTCGACCTCCCCGCGCTCGAGCGCGTGGCGGCCTCGTTCGCCGAGGCCGACGGCGTGGTGCTCGGCGCCTCGCTCGCCGCCCAGCTCGGGGTGTTCGAGGGCGACACGGTGGTGCTGCGCGAGATCGGCGGGCGCACGCTCACGCTGACCGTCGCCGGCACCTTCCGGGTCGGCAACGAACTGATCGACGCGGTGACCGCGTACGTGCCGATCGCGCGGCTGCAGGCGTACCTTGACCTCGAGGACCGCTGGAGCGGCGTCCACGTCCGCCTCGACGACCCCACCGCGGCGAGCGCCGCCGGCGAGCGCCTCGGCGACCGCTACGGGCTGCGGCCCACGTCGTGGGAGCGGCTCTTCTCCGGGCTGCTGCAACAGCTCCAGCTGCAGAAGGCCGTCATCTCGGTCGTCGTGTTCCTGATCGTGCTCGTGGCCGCCATGGGGATCGCCAACGTGCTGGTGCTGGCGGTCTCCGAGAAGACCGGCGAGATCGCCGTCCTGCGCACCCTCGGCGCGAGCGCCCGGCAGGTGGTCGCGATCTTCACCCTCGAGGGCGCCATCCTCGGCGGGCTCGGCACCGTGCTCGGCGCCGTGCTCGGCGTGGCGATCGCGACCTACTTCCGCATCCAGCCCTACCCGCTGCCCGGCGACCTTTACTTCATCACCCAGCTCCCGGTGCAGGTGCAGGCCTTCGACGTCGCCTGGGTGTGCGCCGTGTCGTTCGGGACGAGCGTGCTCGCCTCGCTGGTGCCGGCGCGGCGGGCCGCGGCGCTGCGGCCGGCCGAGGTGCTGCGGTGAGCGCCCGGCAGGGGTCGGCGCCCGACCGAGGCGCCCGATGAGCCCGGGCCGAGCCCTGCGCGCCCCGACGCCGCTCGATCCCGAGCGCGCCTGGGACTACGCCCTGGAGCTGCTGGCGCGGCGCGCGATGAGCGCCGCGGAGGTCCGCACGCGCCTGCTCCGCCGCAGCCTCCCCGAGGACGACGCCGAGGCCGTGGTCGCCAAGCTCGAACGGCTCGGCCTGCTGAACGATCGCGCCTTCGCCGAGGCGTACGTCCGCAGCCGCGCGCGCGAGCGCGGGCGGCTGGCGCTGCGCCGCGAGCTCCAGCACAAGGGCGTGGCCGAGGACGTGGCCGACGGCGCGTTGGCGCCGCACGACGACGCGGACCAGGCGGCCGCGGCGCGGGCGCTGCTGACCAAGCACGCCTGGCGCTTCGCCGCCGCGCCCGACGACGCGCGCGCGGCGCAGGCGGCGCGCGCGCGGGCGTACGGGCTGCTGGCGCGGCGCGGCTTCCCGCCCGACGCGGTCGCGGCGGCGGTGGCGGAGGTCCTCGGCGACGCCGAGGCGTGACGCCACGACCGGCACGCGCCGCGCCTTCGAGGGACCCGGTTCCCTTGCTTCCCGATCGCGCCGCGGGCTATACTCACTAGTTGCGTCGGGGCGTAGCGCAGCCTGGTAGCGCACGTCGTTCGGGACGACGGGGTCGGAGGTTCGAATCCTCTCGCCCCGACCACACCGGCACCCCCCCGCTCGGTTCGCCGAGCGGGGGGGTGCCGTTCGTTGGGTCCGGGCGCGGGCCGGGCCTCGTCATCCGATCAGCACCACGTGCACCTCGCCCGGTCCGTGCACGCCCGTGACCAGCGTCACCTCGATGTCGGCCGTGCGGCTCGGACCGGTCACCTGCACCAGCGCCGCCGGCAGGCCGGCCGCCGCGGCCGCGGCGTAGAGCTCCGTGAGCCCGGCGTGGAGGTCGGCCGTCGCCAGCAGCGCCACGTGGACGGGCGGCAAGAGGCCCGCCGACCGGCCGTCGCGGCTGTGCAGGACGACCGTGCCGGTCTCCGCGACGCCGGCCCAGGCGCTCGTGAGGCCCACGTCGGCCTCCGTCGCCGCGGCGAGGGGCAGCCCGCTGGCCTTCGCGGCCGCGCGCGCCGCCGTGCTGCCGTCGGCGACGACGCTGGCGCCGAGCGTCGGTGCCAGCCGCGCCACCCGCGCCTCCCCCTCGGCGGCGTCCCGCACGCGGTGCACGTGGGCGCCCGCGGCCCGCGCGCGCTCCTCGAAGCGGTCCGCGAGCTCGTGGGCGGCGATCGGCGACGGCGCCACGAGCGCCGCGTCGGCCACCGGCGGCGGCGGCGCCACCGGATCGCCGGGCGCGCGCCCGAGCGCCCCGCGCACCCGCGCCAGGAAGACCTCGCGCTTCACGGCGACGGCTCCGGTTCGCGCGCGGCCGCGATCGGCCGTGGCGCCTCGTCGGCCAGGCCACCGCGCCAGCGCTCCCGGAACGAGGGCCCCGGCGGCACCGCCAGGTCGCGCTCCGCGAGCCAGGCGCCCAGCAGTGGCAGCGCCTGGCCAACCGCGCGCCCGTCGCCGCTCAACCAGCGCGCCGCGCCGCGGCCGGCGCCCGTGGCGGCCTGCCACAGGGCAGGGCGCTCGGCGGCGAAGGCGAAGGCGCCGATGCCCACGCGCTCGCCCGGCGCCGTCAGACCGCGCTCGACGCCGCGCCGGCGGTGGGCGAGCAGCAGGTCGGGGATCGGGATCTTGACCGGGCAGACGTCGCCGCAGGCGCCGCACAGGCTCGAGGCGTGCGGCAGGTCGCGGGTGCGCTCGAGGCCCAGAAGCCCGGGCGCCAGGATCGCACCGATCGGCCCGCCGTAGACCCAGCCGTACGCGTGCCCGCCCACCTGGGCGTAGACCGGGCAGTGGTTGAGGCAGGCGCCGCAGCGGATGCAGCGCAGTGCGTCGCGCAGCTCGGGGTCGGCCAGGACCGCGCTGCGGCCGCCGTCGAGGATGACGACGTGCTGCTCCTCCGGCCCGTCGGGCTCGCCCTCGCGGCGCGGTCCCGAGAGCAGGCTGACGTAGGAGGTCGCCGCCTGGCCGGTCGCCGAGCGGCCGAGCAAGGCGAGGAAGGTCGGCAGGTCGGCGAGGCGCGGCAGCAGCTTCTCGAGCCCCATCAGCGCCACGTGCACCCGCGGCAGGCCGGTCGTCAGCCGGGCGTTGCCCTCGTTCTCGACCACCACGAGCGTGCCGGTGTCGGCGCAGGCGAAATTGACCCCGCTCACCCCGAGGTCCGCGGCGACGAAGGCGCGCCGCAGCGCGACCCGGGCGGCCGCCGTGAGCGCCGTCGGGTCGGCGTCGACGGGGGTGCCGAGGCGCTCGTGGAACAGCGCCGCCACCCGCTCGCGGGTCCAGTGCAGCGCCGGCCCGACGATGTGGCTGGGCACGTCGTCGCCGAGCTGCAAGATGTACTCCCCCAGGTCGGTCTCGATCGGCTCGACGCCGGCGGCCGCCAACGCCTCGTTCAGGCCGATCTCCTCGGAGACCATCGACTTCGACTTCACCGCGGTGCGCGCCCCGGCGGTGCGCGCGATCGCGACCACGGCGGCGTTGGCCTCGGCGGCATCGGCGGCGAAGTGCACCTGCACGCCGCGCGCCTCGAGGGCGTCGACCAGCTGATCGAGGTAGGCGTCGAGGTGGTCGAGCAGGTGCGCCTTGACCGCGGCGGCCTGCACGCGCAGGGCCTCGAAGCCGGGATGCGCCGCGAGCGCCCGCTCGCGGTTGGCCACGAAGACGCCGGTCGCCCGGTCGAGCGCCGTGCGCAGCGGGGCGTCGCCCAGCGCCTCGCGCGCCGCCGCGCGGACCCGCTCCGTCGCGACCTTCACGCCGCCGCCTCGGCGCGCTCGACGCCTTCCCACAGGAGCTCGGCCAGGTGCAGCACGCGCGGCGCCGGCCCGGCGGCGCGGCTCAGAGTCCCCGCGAGCTGCAGCAGGCAGCCGGCGTCCGCCGAGGTGAGCACGTCGGCCCGGCTGCGCTCGATGCCGCCGAGCTTGGCCCGCGCCATCGCCGCCGAGACCTCGGGCATCTTGACCGCGAAGAGCCCGCCGAACCCGCAGCAGACGTCGTGGCCGTCGGCCTCCACCACGTCGGCGCCGGCGGCCCGGAGCAGGCGCCGTGGCGCCTCGGCGACACCGAGCGTGCGCAGCGCGTGGCAACCGTCGTGCACGGTGGCGCGGGTCCCGCGCAGGTCGGCGCCGACGTCCTCGACCCCCAGGACGTCGGTGACGAAGCTCGCGAGTTCGAAGGTGCGCACCGCCAGGTCGCGTGCGGCGCCGTAGGCCTCGGGGCGGCGCTCGAACAGCTCGGGGTAGTGGCCCACCAGCATGGCGGCGCACGAGCCCGACGGCAGCACGACGTGGTCGTAGCCCTCGAAGACGCCCAGGTGGTGCTCGGCGAGCCGGCGCGCCTCGTCGTGGTAGCCGGCGTTGAAGGCCGGCTGGCCGCAGCAGCTCTGGGCTTCGGGAAAGTCGACGTCGACGCCGAGGCGGCGCAGCAGGCGCACCGCCGCCGCGGCCGCCGCGGGGGCCGCCTGGTCGACGAGGCAGGTGGCGAACAGGGCCACGCGCACGGGGCCACCTCCGGTCCCGGCGCATGGAGGTCCGCCGGTCGGACGATGCTAACAGCCGCGCGTGCTAACCTCGGCGCCGAATCGCGCCCCACGGGAGGTGACATACCGTGGGCCGCGTCCTCGGCGGGCGTGCACGCCCGCCGTCGACGTCGCCCGGAGGCCCCCGTGACCGCGCCGAACCCCGCGTCCCCCAGACCTGCGCACCCCACCGACCCCGCGTCCCCGGGCCCTGCGTCGCCCCGGCCCGCTTCCGGCGCCGCCGCGGTCGTCCTGATCGCCGCCTTCGTCGCCGGCCCGTGGGCGGCGGCGCTCCTGTTCGTGCTCGCCGGCTTCGGGGCCACGCCGCCCGCGACGCTTCCGTGGGCGGTCGTCGCGCTGCTCGGGGCGCTGCTCGCCGCCCCCGCCGCGCAGGCCGCCGCCCTGCTCCCGCGGCGGCGCGCGCTCGGCCTCATGGCGGCGGGCGTGGCGTTGGCGGTCGCGAGCACGCTCGCCGCCGCGCTCCCCCTCACCTACCTCGCGACGCTCCCGGTCGCGCTGGCGACCTTCGCCCTGCTGCGCCGCGTCCCCGAGCTGTACGGCACCGCGCTCGTGTACGTCGGCGCGACCGTCCTCGCCAACTTCACCCTGGACTCGTTCCTGCCGCTGGGCGACTTCTTCCTGGTCAACGTGGGGACGCTCTTCTTCGGCATCACCTTCACCCAGCGCGACCGGTTGCACCGCTTCGGCCGCGGCGTCGTGTACCGCGTGATCCTCGCGGCGGCCCTCGCCAACGTGGTCGCCGCCTGGTCGGTCGGCACGCCTTGGCGCTACGTGGCGGTGAGCTTCCTGGCGATCGTCATCGCCGAGACCGCCGACACCGAGGTGTACCAGCGGCTGCTGCACCGCAGGTGGTTCGCGCGCGTCGCCGGCTCGAACGCGGTCTCGGCGCCGCTCGACACCGTGGTCTTCACGGTGCTGGCCTTCTCCGGCGCGCCGTTCGCGACGGCGGCCTGGATGACCCAGGTGATCGTCACCGACGTCATCGTCAAGTACGGCGCGAGCCTGGTCGCCGCGATCACGGTGCTGAGCAACCCGGCATGGGTGCCCAAGGTGCCCGACCTGCGGGCCCGAGACGGATCAGGAACGCAAGCGCTCGACCCAGCCCGCCAGCGATAGCGCCAGCGCGTCCTCGCCGAACGCGGTGGTCAGCATCAGGCCGACCGGCAGACCGTCGTCGTCGGGGCCGATCGGCACCGTGGCCGCCGGCGTGCCCAGCAGGTTGCCGACCGTCGTGTTGCGCAGCACCGCCGCGTTGGCCGCCAAGTACGCCGCGACGTCGGCATCGAGCGGCGCGATCGCCGGCGGCGCGACGGCCACGGTGGGCGCGACCAACGCGTCGAAGGCCGCCGCGCGCTCGGCCACGGCGCACCGCAAGCGCTCGCGGGCGTACCCCAGCCGCACGTAGTCGCTCGACGGCCGTCCGGCCACCGCCCGGATGCGCGCCACCACCCGCGCGTCCATGGCCCCCTCGTGCGCCGCGAGCAGGTCCTCGTAGAGCGCCCAGGCCTCGTGGGCCGCGAAGCTGCCGTAGCGCCCGTAGAGCGCATCGAGCTCGGCGAGCTCCGGCAAGGGGTCGCGGACGACGCGCGCGCCGGCCGCCTCGAGCGTCGCCAACGCCTCCTCGAAGCGCGCCCGCACGCCGGTGTCGAGCCCCTCTTGCCAGACGGTCGGCGGCGCCCACAGGCGCGGGCGGGCCGGCGCCTCCGCGAGCGGAGCGACCGGCAGCGCCGCCATGGCGCGCCACAGCACCCAGGCGTCGGCGGCGTCGCGCGCCAACGGCCCGAGGGTGTCGAGGGTGGTGGAGAGGGCGACGGCGCCGTCGACCGGGATCGCCCCGTCGCTCGTCTTGAGCCCGACCAGCCCGTTGAACGAGGCCGGGATCCGCACCGAACCGCCGGTGTCGCTCCCGACGCCCGCCGCGGCCCAGCCGCGCGCGACCGCCACGGCCGTGCCGCTCGACGAACCGCCCGGGACGCGCGACGCGTCGACCGCGTTCCCGGGCGTCCCGGTGTGCGGGTTGAGCCCCAGCCCCGAGAAGGCGAGCTCGGTCATCGTCGACTTGCCGAGGAAGACCGCGCCGGCCGCGTCGAGGCGGGCGACCACGGGGGCGTCCTGCCCCGCGGGGGGGCCCCCGAAGAACGCGGGCGAGCCCGCGCCGGTGACGTCGCCCTCGGTGTCCAGCAGGTCCTTGACGACGATCGGCACGCCGTCGAGCGGTCCGCGCAGCCGCCCCTGGCGCCAGCGCCTGGACGCCGCCGCCGCCTGATGCCGCGCCCGCTCCGCGGTCACCAGGCGGAGGACGTCGCCGGGCTCGATCGCGGCGAGGTGGGCTTCGGTCGCGTCGAGCGGATCGAGGTCGCCGGCCCGGTACGCGCGGGCGAGGCCGAGGACGCCGAGGGTCGATGGGTCGGTGGGGGCCATGGGGCAGCGTACCTGGCGCGTCCTGCCCCCGTCCGGCCGGCGGACCGGGGGCCGCCGCCGCTCGGGGGCGGCGCGGTACACTGCGGCGATGCAACGCACCCGCGCCGAGCTCGAGGCCATGAGCCACGACGACCTCGTCCACCGCGTCTTGGAGCTCCAGGACCTGCTCCGCGAGGGGTTGGCGGTGCGCCGCACCCTGCACGCGGTCCTGAACGCCCTGCTCGCGGCCAAGGAGGCCGAGGTGGGGCGCTTCGCCGACGCCGACGAAGCCGCGCTCGACCTCGAGGAGCAGGAGCTCAAGCGCGCGTGGGCCGCCGCGCGGCACGCGGTGTCGAACCCACTGGGCGCCGCGAAGGCGCGTCAGGAAGCCTGATCTCGGTCCTTAGGGCTCCGCCGTCCTACACTCGGGGGCGGAGGTCTACGTGAACATCGTTCTGCTCATCGGAATCGCCCTCGCCGTCCTCGGCGTCGGCCTCATCACCCAAGGGCGCCAGCTCGGTCGCCCAGGCGCCGGTCGCGCCGGGTTCGCGGCCATCGTCGCCGGCGCCGCGGTCGCCTTCCTCTCCTTCGCCTTCGTGGTGATCCCCGCCGGCAACGTCGGCGTGGTCTTCAACGTCTTCGGCGGCGTCCAAGACGACGAGCTGGGCGAGGGTTTCCACATCGTCCTGCCCGTGCTCCAGCAGGTGACCGTCTACGACGTCCGCCAGCAGGAGCTGACGCTCGCCACCACGACCGGGGACCAGATCAACGCGCGCTCCTCGGAGGGCCTCGACATCGGCGTCGACGTCACCGTCCTCTATCAGGTCGCGTCCAGCGAGGCCGCCCGGCTCCACCAGGACATCGGCCCCTCGTACGTGAACATCCGGTTGCGGCCGCAGGTCCGCACCGCGGTGCGCGACGGCATCGCCGAGTACGACGCCGCCAACCTGATCAGCAGCCAGCGCATGGAGCTGCAGCGCAACATCGAGACCGCGCTCTCGGAGAGCCTCGAGCGGGACAACCTGCTCATCCTGGGCGTGCTCCTGCGCGACGTCCGCATCCCGACGCTCATCACGGACGCGATCGAGGAGAAGCAGGCGGCCGAGCAGCAGGTCGAGGTCGAGGAGAACCGGCGGCGGCAGTCCGAGATCTCGGCGCAGCGCCGGGTGATCGAGGCCGAAGGGGAGCGCGACGCGGCCATCGCGCGCGCCGAGGGCGAAGCGCAGGCCCTCGAGTTGCGGGCGGACGCGCTCCGCGGCAACCCCGACCTGATCCAGCTCGAGTTCGCGCAGCGCCTCGCGCCGACCGTGCAGACGATCATGCTGCCGACCGACGGCAACTTCCTGCTCGACGTGCGGCAACTGGCCGGCGGGAACTGAGGACCAGCGCGGGTCGGGGCTCCGGTGCCCCGACCCGCGCCCCGTCTCAACCCTGCTGGACCCGCCGCAGCAGCGCCAACCAGTTGCGGTACGCGACCTTCTCGATCAGCGCATCGTCCCAACCGTGGGCGCGCAGCGCCTCGAGCAGGCGTGGCAGGCCCGCGGCGTCGCCGACGGGGGCGGGCATGGTCGCGCCGTCGAAGTCGGAGCCGAACCCGACCCGGTCCTCGCCCATCTTCGCCACCAGGTGGTCCAGGTGGCGCACCATCGTCTCGAGCGGCGTGTCGGCCTCGCCCTTGCCGTCGGCGCGCAGGAACCCGACCGCGAAGTTGAGCCCCACCAGCCCGTCGCGCTCGGCGAGCGCGGCGAGCTGGTCGTCGGTCAGGTTGCGCGGGCTGGCCGAGATCGCGTGCACGTTGGAGTGGCTCGCGACGACCGGTCGCTCGCTGCGCCCCAAGAGCTCCCAGAACCCGGCGGCGTTGAGGTGCGAGACGTCGAGCACGATGCGCAGCCGGTCGCACGCATCGACCAACGCCCGCCCCGCGGCGGTCAGGCCGGGCCCGACGTCGGGGGTGCCCGGGAAGGCGAACGGCACGCCGGTCGCGAAGGCGTTGGGGCGGCTCCAGACCGGCCCCAGGGAGCGCAGGCCGAGCGCGTGGAGCACCTCGAGCACGTCGAGGTCGACGATCGCCTCCGCGCCCTCCAGGTGCGGCACCGCCGCGAGCACGCCGTCGGCGACCGCGCCCTCGACCTCGTCGGCCGTGGTGCACACCCGAAGGTGGCCCTCGGCCTCGATCCGCCGCAGCAGCGCGAACATGCGCAGCGTGGTGCGCAGCGCGTGCGCCCCCTCGACGGGCCCGAACGGCGCGCGGTCGCCCGGCGTCGCCGCCGGGACGCCGCCCACGCCGTCGCGCGCCGGCGTGTACATCGCGAAGAGCCCGGCCGCCAATCCGCCCTCGCGGGCGCGGACGCGGTCGACGTGGCCGACCTCGAGCCGTGCGCCGAAGGCGCGATCGGGGTGCTCGAGCAGGACCAGCAGCGTGTCGTTGTGGCCATCGAAGACGGGTTGCATGCCGGCCAGCCTACGCCGACCGTGCGGTCAGCGGGCCGCCGTGGCGGCTCCTCGCGGGCGGCTCGTGGCGCTCAGTCGCCTTCGAGATCGGCGATGTAGCCCTGCATCTCCTCGATCTCGGCGACCTGCGCCTCGATGATGCGGTCGGCGAGGTCGCGCACGCGGGGATCCTCGATCCGAGCGCGCTCGCTGGTCAGGATCGCGATCGAGTGGTGGGGGATCATCGCCTTCATCCACGCGACGTCTTCGATCGTCGACTGGCTGCGCACCAGCCACAGCGAGCCGGCGAAGACGACGGCGCTCGTGGCGTAGATCGCGACGTTCGCCCGACGGCTCGGGTGCATGTGGAGCATGTAGGTGAGCATGACGACCGCCATCGCCGCGCCCATGAGCAGGGACATGTACGCCCGCATCTCGCTGAAGTAGACGTGGCCGAACACGTAGGTGTTGACGTAGGTGAGGCCGTACATCACCACCGTCGAGGTCGCGATCATGGCACCGAACCGCAGGTAGGTCTTGGTGACGCTGTTCATCTGGACTCCTTCCGCTCGTGGCGCGCTGCGCGACGAGGGGCGTGGCGACGCGGGGTCGCGGGCCGTGCGGCGCCGCTTCCGAAGGGTCGATCGGTCTAGGTCGATGGTACGGGAGGCGTCGGCCGAACGAAGGACGGATGCACAGGCACCCTCGATCCGCCGTTCGGCAGGTACCGTGGAAGCGAACGGCGGCTCAGGAGCGCGCTGGCTGGGTGGGGTGGGCGGCCGCCGTGGCCGCTCGCGAAGGACGGCGATGATGCAGCTACTGAAACAGACGTTCGGTGCGTGGAAGCGCGACAACGTCGGCGTGCTCGCGGCGGCGCTGGCCTACTACGCCGTCTTCTCGCTGGCCCCGATGCTCATCATCGTCATCGCGGTGCTGACCTTCTTCGGCCGCGGCGACGCGCAGATGGCGATCATGGAGCAGGTCCAGGCGGTGGCGGGGCAGGACGCGGCGCAGCTGGTGCGCACCATGATCGAACAGCGGCAAGCCATGGGCGGCAACGTCCTGGCGACGGTCGTGGGTCTGGTGCTGGTGCTGGTCGGCTCCACCGGCGTGGTGGTGCAGCTGCAGAACGCGCTCAACCTCATCTGGAACGTGAAGGTGGACCCGGAGCGTGCCGGCCTGCGCCGCACGCTCCGGGTCCGGGTCAAATCGCTGCTCCTGATCCTCGGCGCGGGCTTGCTGTTGGTCGTGGCGCTCGTGGGTACCGCCGTCCTGCGCTTCGTGGCGACCGTGGCGCAGGAGCAAGTGCCCCAGACGAGCGTGGTGTTGGAGCTGCTGGACCCGTTGATCCTGATCGCCGTGTCCGGCCTCGCCTTCGCCTTGGTCTTCAAGTTCCTGCCCAACGTCCGCATCCCGTGGCGCACGGTCGCGGTCGGGGGTCTGGTCACGGCCGTCGTGTTCGTGTTCGGGAACTGGCTGCTGAGCCTGTACCTGTCGCAAGGGGCCGTGGCCGGCGCCTACGGGGCCGCGGGCGCCCTCGTCGCGATCCTGCTGTGGGTGTACGTGTCGGCGCAGATCCTGCTGCTCGGTGCGGAGTTCACCAAGGTCTACGCGCGGCGCCGCGGCGACCCGATCGTCCCGGACGCGCAAGCGGTGCCGCGCGGGGGCTCGGGCGCAGGCGAACGAACGAACCGGAGCGAACCCTAGGGTTCGCTCCGGTTCCGATCTCCTGAGAGATCCCTTGGCTCGGCGGGTAGTGTCTGACCTCACGACATAGGAAACCCATCTCTCAAGACATCGGCAACGCACACAGCCGCATGTCTCAAGACATCGGCAACTCGAACTGGCATGTCTCAAGACATCGGAAACCACGACCTGCTTGACTTGCCGGCGTGTCCAAAGCCCAGCTCGTGATCACCGCCGTCGTGCTCGAAGGACGCACCCAAACCGACGTCGCACGCGACTACGGCGTCTCCAAGAGCTGGGTCAGCAAACTCGTCGCCCGCTACCGGCAGTGCGGCGAAGCCGCCTTCACGCCCCGCTCCCGACGACCCAACAACTCCCCGCAG
>JAABSI010000054.1 GCA_011390455.1 Trueperaceae bacterium
TCGATCCCGAGCGGCTTCTCGCACAGGACGTGCTTGCCGGCCTCGAGGGCGCGGATCGACCAGTCCACGTGGAGGTGGTTCGGGAGCGGCACGTACACGGCGTCCACGTCGGGGTCGGCGAGCAGTTCGTCGTACCCGCCGTAGGCGCGCGGGATGCGGAGCGCGCCGGCGGCGGCCTCCGCGGTAGCCCGATCGCGCGAGGCGATCGCGAGCACCTCGACGTGCGCGGCCTTGAACATGGCCGGCACCACCTTCTCGCGGGCGATGCGGGCGGCACCGAGTACCCCCCAACGGACGCGGTCGCTCATGGTCGGACCTCCTCGGACGAGGCTACCGCGCTCCGCCGTGCGACCATCGACGGATGATCGGCGACCCCACCCCCCGGCTCGAGGCCGCCCTCGCGGCCCGAGCGCCGTTCGTCGACGCCGAGCATCGCGGCGCCTTCCGGGCCTTCCATGGCCACCTCGAGGGCGACGCACGCTTCGTGGTCGACGTGTACGGCGCCACGGCGGTGGTCTACCGGCACGGTCGCCCGGCAGCACCGCACGAACCTGCCCCCGACCCCGCGCTCGAGGCGCTGGTCGCGCGCGTCCGCGCGGCGCTGCCGTGGCTGCGCGCGGTGGTGGTCAAGGAGCGCGACGGTGCGACCGAGGCCGCGCGCCGTGGGCGGTCGGTCTGGGCGGCTCCGGGCGCGGCGCCCGACACCGAGGTCCGCGAGCACGGCGTGCGCTACGCGGTCGACCTGCTGCTGAACCAGGACGCCGGCTTCTACCTCGACACCCGCGAGCTGCGTCGCTGGCTGCTCGACCACGGCGAGGGGCGCACCGTGCTCAACACCTTCGCCTACACCGGCAGCCTCGGGGTCGCCGCGCGCGCGGGGGGCGCCGCCCGCGTGGTGCACACCGACCTGAGCGCGCGCTTCCTGGCGGTCGCCAAAGCCTCGTACGCGCTCAACGGCTTCGGCGTCGATCCGCGCGACTTCGTCGCCCGCGACTTCTTCTCGTTCGTGCGCGGCGCCAAGCTGCGGGGCGAGCGCTACGACGTGGTGGTCCTCGACCCGCCGTTCTTCTCGAGCACCGACCACGGCGCGCTCGACCTCAACCGCGACAGCGCGCGCCTGGTCAACAAGGTGCGCCCGCTCGTCGCGAGCGGCGGCAGGCTCGTGGTCGTCAACAACGCGCTCTACCTGAGCGGCGCCGACTTCCTGAACGAACTCGAAGGGTTGTGCGCCGGCGGCTGGATGCGCATCGACGCGCTGATCGGCGTCCCCGCCGACGTCACGGGCACCGCCGCGACGCGGGTCGGGACGCCGCCGGTCGACCCGGCGCCGTTCGCGCACAGCACCAAGATCGCGGTGCTTTCGGTGCGGCACCGGTAACGCCGGCCCGCTCGACCGCCCGGACACCCGTCCATGGCCGACGATGGCGTTCCCGGCGTACGCTTGGCGCGGACGCATGACCGTTTCGGTGGACACCCTCGTACTCGCCACGGGTCTGGTCGGACTCGGGGTGGCGCTGACCATGGCGGCGCTGCACGGCGGACGGAGCAACGGCTCCGGGTACGTCGACTGGCTGGTCGGCATCGCGGTGCACGCGCTCGGCCTTGTGGTCCTGGGCATCGACCGGGTCGCCCCCGAAGCCTGGGCCGTCGCGTCGGGCAACGTCATCGTGGCGGCGTCGACGCTGCCGTACGTGCGCGCGATCGCCCGCCTCCATGGCCGCCGCGCGCCGATGCGGGCGCTCGCGATCCTCACCGCCGTGGTCGCGGTCGCCACCTTCTGGTTCACCTTCGCCATGCCTTCGATCCCGTTGCGCCTGGGGGCGATCGGCGTCCAGTTCCTGGCTGCGCAAGGGGTGCTCCTGGGCTTGCTGATCGGTGGTCTGCGCACCGAACCGGGGCGCGCCTACCGAGTGCTGCTCGCGTTGGTCGCGACGACGACCGCGACGACGCTGCTGCGAACGCTCTGGTACGTCTTCGTCCAGGACGCACCCGACGTCGACGGCGCCTCGAGCGTGGTCCTGTTCTTCGCGACCCTGGTGTTCTTCGCGACCTCCGGGCTGGCGTACGTCGGCGTCCTGGAGGACCGCAACCGGCGCGCCGTCGTGGCCGCGACCGAGGAGCTGTCGCGGCTCTCGCGCACCGATGGGCTCACCGGCCTCGCGAACCGTGGGCACTTCGACCGCACGCTCCGCCTCGAGGTCGAGCGCAGCGCCCGCCACGGGCATCCGCTCACCCTCGCGGTGCTCGACCTCGACCGCTTCAAGGCGGTGAACGACGTCCATGGCCACGTCGTCGGCGACCACGTGCTCCGGCGCACGGCCGCCGCCCTGGCGCGCTCGATCCGGGCGCACGACCTCGCTGCCCGAGTCGGGGGCGAGGAGTTCGCGCTGATCCTGCCCGATACGGACCGCGCCGGCGGACACGCTCTGGCCGAGCGTGCCCGCGCCGCGGTGGGCAGCACGCCGGGCCTGACCGGCGTGGGCGACGTGGAGGTGACGGCCAGTGCCGGCGTCGCCCAGCTGCGCCCCGGCGAAGACGCGGAGCAGCTCTATGCCCGCGCCGATGCGGCGCTGTACGCGGCGAAGGCCGCCGGCCGCGACCGGACGTTGATCGCGGACCTCTGAGACGGCCGTCGCGCCGCTTGCGCGAGGGCCGCAGCGGAACCTATCGTTCAACCCGAACGGCGTCCCGACGGGTCCGCGCCGTGGACCCCCGAACCCAGCGCACCAGGAGCGTGAACCGATGGACACCTCGATCTTCCGCGGCTGCCTCGCGGCCGTCATGACCCCCTGCGACGAATCCGGCACGCCCGACTTCGACGTCCTCGTGCGCACGTCGCAACGTCTCGTCGCCACCGGCATGCACGGCGTCGTCTATTGCGGCTCGATGGGCGAGTGGCCGCTCTTGACCGACGCGCAGCGCCAGGAGGGCGTCCGCCGGCTGGTCGAGGCCGGCGTCCCGGTCGTCGTCGGCACCGGGGCCCAGAGCCCGGCTGCCGCCGTGGACCACGCCGCCCACGCCCGCCAGGTCGGGGCCCAGGGGCTCATGGTCATCCCGCGGGTGTTGTCGCGCGGCACCTCGACCCGCGCGCAACGCGACCACCTCGGCCGCGTGCTGGCCGCCGCCCCCGACCTCCCCGCGGTCGTCTACAACAGCCCGTACTACGGCTACGAGACGGGCCCCGAGCTGTTCTTCGACCTGCGGCGCGACCACCCGAACCTGGTGGGCTTCAAGGAATTCGGCGGCGCCACCGCCCTGACCCGCGCGGCCGAGCACATCACCCACGCCGACGACGAGCTGCTCCTGCTGGTCGGCGTCGACACGCAGGTCGTGCACGGCTTCCTCCGGTGCGGGGCCGCGGGCGCCATCACCGGCGTGGGCAACTGCCTCCCGACCGAGGTCCTCCACCTGGTCGACCTCTGCCGCCTGGCCGCCGCGGGCGATGCCGAGGCGACCCGCCTCGCGAAGGAACTCGACGACGCCCTGCACGTGCTCGCCACCTTCGACGAGGGCCCCGACCTGGTGCTCTACTACAAGCTCCTCGCCACGCTCCTGGGGGACGCCGCCTACACCCACCCGGTGCACCCCGGCGACACGCTCTCCGCCAGCCAGCGGCGCTACGCCGAGGCGCAGCTGCGGCGCTTCCAGGCGTGGTGGCGGTCGTGGCCGGGCAAAGGGTACGGCGCGGCCGCGGCCTGACGCCTGCCGACCCCCGACGGACGCGCCCGTGCTGCAATGGCGCATGCCGCCCTTCGAGCCCCTCATCGGCTACCCCGTCCTCGAGGATGACGAGCGCGTCCGCCGCGCCGAGGCCTTCGAGGCGACCATGCGCACCCGCCGCACGGTCCGCCAGTTCGCCGACGCACCGGTCCCGCGCGCCGTGATCGAGAGCGCGATCCGCACCGCAGGACGCGCGCCGAGCGGCGCGAACAAACAGCCCTGGACCTTCGTCGCCGTATCCGCGCCCGAGGTCAAGCGCCGCATCCGAGCGGCCGCGGAGGCCGAGGAGCGCGCCTTCTACGGTGGTCGCGCCGGTTCCGAGTGGCTCGAGGCGCTGGAGCCCTTCGGCACCGACGCCCACAAGCCGTTCCTCGAAACCGCACCCTGGCTGATCGCCGTGTTCGCGCAGCCGCACGGCATCGGCCCCGACGGCGCCACCGAGAAGCACTACTACGTCAAGGAGTCGGTCGGGCTCGCCACCGGCTTCCTGCTCGCCGCCCTCCACCACGCGGGGCTGGCGACCCTCACGCACACGCCCAGCCCGATGGGGTTCCTGCGCGACGTGCTGGGTCGGCCGGCGCACGAGCAGGCCTTCGTCCTCGTGGTCGTCGGCGTACCGGCGCCGGACGCGACGGTGCCCACGATCGGCAAGAAGCCGTTCGCCGAGGTGGCGCGCTTCGTGACCTGAGCGGTCGGCGGGCAAACGACGCCGGCGCGGTTCAGTCGGACCGGGGGGCCTCGTCCGGACGCCGATCCTGGCCCGGCGGCTCCTCCGGCCGCCGATCCTCGGCCGGGGGCGCGTCCGATGCCGGGTCCCGCCCCGGGGGCTCGTCGGGGCGCCGATCCTGCCCCGGGGGCTCCTCGGGACGCCGATCCTGGCCCGGCGGCCCGCGGTCGCCGCCGGACTCGTCCTCGCCGCCCTGGGCGACGCCCGGGGGCTCCGCGCCCACGCCGGGCTCCGCGACGAAGGCCACGGAGACGTGCTCGAAGACCTCGGCCAGCACGTCGCGGAGGTCGACCCCCTCGATCGTGACGACGCCGTCCTCGATCGCCACGTCGATCGCGAGGGTGGTGCCGTCGCTGCGGAAGAGCGTCAGCCGTGCCGGTCCCGCGAACCCGCTCAGGACCTCGACCGAGGCCGAGTCGACCTCCACCGTGCGGCCGATGGCGACGATGACGCCCCGGGCGTCGGTGACGATGAAGTCGGCGTCCGGCGGGAAGTCGAAGGCGTGCGCGAGCGATGCCGCGAGCACGACGATCGACGTCGCGACGATGGTGCGTACACGGCGCATCGCGCCTCCCTTCCCGCGGTCGAACCCGATCGTCCGACCCACGAATGCTCGATCATAGGGAATCGCACTGACGCGACTCTGAACGCACGCCGGCGACGCATGCCGGCGCCTTCGTGCGCTCACGAGGTCGACTCCGCATCGCGCGCCTCGAGCCGCGCCGCGAGGCTCGGGAGCCGGACCTCGAACACCGCGCCGTTGCCTGCCGAGGACGAGGCCTCGATCGAACCACCGTGCTGCTCCACCCACTGACGGGCGACCACCAACCCGACCCCCGACCCCGAACCGCGGCGGACGCCGCGGTCGAACGGCGTCCCATGCTCGTCGAGGTCGAGGCCCGGACCGTCGTCGACCACGCGCACGACCTGCGCGTCGCCGTCCTCGGCGAGCTCGACGCGCACGCCCTGGGGACGCCCTGCGGCCTGGACGGCGTTGCGCACCAGGTTGCGCAACGCCTGCATCAGGCGGTCGCGGTCGCCGATCACCTCGGCGGTCCGCGGGGCGACCACCTCGATCCCCGGGAACTCGCCGGCCGCCTGCGCGAGCAGGTCGCGCAGGTCCACGACGTGCGGCTCCAGCGGCCGTTCGAGCTCGCCGCGCGCGAGCACCAACAGGTCCTGCGACGTGCGGAGCAGCTCGTGCGCCGCGCCGGTCGCGGCGCGGAGCTGCGGATCGTCGGGGTAGCGCCGCGCGACCTCGGTCAGGTGGTAATGGACCAGGGTCAGCGGGCCGGCGAGCTCGTGCGCGACCTCGAGCAGGAACGCACGCTCGGTGCGGGTGCGCTCGCGGATGGCCGCCAGCGCGTGGTTGAGCGCACCGGTGAGCGACCGGACCTCCGTGAGTCCACCTTCGTAGCGGATCGCCTCCGGCGTGGCCGGGTCGACGTTCCGCGCGGCGGCGGCGACGCGATCGAGCGGCGCCAAGGCCCGGCGCACGGCCACGATCGCGATCAGGCTCGCGAGCAGGAAGGTCAGCGCGCCGCCCACCACCAGGCTCCGTCCGAGCTCCCGGCGGGTGGCCAGCGCGTCGCCGAGGTCGTGGGCGATGCGGATGGTCGCGCCGGCGTCGCGCCAGGGAGCGCTCCCGACGAGGAAGGGGCGTCCCGCGACGCGCAGGGGCGTGGCTGCCGAAACGAGAGGCAACGGCGCGTCGGACCCCCAGGCGAGCACCAGCCGACCCTCGGCGTCGACCAGTTGCACGACGAACCCCGGTTCCGTGTCGGCGGCCAACGACGCGCCGAGCACCGGGCGCTCGAAGAGCGCGGCCACCCGCTCGAGGTCGTCGGCGAGCAGGCGCCGCATGGCCGCGTCCTGCTGCCGCACGAAGCCCGCGTACGCGAGGAGGCCGAACGCCACCACCACCGCTGCCGACAACAGGGCGACGCCCACGCCGATCCCGGTCCTGAGGCTCACGGGGGTGATGCTCGGACCACGTACCCGAGCCCGCGCACGGTGTCGATCACCCCTTCGGCACCCGCATCGGCGAGCTTCTTGCGCAACCGCGACACCACCACCTCGAGCGCGTTCGAGGCGAGCACGGTGCCCGCGAACAGGCGGCCCTCGAGTTCCCCTTTGGCGAAGACGCGCCCCTGCCGCTCGAGCAGCGCGTGCAGGAGCTCGAACTCTTGCGGCGTCAGCGGTACGGCGACACCGGCGACGGTGCAGGCGCGCCCCTCGACGTCGAGCGCGAGCGAACCGTGGCGGACGTCGGCCGTGCGCGAGCGGCCGCGCAGGCGGGCGAAGATCCGCGCGAGCAACTCGTCCATGGCGAAGGGCTTGCTCACGTAGTCGTCGGCGCCGGCGTAGAGGCCCCGCACCCGGCTCGCGACGTCGCTGCGCGCGGTCAGCATGACGATGTCGGCGTCGTGGCCCGCCAGCTGCTGGGCCACGTCGATGCCGTCCATGTCGGGCAGGTTGAGGTCGAGCAGGATCAGATCGACGTCGGCTCCGGCCAACGCGAGCGCGTCGCCCCCGGTGTGCGCGACCGCGGTGTCGTAGGTATGGCCGATCGCGCGCGCCAGCGCCTCCGCCAACGCGACGTCGTCCTCGACGATCAACACCTTCGGCCGCTGCATGACCTCCACCCGTTCGACCCGGCCCGATGGGCGCCCGGTCGCCCCCGAGTATGGCGGCCGAGCGGCGGGCGCGGCCACCGGGTTCGTCACTCGCACGTCCGGCGCGGTACCTTCGCGCATGGACCGGTCCCCTCTGCGCCGCGACCTCCGCGGCCTCTTCCCCGACCCGGCGACCGGGTACCGCGGCACGCGCTTCTCGCTCTGGCTGCTCGTCGCGCTGACCGCGGTGACGGCCTACCGCAGCCTGGTGCATGTCTTCGCGCCCGACGGCGGCGCCGGCAGCATCGCCGGCCTCGACGTGGATGTGGAGGGCGGCACCAACCTGATCGCGCTCTTCGCCCAGTGGGGCTGGGCACAGGCGCTGCTGGCGCTGGTCGGCGTGGTGGTGCTCGCCCGCTACCGCTTCCTCGTCCCCTTCGCCTGGCTGCTCCAGGTGCTGGACTGGGGCGGACGGTCGCTCGTGGGGCAGCTCAAGCCGCTCGTCGTCGATGCGCCGCCGCCGGGCGCGATCGGCAACCTCGTCTTCCTGCCGCTGGCACTGGTGGCGCTGTGGTTCGCGCTGCCGAAGGTCGGGGTAGCGGACGGCGGGCACGGTGCCCGAACCACCGCGCCGCCGGAGCGGACCGACGCGTAGACCGTTCGTGAACGGCCCCGGACCGCGCGGTCCGGTGCGACGAAGGCGCGCGACCAGCTCCAGGACGGCGTCCCAAGGCACGCGTGCGGGCGTGGTGATGGTTTCGCCGCGACGGATCCGCGTACCGATATGCTTGAGCTCTGATGCAACTGAGGACCTTGGGCGGGCTGGAGCTCGTCGGCGGAGACGTGGCGCGGCGGCGGCCGCTGCTGCTGGGTGCCTACCTCGCCCTCGAAGGCCCCAAGGACCGCCGCCACCTTGCGGAGCTGTTCTGGGGCGGCACCAAGGACCCGGCCGGCAACCTGCGCGTCGCCCTGACCCAGCTGCGCGCCGCGATCGGCGATCGGCTCGTCGTCGCGCGGGGTCGCGTTGGTACGACGCTCCGTACCGACGCCCAGGACCTGCTCGCCGACCTCGAGCGCGGCGTCGCGGAGCGGATCGACGCGTACCGCGGCCCGTTCCTCTCGGGCATCGACGGCCCGGACCTCCCCGACGAGCTCGCGGAGTGGATCGAGGGGACGCGCGCCTTCGTCTCGACGCGCGTCCGCGCCGGACTGATCGCTCTGGCAGTACGCCGTGCCGAACGCCACGAGGTCGCCTCGGCGCGCGAGCTCGCGGAACGAGCGCTCGGCATCGGCGCGACGGACGAGCTCGACCCGGACCGACTGCCCGCACTGCACGCGATCCTCGCCGCCGGCGGCAGCCCTGAGGCCGCGCGCGTGGCGGCGCTCGCGCGCGAGTACGGCGTGGCACTCGACGCGCGACCGGGTGCGTCGGGCGCCGCCCACGACCGCGGGGTCGCCCCTGCCTCCGGCACCCCGAGATCGGCCCTCCCGCGCTCCACGACCGCGTTCGTGGGCCGGGCGCGCGAGCTCGCGCGCATCGCGGAGCTCCTCGACCAACCCGACGTCCGTCTCGTCAGCCTGCATGGCGGCGCGGGGGCCGGGAAGACGCGCCTGGCCCTCGAGGTCGCGCGTCGACGGCTCGACGCCGGACGCGCGCCCGACGGTGCGTTCTTCGTCGACCTGACGGCGGTGCGCGACGTCGCAGCGCTGCCCGACCGCGTCGCCGCCGCGCTCGGGGTCGTCGTCCAGAGCACCGGCGACGAGGTCGAGCAGCTCGCGCGCGCGATCGGGACCCGCCGCCTGCTGGTCGTGCTCGACAACGTCGAGCACCTGGTTGCGGCCGCGCCGACGGTCGGACGGCTGCTGCGCGCGTGCCCGGGTCTCGCGGTGGTGGCGACGAGCCGCCGGCGCCTGGGGCTGTCCGAGGAGTGGGTGGTGCCGGTGGGTGGGCTCGAGGTTCCGAACCGCGCCTCGGACGACCCGGCCGCCATCCTGGCGGCGGACGCGGCGCGGCTGTTCGCGCGCCGGACGGCGCGCGTCCGCGGCAGTCCGGTCGAGGGTTCCGAGGCCGACCCCGTGCGCCGCGTGTGCGAGGCGGTGGCCGGCAACCCGCTGGCGCTGGAACTGGCGGCGCCGTGGACGCGGGTGCTGCCGCTGGCCGATCTGGCGGACGAGCTCGAGCGCGGCCTCGGCCTTCTTCAGGCCGACCCGACCGACGGGAGCGACGGGCACCGCGGCCTGCGCGCCGCCTTCGAGCGCTCGTGGAGCCTTCTCGCCGAGATCGACCGGCGCGCCCTGCGACGACTCGCGACCTTCCGTGGTGGCTTCGATCGCGCGACCGCCGCAGCGGTCGCCGAGACCACGCTCCCCCAGCTCGCGCGATTGGTGGACGCCTCGCTGCTCGCGATGGACGACGAGGGGCGCTTCGACCGACACCCGCTGCTGTACGCCTTCGCGGAGGAGCGCCTCGCCGCGGACCCTGCGGAGCGGGACGACGCCCGCGCGCGGCATGGACGCACGGTCCTCGATCTGGTCCGCGACCGGTACCCGGAGATCACGGGGGGCGAGACCGCCGCGACCGCCCTGCGCCGGCTCCGCCTCGAGGAAGCCAACGTCGCGGCCGCCTGGGTCTGGGCGCTCGAAGCGGAGGACTGGGGGCGGCTGCAACGGGCGCTGCCGTGCGTGGCATCCTACGCGGAGTTCCAAGCGCGGTACCACTACGGCCACGGCCTCGCCGACGCCATGGTGCGGCGCTTCGAGGCGGGCGCACGGGCGCCGCGCTCGCTTCGCGCGTTGGCGCTCGCGGTCCGCGGGTTCTGCGTGTTCCGCGCCGGCGACCCGAACCGCGTCGAGGCCGACGGTCGCGCGGCGCTCGACCTTCTCGCCGACCAGGACGCGCGCGACCCGGACGTGGTCGAGGCGATCTGGTGGGCGCACCACTGCCTCTCGATGGCCGGGAAGGTGCGCGGGGACGCAGCGGCGTGCCTGACGCACGCCGAGGCGGCGCTGGCGCACGCGGAGCGGCAGTTGACCGCCGGCGCGTCGCCCGACCGACTGGCCATCTTGAGCGTCATGGCCGGCATCAACCACCACGTCGTCTGCTTGGGCTCGGTCGTGGGCGGCGACGTCGACCGCGCGACGCGCCACGACCGCGCCTCGCGCGCCCACCTCCGCCGGGTCGACTCGCACGCCGACGCCTACGGCGCGCAGACGACGGCGCTCCTCGCGTTGCTCGGGGGCGACGCAGACGGCGCGGTCGCCGCGGCGCGCGACGGCCTCACCCGCAGCCGGCGCGTCGGGTACGGCACCGCCACCGCCAACCTGCTCGAGGTGCTCGCGCGGGCCGAGCTGGCGCGCGGCCGCCTCGACGCGGCGGCGGCCGCGAGCGCCGAGGCGCGCTCGGTCACCGCGGACGTCGGCGACGTCTGGTTGGGCACGAGCCTGCGCGCGCTCGAGGGCACGCTGGCGGCCGCACGCGGCGACTTCGCGGGCGCCTCGGCCTGGTACGCGCGCTCCTGGGCGCTGGCGGAGGAGCATGCGCTGCACGGCTACGGCATGGAGGCGGTGCTCGGGCGGGCCCATCTGGCGTTGGCGACGGGCGACGCCGAGACCGGCGTCGCCCTGATCGACGTGGTGCGCACGCACCGCTTCGCCCCTTCATGGATCCGGCATGCGGCGGAAGCGGCCGCCCCCGACCGACCGCCGCCGCCGTCGCCCTGGCCGCTCGAGCGCGTGCGCGCCGCCCTGCTTCCTGGCTGAGCGCGCGGCTTCAGCCCTCGGGGGTGGGCAACGGAGCGTCGTTGCTCCACATGTGGCGGGCGATGCGCCAGACCCCGTCGACGTAGCGGTAGACGACCAGGTACTTGCCCTCGACCACGAGGGTGCCGGACGCATCGAAGAAGCGGAACGGGCCCGCCCCCCAAGCCTCGTCGCCCACGACCCCGTACGCCTCGATCCGGGGGACCTCGGCGCGGACCAAGCCGACGTCGAGGAACGACTGGACGATCGCGCGCATCGCGTCCACCCCGGTCAGCGAGGGGAGGTCCGGGGGCATGAGGACGGCGTCCTCGGTGTAGAGCATCGTCAGGGCGTCCAGGTCCCCGGCGTTGTAGTGGGCCTCCCAGGTCGGCGACACCGACAAGAGCGCCTCCACGGTCGGGGCTTGGGCGAACCCGAAGGCGGTGGCACCCGCGAACGCGAGCGCCAGGACGGTACGGCGAACGTGGTGCATGCTTCCTCCAGGCGCAGGGCGATCCACCCCGACGGGCGCGCCACCTCCGTCGGCCGCCATGGGAGCACGCCGCCGTTGACGCGCCGTTGACGCGACGCCTGTGTTTCCGCCGTCAGGCGGTCGAACGCGCCCCGACCGCCCGATCCATCCACGCCACGACCACCAGGTGGGGCATGGTCAGGGCGCTGATCCACGCGAGGTAGAGCGCGACGAACCCGCCGACCCCATCGATGCGCGGGCCCGCCCAGGCGCCGAGCGCCGCGAGGAAGAGCAGCGCGATCAGCGTGATGGGGACCAGGTCGCGCGCCAGCCGCAGCACCGGACCACGCAAGTCGCCGTCGGCGACCGCCCGCGCGTCGGCGTCGCGCAGCAGCAGGAGCCGGGCCAGGTGGCGCAACGAGTGCCAGAAGAGGAAGTAGGCGCCGATCGCCAGGTAGGCAGGCACCCAGGCGAAGAGCGCGACGAGCAGGGCCACCTCGCCGACGTCGAACCAGCGACCGGCCGGCGTCGCCCACGCGCGCCGGAGCCCCATCGCGTACGTCAGACCTGCGCCCAGCAGCACGATCAGGAGGCCTCCGCGCACCATCGGCGCGCTCAGGTCGAGACCGCCGGCCGCGGCCCCGAACGCGGCGGCGGCGGACGCCAGCAGCCCCTCGGCCACCTCGGTCTGTACGAGCACCGGGATGGCGACCGGCAACGCCCCGCGCAGGACGATGGCCGCACCGTGGGCGAACGGACCCCCGCGCCGGCGGCCCGCGAAGCGCTCCAAGAAATCGACGTCGCCTTGGCCCCAGTGGCCGACCGTCGCGACCAGGAAGCCGACGAAGGCGAGCGCGGGCGCGACCGTCCACAGCGCCAGGTAGCCGAGCGCGAGCGTTAGGTACCCGCCGAGGAAGAGCGCCATCGGCAGCGGCCGCCGACCCCAGGCCGCGCCGGTCCGCGCCGGCACCAGGTGGTCCAGCGCCCCGTGCGGCAGGCCGAAGAGCACCAGCCCCACCAGCAGCGGCACGAAGGCCGCGCGCTCGGCAGCCTCCGGAGCGAGGGCGAACCAGGCGAGCGCGGCCGCGGCAGCCACCACCCCGACGAGCGCGACGGGCCGCGCCAAGCGCGAGGCCGCGCGCCCGGCGTCCGTGCGCACGGCCTCGCGGACGCCCAACGGACCGCGCTCGAGCCTCGCCGTTGGGCGGGGCTCGAGCGCGGGGGCGGGTCGGGCGTGGATCAAGCCTTGGCGGTGGTCGCCGACCAACCGTCGGCGCGCGACTTCTCGATCGCGATCCACACGATCATCGCGCCGAAGAACGGCTTCGCGATGATGTCGGCCACCGTGTAGCCGGTCTGCAGGGCGACGAGCGCGCCGGCGCCGTCGAAGCCGAGGACCGGGGCGAGGTACGCGATCGGGTAGACACCCCAGCTCGCGAGCAGCAGGAGCCGGAGGTTGCGTACCAAGACGCGCACCTTCTCGGGCTGAGCGGCGAGCGACTTGCCGAGCTCCACCCACAGCACGTAGAGGATGTACAGGAAGGGGAGCGTGCTGATCGTGCCCCAGATGAGGCGCGTCGCGGTGTCGGAGGCGACCTCGCCCGGGTAGCCGGTGACGATCATCAGGGTCGCAGCGAGCGCGAGGCGCGCGATCATGCCGCCCGCGCCCGACTTGAGGCGCAACACCAGCACGGCCTCGACCAGGAGCAGCGGGACGGTGAGCAGCCAGTCGACGTAGCGGTAGGCGTCGTTGAACGGCGTGCCGGAGGCCACGTACATGCCGCCCTCGAGCACGTAGGCGGCCGCCCAGCTCTCGAAGATGCGCAGGTAGTGGTAGAAGGCGATCGCCACGACGAGCGCGGAGACCGTCAGGGCCGTGCGGTAGGCGGGCGCGACCTGCCCTCGCGACAGGATGAAGTACAGGAAGCCTGCACCCATCGCCGCGATGGCCAACGAGAAGCCGTTGTAGATCAGGTCGAACTGGCCTGGCGTCAGAACCGGTAGATCCATCGGGTCACCTCCACGGGACCGAGCGATGCGGAGGCGCGTTGGCTGGGTGGACGCCCGAATGAGGAAGGGCACCCTTGGCGGCGACTCCGCGTGGAACGCCGAAGTCTAGGTCGTCGAAGGTTAGACAGACTGTGTACAAAGTCGACAAGTGAAGGGATGCACGAGGCGGTGCGCGCCGAGGACGAACGCCGTTTCGGGTGAGCCCGCAGGGTGCGCCAACGGTTTCGCGCCGTTCATTCACCCCCACCCCGCCTCGGTTATCGTGGCGATCGTTCGGTGCCTCGGCACCACGGGACGGCAGGCCATGTGCCTGCACCGCGACTGCGTGCACCGGTCGCGGTTTCGGACCCCCGTCTCAGACTCGTCGAGCCCGCAGAACCCACTGATCGGTCAAGGAGCCCCCATGAGCGACGAAGCCAAGTGCCCGGTCCACGACAGCGCCCTGCCCACGACCCGAGCGACCTCGCCCCGATCGAACCGCGACTGGTGGCCGAACCAGCTGAACCTCGGCATCTTGCGCCAACACTCGTCGCTCTCCGACCCGATGGGCCCGGACTTCGATTACGCCAAGGCGTTCGGTGAGCTGGACCTGGCGGCGGTCAAGCGCGACCTCCACGCGCTGATGACCGACTCCCAGGATTGGTGGCCGGCCGACTACGGCCACTACGGGCCGTTCTTCATCCGCATGGCCTGGCACAGCGCCGGCACCTACCGGACCGGCGACGGCCGCGGCGGCGCCTCGACGGGGACGCAGCGCTTCGCCCCGCTCAACAGCTGGCCGGACAACGCCAACCTCGACAAGGCGCGCCGGCTGCTGTGGCCCATCAAGCGCAAGTACGGAAAGAGCCTCTCCTGGGCCGACCTGATGGTGCTCACGGGCAACGTCGCGCTGGAGTCGATGGGCTTCCGGACCTTCGGCTTCGCCGGCGGTCGCGCCGACGTGTGGGAGCCCGAGCAGGACGTCTACTGGGGCAAGGAGGACGAGTGGCTCGGCGACGAGCGCTACTCGGGCGATCGCGACCTAGAGGACCCGCTCGCCGCCGTCCAGATGGGGCTGATCTACGTCAACCCCGAGGGCCCGAACAGCCAGCCCGACCCGCTCGCCTCGGCCAAGGACATCCGCGAGACCTTCGCGCGCATGGCGATGAACGACGAGGAGACGGTCGCGCTGACCGCCGGCGGCCACACCTTCGGCAAGACGCACGGCGCCGCCTCGGCCGAGCACGTCGGCCCCGACCCCGAGGGCGCACCGATGCACGAGATGGGCCTCGGGTGGCGCAGCAGCTACGCCAGCGGCAAGGGCAGCGACACGATCACGAGCGGGCTCGACGGCGCCTGGACGCCCACCCCCATCCAGTGGGACAACGGCTACTTCGACACCCTGTTCGGCTACGAGTGGGAGGTCCACAAGAGCCCGGCCGGCGCCTGGCAGTGGCGGCCCACCGACCCCGCCGCGGCGACCACCGTGCCCGACGCCCACGACCCGTCGAAGCGGCACGCCCCGATGATGTCCACCGCCGACATGGCGATGCGCATGGACCCGATCTACGAGAAGATCTCGCGGCGCTTCCATCAGAACCCCGATGAGTTCGCCGACGCCTTCGCGCGCGCCTGGTTCAAGCTGACCCACCGCGACATGGGCCCGCGCTCCCGCTACCTCGGCCCCGAGGTGCCCGCCGAAGAGCTGATCTGGCAGGACCCAGTGCCTGCGGTCGATCACCCCCTGATCGACGCGGACGACGCCGCGGAGCTCAAGGCGCGGATCCTCGCCTCGGGCCTCCCCGTCGCCGACCTCGTCTTCACCGCCTGGGCCTCCGCGTCCACCTTCCGCGGCTCCGACAAGCGTGGCGGCGCCAACGGCGCGCGCATCCGCTTCGCGCCGCAGAAGGACTGGGACGGCAACGACCCCGAGCGGATCGCCAAGGTCCTGGGGGTGCTCGAGGGCATCCAGCGCGACTTCAACGCGGCCCAGGCCGACGGTAAGCGCGTCTCGCTCGCCGACCTGATCGTCCTCGCGGGCGACGCCGCGATCGAGAAGGCCGCCAAGGAGGCCGGTTTCGACGTCCCGGTTTCCTTCACGCCGGGCCGCACCGATGCCTCGGAGGAGCAGACCGACGCCGAGGCCTTCGAGCCCCTCGAGCCCGTCGCCGACGGCTTCCGCAACTACCTCAAGACCAAGTACAGCGTGTCGGCCGAGGAGCTGCTGATCGACAAGGCGCAGCTGCTCACCCTCACCGCGCCCGAGATGACCGTGCTGGTCGGCGGCCTGCGCGTGCTGGGCGCCAACGCCGGCGGCTCGCAGCACGGCGTCTTCACCGACCGCCCGGGCGTCCTGAGCAACGACTTCTTCGTGAACCTGCTCGACATGGGGGTCGCCTGGGCGCCCCAGGGCGAGGGCGAGGAGGTCTTCGCGGCCCACGACCGTGCGAACGGCGAGGTCCGTTGGACCGCCACCCGCGTCGACCTGGTGTTCGGCTCGAACTCCGAGCTGCGCGCGCTGGCCGAGGTGTACGCCGCCGACGACGCGCGCGAGACCTTCGTGCACGACTTCGTGGCGGCCTGGACCAAGGTGATGGAGCTCGACCGCTTCGACGTGAAGTGACCTAAGCGGACGGGGCCGCACCCCGTCCGAAGCGCGTGCGGCGGGCGGCCGAGCGAAGGGCTCGGTCGCCCGCCGTTCGTCGCGCGATCGATCAGGGTCGGGTGCGCGTCCCGAGCCGCGCGAGCAGGAAGCGCAGGTTCGCTCGATAGAAGGGGAAGGCGAAGGCCCAATCGAGGCTCGCGTCCTCGGGCAGCAGGTCCTCGACCTCTGCGACGGTCGCGCCGCGCTCGTGCAGCCGCGCGGCGGTCGCCTGGAGGCCATCGAGGTGCGCGGCGAGGGTCCCGACGGACTCGGGGTCGCCGACGGGGCCATGGCCGGGTACGTACTGGTCCGCGCCCATCGCAAGCAGGACGTCGAGGGCGCCGCGCCAGCGCTCGGGCTCGCCATCGGGCAGGTAGGGGTGGCAGGCCACGAAGAGCAGGTCTCCACAGAAGACGACGCCGTCGTCGGGCAGGACGAGCACGGCGTCATCCCCCGTGTGCGCCGGTCCCAGCGACACGAACTCGGCCCGGCGGCGCGTGCCGTGCAGCACCAGGCGCCGTTCGAAGGCGACGTCGGGCAGGCGCACCTCGGCGAGGTTGGCGGTCGCCTGGATTCCCTCCCAGTACGGCACGAAGAGCCGCGCGAAGGCGCGCCGTGCCGGTTCCGGGTCGTCGAGCAGGCCGCGGGCGTACGCCCCTTGGGCCCCGGCGTGCTCGCGGTCCGAGGCGAGTTCGCCGCGGCCCTCGGTGTCCAGGAGCGCGCGCGTCGCCTCGGTGGCGATCAGCGTCGCGGTCGGGAAGGCCTGGGCGCCGCGCACGTGGTCGTTGTGGTAGTGGCTGAGCACCACGAAGCGGGCGTCGCGCCCGGTGAGCTCGCGCGCTTCCGCCGCGAGCTCGGCGCCCGCCTGGGGCGTGATCCCCGTGTCGAACACCAGCGTGGCGTCGCCCAGGTCGACGATGCCGGCGTTGCCGACGCCCCAGCCGTCCGCGCGGGCCACGGCCGCCCACACGCCATCCGCGAGCGGCACCAGGTCGAAGTGGCGGTCGGGCTCCATGGTCGCTTCTCCTCGGTTCAGCCCGGCACGTCCCACGCCACCGGCAGCGCCTCCAGCGCGCGGAAGCCGGGCAGGAAGCGGTAGCGCAGCGCCTCCTCGGGCACCGCGACGCGCAGCCCAGGCAGCCGCGCCAGCAGCGCGTTCAGGGCGATCTCGCCCTCGAGCCGGGCGAGCGGCGCGCCCATGCAGTAGTGCGGCCCCTTCCCGAACGCCAAGTGCGGGTTCGGCGTCCGCGCCGGGTCGAGCGCGTCCGGCGCCTCGAAGCGCTCCGGGTCGCGGTTGGCGCTGCCGAGGATCAGGATCAGCGGCTCCCCGCGGCGGATCGTCTGGCCGCCCCACGCGACGTCCTCGGCGGCCCAGCGGTTGAGCGCGCGCTCGACCGGGCCGTCGAAGCGCAGCAGCTCCTCGACCGCCGTCGGCATGGCGGCCGGATCGGCGGCGAGCGCGTCGCGCACCTCCGGGTGGCGCGACAGCGCCAGCACCGCGTTCGCGATGAGGTTGACGGTGGTCTCGTGGCCCGCCGTGATCAGCAGCACGAGCGTCGAGAGCAGCTCGTCCAGGCTCAAGCGGTCGCCCGCCTCCTCCGCGGCGACGAGGCCGGAGAGCAGGTCGTCCTGGGGGTGCGCCCGGCGCTCCTCGACGAGGGCCGCCACGTAGTCCGCGAACTCGACCAGCTGCGCCTCGAGCAGGCGCCCTTCGTCGGCGTCGCGCGGCGGCGCCAGCAGCGCGTTGCCCCACACGCGTACCCGGTCGCGGTCCTCGCCCGGCACTCCGAGCATCTCGAGGATGACGGTGGTGGGGAGCGGGAAGGCGAAGTCCCCGATCAGCTCCATCGACCCACGACCCTCGAAGGGCGCCAGCAATCCCTCGGCGATCGCCTGGACGCGCGGGCGCATCTGGGCCACGCGCCGGGGCGTGAAGGCCTGGCTCACGAGCCCCCGCAGTCGCTGGTGGTCGACGCCATCGCGGGCGAGCATGTGTTGGCCGATGCGGCGGAAGAGCTCGGGCTCGGGCGGCAGGTCGGCGGGGTCGTGCGCGAGCGCGGCGTCGCGCACGAAGCGCTTGTCGCGCAGCATCGCGTCGACGTCGGCGTAGCGGGTGACGAACCAGATGGGCGTGGTGCCGTTCAGCCCCGGCTGCTGCCAGATCGGCGCCTCGCGCCGCATGGCGTCGAAGGTCGGGTGCGGGTCGCGCTTGAAGCCGTCGCCGTAGAGGTCGAAGCGGCGGTCGATCTCGGACATGGCAGCCTCCTCGCGGTTGCCGCTCCGAATCGGCGGCCATGCGCTGGAGTCTAAACGCCCGATCGTGCCCTGGGACGGACGCCCGTCGCCGAAGCGCATGCCGCGACCGTACGCTCGCCGGACCGCGCGGTCGCCGACCGCGCACCGGGAGGCACCGATGAAGCACCTGCTCGTGCTCGGCGGCGGCAGCGCCGGGACCATGGTGGTCGCCAAGCTGCGGCCGCGCCTCGACCGCGAGGCATGGCGCATCACCGTCGTCGACCGCGACGACCACCACCACTACCGCCCGGGCTACCTGTTCGTGCCCTTCGGAACGTACGCCCGCGCCGACGTCGTCCGGCCGCGGCAGCGGCTGCTTCCCGACGGGGTGGACTTCGTCGAGGCCGAGGTGGCGGCGGTCGACCCGGAGGCGTCGACCGTGGCGTTGGCCGATGGCCGCACGCTCCCGTACGACCAGCTGGTGATCGCGACGGGCAGCCGGCCGCGGCCGGACGCCACGCCCGGGATGCTCGGCCCCGAGTGGGGCGTCAGCGTCCACGAGTTCTACACGCTCGAGGGCGCCGAGGCGCTGCGCGGCGCGATCGACGCCTTCGAGGGCGGTCGCTTCGTCGTCCACGTCACCGAGATGCCCATCTCGTGCCCGGTGGCGCCGCTCGAGCTGGCGTTCCTCGCCGACGCCCGCTTCCGCGAGCGCGGGATCCGCGACCGCGTCGACCTGGTCTACGTCACCCCGCTCGAGGGCGCCTTCACGCGACCCGTCGCCTCCGAGCGCCTGGCGCACCTGCTCGCCGAGCGCGGCATCGTCGTCGAGCCCGACTTCGTGATCGAGCGCGTCGACCCCGAGGCGAAGACGCTGGTGAGCTACGACGACCGGCTGGTGCCCTTCGACCTGCTGGTGACCACGCCGCTGCACACCGGCGCCGCCTTCCTCGCCGGCAGCGGCCTCGCCGACGAGCTCCACCACGTCGAGGTGGACCCGGGCACGCTGCGCTCGCGCCACTACCCCAACGTCTTCGCGCTCGGCGACGCCGCCGACCTGCCGACGTCGAAGGCGGGGGCGACCGCCCACTACGCCGCCGACGTCTTCGTCGAGAACTTCGCCGCCCACGTCGAGGGTCGCCCGCTGCCGCACGCCTTCGACGGCCACGCGAACTGCTTCGTGGTCACGGCCCCAGGGCGCGCGATCCTGCTCGACTTCGATTACGAGCACGAGCCGCTGCCCGGCCACTACCCGGTGCCCGGCATCGGCCCGTTCACCCTCCTCGAGGAGAGCGCGATGAACTACGACGGCAAGATGCTCTTCCGCTGGGCGTACTGGAACGTCCTGATGCGGGGCCACGACCTCCCGTTCCCGACGCCCTACACGAGCGCCGGCAAGCGGGCCGACGAGCGGGTCGAGGTGGCGCGGTGAGCGCGGCCGGCGGCGCCCCCACGCCCGACGCCACCACGACGCCCGACCTCGCCGCCGTGCACGCCCAGCTGGCCCAGGTCGCGGAGCAACTCGCCGCCCTTGTCGACGAGCAGCGCCGGACCCGAGAGCACCTGGAGGTGGTCGCGGCCGAGAGCCGCCGCACCGCCGAGCGCTGGGACGAGGCCGAAGCCTTGATGCGCGACCTCGCACCGGTGGCGCGCCGCGCCGTCGGCGCGACGATCGAGCGGCTCGCGGTCCTCGAGGACCCCAAG
>JAABSI010000055.1 GCA_011390455.1 Trueperaceae bacterium
CGGCCTGCAGCGCGCCGTCGATGGCGGCGTCGGGCATGCGGTCGCCGCCCATGGCGTCGAGGGCGATCAGCGGCGGCTGGGACGGTGCGGGGGCGGCGTCGCTCATGCCGCCCATGGTACGTCACGGTCCCGTGCAGCGGGACGCCGCCCCCGAGGCGTCACCGCGGGCCCGGCCCACGAGACCGGCGCCCTCGGCCCGCGCGGTCGCAGCCGATGCGCGGGCTACGATGGCCCTCGTGGACGTGCGGACCTTCGAAGCCCCGGGCGGCGAACGCCTCGACGTCGCCATCGCCCAGGCGCTCGCGCTGTCGCGCACCTACGCCAAGGAGCTGATCGACGAGGGCTACGTCACGCTCGACGGACGGCCGGTGGGCAAGCCCGCCACCAAGCTCGACGGCTCCGAGCTCGTCTCGGTGCTCCTGCCGCCGCCGCGGCCGGTGATGGTCGAGCCCGAGGACCTCGACCTGGTGGTCATCTACCAGGACGACGACCTCGCCGCCATCGACAAGCCCGCCGGCATGACGGCGCACCCGACCGCCACCGTGCGCAGCGGCACCGTCGTCAACGCGCTGCTGGGCCGCATGCGGCTGTCGAAGGAGGCCAACCTCGATCCCGCCGACGACGCCTACCGACCCGGCATCGTCCACCGGCTCGACCGGGACACCTCTGGCGTGATGGTGGTGGCGAAGCACGACGAGGCGCACCGGGCGCTGTCGGCCGCCTTCAAGAAGCGCCTGACCGAGAAGGCGTACGTCGCCATCGCGGTCGGCGAGCTGCCCGACGAGGTGCACGTCGACGCGCCGATCGGCCGTCACCCGGTCGAGCGACAGCGGATGACGGTCGGCGGCGGCAACCCGAAGTCGGCGTCGACGATCGTGCGCGCGCTGGCGCGCGTCCCGGGCTACACGCTGGTGCGCGCGCTGCCCCACAGCGGCCGCACCCACCAGATCCGCGTCCACCTGGCGCACCTGGGCGCGCCCATCCTCGGCGACACCGTCTACGGCCGCCCCTCGGGCGTCATCGGCCGCCAGGCCCTGCACGCCCAGCGGCTCACGCTGCCGCACCCGCGCGACCACCACGCCATCACCTTCACCTCGCAGATCCCCGTCGACATGGTCCACGCGTGGCTCGCGCTGGGCGGCTCGTGGCCGATCGACGGCCTCGAGACGCCCTGAGCCTCGCGCCCGAGAGGAGCCCCATGAACCGCCCCACCCCGAACCCCGACGACGTCCGCTGGCGCCTCGACAGCCTGTTCGCCGGCCTCGACGCCGACGACTACCGCGCCGCGCGCGCCGACCTCGAGGCGCGGGTGGCCGCGCTCGAGGAGGGACTCGATCGCGACGGCATCGGCGCCGGCCCGCCGCTACCCGGCGACGCCCCGGCGGCCCGCCTCGGCGACCTGCTCGACGAGCTCAACGAACTCTGGCAACGGCTGTCGGACGTCAGCGTGTTCCTGACGGGGCACACGGCGGTGAACGCCTTCGACGACGCCGCCCAGGCCGAGTCCTCGACGCTGCGGCGCCTGACGTCGCGCCTGGGCCCGATCGACGCCCGCGTGTCGGCCTGGATCGGTCGCCTCGACCTCGACCGCGTCCTCGCGGCCGAACCGCGCGCCGCGGCGCACGCGCACCACCTGCGCCGCCAGCAGGTGAGGGCGAAGCACCTGATGAGCGACGACCAGGAGGCGCTGGCGGGCGCGCTCGGGCCCAGCGGCGGCGACGCCTGGGCGAAGCTGCAGGCCGACCTCGCCGGCAAGGCGACCGTGCACCTCACCCTGCCGGGCCAGGAGGCGAGCGAGGAGGCCGGCCTCGCCCGCCTGGCGGTGCTGCAGGCGAACCCCGACCGGGCCGTGCGCGAGGCGGCGTACCGCGCCGAGGGGGAGCTGCTCGAGAACCACGCCGTCGCCATCGCCGCCGCCATGAACGGCGTCAAGGGCGAGGTCGGCACCCTGGCCGCCCGGCGCGGCTGGGCGTCCCCGCTCGACGAGGCGCTGTTCCAGAACGGCATCACGCCGGCGGCCCTCGACGCGCTGCGACGCGCGATGGAGGCAGCCTTCCCGAGCATGCGCCGCTACCTGCGCGCGAAGGCGCGCTTCCTCGGCCTCGAGCGGCTCGCCTGGTACGACCGCCTGGCGCCGGTGCAGGCCGGCGAGCCCCGCAGGTTCGACTGGGGCGAGGCCAAGGCGTTCGTGCGGGCGCGCTTCGCAGGCTTCTCGCCCAACCTGGCCGCGCTCGCCGACCGCGCCTTCGACGAGGGCTGGGTCGACGTGCTGCCGCGCAAGGGCAAGCGCAACGGCGCCTTCTGCATGGGCACCGCGGGACAGCGCGAGTCACGCGTGATGCTCAACTTCGGCGGTGGCCTCGACGACGTGTTCACCCTGGCGCACGAGCTGGGGCACGCCTTCCACAACGACGCCGCCTATCGGGCCGGGCGCGAGCCGCTGCAGCTGAGCACGCCGATGACGCTGGCCGAGACCGCGTCGATCTTCTGCGAGACGCTGGTGACGCAGGCGATGCTGGCGGAGTCCGACGACGTCACCCGCGTGGCGGTGCTCGAGCAGGACCTGCGCACCGCGACGGCCCTGGTGCTCGACATCGACAGCCGCTTCCGTTTCGAGCGAACGGTGTTCGAACGGCGCGCCGAGCGCGACCTGTCGGTCGCCGAGCTCGACGCCCTGATGCTCGAGGCGCAGGCCGAGACCTACGGGGACGCGCTCGACCCCGACGCGCGGCAACCCCGCGCGTGGGCGAGCAAGCCGCACTACTACTCCGCGCGACGCTCGTTCTACAACTTCCCCTACACCTTCGGCTACCTCTTCGGCCTCGGCATCGCCGCCCGCTACGCCGCCGAGCCCGACGGCTTCGCGCAGCGCTACGAGGCGCTGCTCTCGCGGACCGGCATGGCCGCCGT
Source organism: Trueperaceae bacterium (assembly GCA_011390455.1). Next base: position 2,911 of record JAABSI010000055.1, read on the forward strand.
CGCCGACCTCGGTCGCGAGTTCGGCATCGAGGTCGAGTCCGAGGGCTTCTGGCGCGACGCACTGGCGGTCAGCGAACGCCGCGTCGACGACTACGAGCGGCTGGTCGACGGCCTGACGGCCGCCTGAGGAGGACACGATGGACTACCGCGAGCTGTTCGATCTCACCGGGCGCCACGCGCTGGTCATCGGCGCCGGTTCCGGCATCGGCGCGGCCGTCGCCGAGGGCCTGGCCGACGCCGGCGCCACCGTCGCCTGTGCCGACGTGGCCGCTGCCGCCGCGGAGGGCACCGCGGCCACCCTGGCCGCCAAGGGCCACGCGGCCAGCGTCCATGCCGTCGACATCACCGACGAGGCGGCGGTCGACGCGCTGATCGCCGCGGTCCCCGGTCTCGACGTGCTGGTGTGCACGCCCGCCGTCAACGTGCGCAAGCCCTTGCTCGAGATCTCCGCGGCCGAGTTCGACAAGGTGATCGGCCTCAACCTGCGCGGGAGCTTCTTCGTCATGCGCGCCGCCGGCCGGCGCATGGCGGCGCAGGGCCGCGGCTCGATCATCCTCTTCTCGAGCATCCGGGCGCTGACCGTCGAACCGGGCCAGGGCGTGTACGCGGCCACCAAGGCCGGCACGCTGCAGATGATCCGCGCGCTGGCCGCGGAGCTGGGTCCGGCGGGCGTACGCGCGAACGCGATCGCGCCCGGCGTCGTCGAGACGCCCCTGACCGAACCGATCAAGGCGAAGCCCGAGTGGTACGCCGCGTACGCCGAGAAGTCCGCCCTGAAGCGCTGGGCCCAGCCGAGCGAGATGGTGGGGCCCGCGATCTACCTGGCGTCGGACGCGGCCTCGTTCGTGACCGGCACCCTGACGATCGTCGACGGCGGCTGGACGGCGGTCGACGGCCGCTTCACGCCGCCGCTGTGAGCGGCCCGACCGCGGCCGGCCCCGGCGCCACCCCCGAGGTCGACGCGCTGGCGGCCCGCGTCCGCGACGCCGTCGACGCCGAGGCGGTGCTGCGCCGCACCGTGGAACTGGTGCGCATCCGCAGCGTGTGGGACCCGGAGACCGGCGCCGACGAGGCCGCCGCCGCGGCGTACGTCGCCGACGAGTTGCGCGCGCTCTCGCTGAACGTGACGGTCGACGAGGTCGCCCCGGGGCGCCCGAACGTGATCGCCGACTGGACGGGCGCAGCCTTCGAGCCGGGGGTGCACCGCACGCTGATGTTCGAGGGGCACACCGACGTGGTCACCGAGGGCGACCGCTCCCGCTGGTCGCGCGACCCCTACGGCGCCGATCTCGAGCCCGACCCCGTCGGCGGCACGCGCCTCTACGGCCGCGGCAGCGCCGACATGAAGGCCGGCGTGGCGGCGGCCATCGAGGCCGTCGCGGCGCTGCGACGGGCGGCGCCCGACCTGCCCGGCCGCGTGCGGCTCGGCATCGTCGTCGACGAGGAGGGCATGATGCTGGGCATCAAGCGCTTCGTCGCCGGCGGCTGGGGCGACGAGGTCGACGGCGCGATCGTGTGTGAGCCCGAGGAGCTCGAGCTGTGCCTGCACCAGAAGGGCGCGATGCGGCTGCACGCGCACGTTCGCGGCGTGATGGCCCATGGCGCCATGCCCTACGCCGGCGTGAACCCCATCGCGGGCCTCCAGCGCCTCCTGGCCGCCGTCGAGGCCCTGCAGGACGAGGAGCAGGCGCGGCTCGGCGCGCACGCCTTCCTGGGCTTCCCGTGGCTGACGCCGACGATCGTGCGCTCTCCCGTCGCCGGCGAGGCCCAGCTCAACGTCATGCCCGACACCGCGTACGCGGCCCTCGACGTGCGCACCGTCCCCGGCCAGTCGCACGAGATGCTCTACGAACGCCTGCGAGCCGAGGCGGACCGGGTGCAGGCCGGCATGCCGAACCTCGCGATCGAGCTCGATTGGTTCGAGAGCCGCCCGTGGACCGAGACCGCCGACGACGACCCACTGGTGCGGGCGCTCGAGGCGGCGTACCCGACCGCCGTGGGCGGCCCGCCCCGTTACGGCGGCGTGCCCGGCGCCACCGACGGCACCTTCCTGCACGCGGCGGGCGTGCCGATCGTCACCGTCGGCCCCGGCGACCGCACGATCCCGCACCAGGTGGACGAGTTCGTGCGGGTCGATGAGGTCGTCCGGGCGGCCAGGCTGTACGCCGAGGCCGCCGTCCGGTACCTTATGGCCACCCCACCGGTCGACGGGCCGCGCGCCGCGCGCCTCCGCCGCTGACCCGACGACCGAGCCCCAGGAGGCCCACATGACGCGCCCGCAACGCTGGCTCATCGCCGTCCTCTCCGCCACCCTGCTCCTCGGCTCGACCGTCGCCCAGGACCCGGCGCCCGTGAGGGGCGGCACCGTCACCGTCGCGATCTCCGCCGACCCGCCCGGCTGGGACCCCACGCTGTCGACCTCGCAGGAGATCGCGCGGGTGACCTACGGCAACGTCTACGAGGGACTCGTGCGCTTCGACCGCGACGGCGCGATCGTGCCCGCGCTGGCGACCGCCTGGCAGGTCTCCTCGGACGGCCTGGCCTGGACCTTCACGCTGCGCGAGGGCGTGCGCTTTCACGACGGCAGCCCGCTGACCGTCGACGACGTGCTCGCCAAGTTCGAACGCGCCCGCGACCCGGACAGCGGGCACGTGAACGCCGGCTACTACGCCGCGGTGGTCGACGTGCGCGCGCCCGACGAGCGCACGATCGTGTTCGAGCTCGACACCCCCAGCCGTAGCCTGCTCTACAACCTCGCGCGACCCGACGCGATCATCTACCCGCAGGCCGTGGCCGAGACCCAGCGCAGCCAGCCGGTCGGCACCGGGCCGTTCGTGTTCGCCCGCTACGTCGAGGGCAGCGAGGTCCGTCTCGAGCGCTTCGACGGCTACTGGAACCCCGAGCTGCCCTACCTCGACGGCGCCACCTTCCGCATCATCGGCGACGCCAACGCGCGCGTAGCGGCGCTGCAGGCCGGCGACGTCGACTACATCGGGGCCGCCATCCCGCCAGAACAGGTGCGCGTGCTGCAGGCGAACCCCGCGCTGAAGGTCGCCTCGGGCACGGCCACGGCCGAGATCACGGTGGCGATGAACAACGCCCGCGCGCCCTTCGACGACCCGCGCGTGCGCCAGGCGATCAGCCACGCCATCGACAAGGACGTCATCGTGCAGGGCGCCTTCTTCGGGCTGGGCACCGTCATCGGGACCCACATGAGCCCCTCCGAGGCCTACTACGTCGACCTGACCGGCACCTACCCCTACGACCCGGAACGCGCCCGCGCGCTGCTCGCCGACGCCGGCCACGCCGACGGGCTCACCTTCGACTTCGAACTGCCCGAGCCCTACGCCATCGAGCGGCGCACCGGCGAGATCATCGCTCAGCAGCTGCGTGAGGTGGGCATCGACGTCAACCTCTCGGTCGTCGAGTGGGGCACCTGGATCCAGCGGATCTTCCTCGCCGCCGACTACGACATGACGATCATCGGCCACTCGGAGCCGCGCGACATCAACATCTACGCCAACCCGGACTACTACTACCAGTACGACAACCCGCGCGTCGCCGAGCTGCTCGCGCAGGCCGAGGCCGCGCCCACGGCCGAGGCCGAGACCGCCGCCTACCAGGAGATCGCCCGCGTCATCGCCGAGGACGCCGTCAACGTGTGGGTGTTCAGCCCCGCCAACACGGTCGCCGTGCGCGCCGACGTCTACGGCTTCTGGGTCGACCAGCCCACCCCGGCCCTCGACCTGACGCAGGTGTACCGGGCGCCGTGATGCCCGTGTGTGCTCGCCGAGCGCGCGCGCTCGGCGAGCACCATGCCCCATGACCCGCTTCCTCGCCCGCCGCCTCCTCACCACGCTCGTGAGCCTCGTGCTCGCGAGCGTGGTCGTGTTCGGCGCGGTCCTGGCGGTGCCGGGTGACCCAGCGGCCGTCATCCTGGGGATGAACGCCGCTCCGGAGGCGCTGGCCGCCGTGCGCGAGCAGCTGGGGCTCGACGTTCCCGCCCCCCGGCGCTACCTGCGGTGGCTCGGGGGCGTGCTGCGCGGCGACCTCGGCGAGTCGATCCAGTACCAGCGGCCGGTGGCGCGGCTCATCGGCGACCGCCTGGGGGTCTCCGTGCCGCTCACGCTGGCGGCCGCGCTGCTGGCGACGCTCCTCGCCGTACCGGTCGGGATCGCCACGGCGCTGAAGCGCGGCACCGTGTGGGACCCGCTGCTCGTGCTGGCGTCGCAGGTGGGCGCGGCGATCCCGTCGTTCTGGCTGGGGCTGCTCTTCATCCTGGTGTTCGCCGTCGGGCTCGGGTGGCTGCCGTCGGGCGGCTTCCCCGGCTGGGACGTGAGCCTGGGCGGCTCGCTGCGGGCGCTGGCGCTGCCGGTGCTGGCGCTGGGCCTGGGGCAGGCGGCCGTCATGACGCGCATGACGCGCGCCGCGATGCTCGACGTGCTGTCGCAGGACTTCGTGCGCACGGCCCGCGCCAAGGGCCTCGCGCGCCGCTCGGTGGTCGGCAAGCACGCCCTACGCAACGCGCTGGTGACGCTCGTGACGGTGTTGGGCCTGACCTTGGTCAACGTGTTCGTGGGCGCCATCGTCATCGAGCAGGTGTTCTCGCTGCCCGGCATCGGCCGGCTGGCGCTCACCGCGATCGGCAACCGCGACTACCCGCTGGTGCAGGGCGTGGTGCTGCTGTACGCCAGCGCGATCGTCCTCATGTCGTTCCTGGTCGACCTCTCCTACGGCTGGCTCGACCCTCGGATCCGGTACGCATGAGGCGCCGCCGGCCCCCGCTGAACCTCACGCTGGGCGGCGCGCTGGTCGGCCTGGTGGTGGCCGCGGCCCTGCTGTCGTTCGCGTGGCTGCCCCATGACCCGCAGCGCATGGACTTCGCGGCGCAGCTCGCCGGCCCCAGCGCGAGCCACTGGTTCGGGACGGACCACTTCGGCCGCGATCTCTTCTCGCGCGTGCTGGTGGGTTCTCGCTCGACGCTGCTGGTGGGTGCGATCGCGGTCGGCATCGCGTTGTCGCTGGGCGCGCTGCTGGGCGCCATGGCCGGCTGGGCCGGCGGCTGGGCCGACGAGGTCGTCATGCGCCTGATCGACGTGCTGTACGCCTTCCCCGCCATCCTCATGGCCCTGTTGCTGGCGGCCGTGTTCCAGCCCGGCACCGTGACCGCCATGGTCGCGATCGGCCTGGCGACCGTGCCGATCTTCGCGCGCCTCATGCGCTCGTCGGTGGTCGCGCTGCGCGAACGCGACTACGTCGAGGCGGGGCGTGCCCTCGGCGCCCGCGGCCCCCGTCTGCTGCGGGTACACGTGCTGCCCGGCGCCGCCTCGCCGCTGGTGGTGCAGGCGTCGTTGTCACTGTCGGTGGCGGTGCTGGCTGAAGCCGCCCTGTCGTTCCTCGGGCTCGGCACGCCCCCCGACGTGCCCTCCTGGGGCAACATGCTGCGCGAGGCCCAGGGCTTCATGATGTTGTCGCCCTGGGCGGCCCTGGCGCCGGGCTTGGCCATCGTCGTGACGGTGCTGGGCTGGAGCCTCCTGGGCGACGGCTTGCGGGATTGGCTGGATCCGACGACGCGGGGTTAGCGCGGGGCGCCCGCCCCAGGTCCGCCCCGCCGCACCCGGTTAGGCTCGCCCCATGGCACGCCCCCACCACCGCGCGGCGACCATTCGCCTCGCGCTATGGCCCGTCCTCGTGGTCCTCGCCTTCGTGCAGGCGTACGCGGTGCTGCACGAGGGCGGGCACGCGCTGGCGGCCGCGGCGGTGGGCGGCACGGTGCGCACGATCGACGCGCGCGCGTGGTCGACCCGGCCGCATGCCTCCTACGACCTCCCCGGCGTGACCGACGGCCAGCGGGCGCTCGTGTCGGCGGCCGGCGCGCTCCTGCCGCTGGGCGTGTGGGCGGCCACGATGGCCGCGCTACCGCGGGCACTGCCGCCGACGCTGGCGTTCGTGCGCTTCTTCGTGTCGGTCGGGCTGCTCGCGGGGTTCCTGCCGTGGATCGTGCTGCCGTGGCCGGCCCTGCACGCGCGGGCTCCGCGCGACGACGTCGTGCGCTTCGCCCAGACGAGCGGCTGGCCGCCGGGCCTGATCGCCGGCCTGGCCGCCGCCCTCATGCTCGGCGGCTTCGCGCTGTTGTGGTGGCGCGCGGGCGGGCTCGCCCAGTTCCGCGCCTTGCGACGGATGAGGTCGCTCGCCGTGGCGCCCCGGACCCTGTTCGTCACGGCGGCCGTGCTGGTGGGGAGCCTCGCGCTGGCGCTCGGCCTGGTCGCGGCATACCCCATCCGCGACGCCGGCACGGAGGGCGGCGGCGTGGTCCTGCCCAGCCGCGAGCCGATCGCCGAGGTGACGCTCGACGGCGCTCCGTTCGACGGCGCGTTCGGCCACGGGGAGGCCGGCGCGACGCCCCTGCGGCTCGTGCTCGGCTTCGAGGACGTGGCGGGCGGGCCGTTCCGCATCGTGCTGACCGACGCGACCGGCACGGAGCGCGGCCTGGCGAGCTTCGGCCCGGGCACGACGATGGGCATGGCCAGCAGCCGGCCGCGGCTCGAGCTGCCCCCGGGCGCCTGGGCGCTGCGGTTGGTCGCCGAGGACACGGTCGGGCGGTTCCGCGTGTGGATGGACGACGGTCAAGAGGACGCGCCCGGCCCCTGACGGGACCGGGCGCGGTCGTGGCGAATCTTGCGCTGCGCGCCCCGGCCGGGGCGCGCCGAACTCACATGCGCGGATCGAGCGCGTCTCGCAGGGCATCCCCCAGAAGGTTGAACCCGAGGACGACGAACACGATCGCCAATCCCGGGAACGTCGCCACGTGCGGCGCCACCGCCAGGTACTCGCGGCCCCGAGCGAGCATCAGTCCCCACTCGGGCTGCGGCGGGCGGGCGCCCAGCCCGAGGAAGCCGAGGCCGGCGGCGAACAGGATGGCGGTCGCCATCTGCAGGCTGGACTGCACGATGATCGGCGCCATCACGTTGGGGATGACGTGGTGGAAGAGCGTCGGCAGACGCCGCCTACCGAGGGCGGCCGCCGCCTCGACGTACTCGCGGTTCTTGACCTGCAGGACCGACCCGCGCACCAGGCGGGCGTAGATGGGAACGGACGCCACACCGACGGCGATCATCACGTTGCCGAGACCCGTCCCGAAGGTCGCGACGAGCACGATCGCCAGGAGGATCCCGGGGAACGCGAGCAACGTGTCGATGACCCGCTGCACGATCATGTCGGTCGTGCCCCCGAGGAAGCCGGAGATCGCCCCTGCGGGGACCCCGACGCCGATGCCGATCGCGATGGAGATCAAGCCGATGAACAGCGAGATCCAGGCGCCGTGGATGAGCCGGGAGAGCAGGTCGCGGCCCTGCTCGTCCGTACCTAGCGCGTAGAAGCGAACCGGGCCATCGACGCCGAACAACCTGAGGTCACTCCCGATCAGGCCGAACATCCAGGTCCACGGGTCACCGCGGACGAGCAGGCGAACCGGGTACGCCTCGCTGTCGTCGACGCGGACACCGCCGACGGGGCTGCGGGTCACCGGGTTCACCCAGATGCCGAACTGCCCCTCGGGTCCGCGGAACGACACGCCGATGCCGGGCGGGATGTAGGTGGCCCGCAGGCTCTGTTGGGTGGGCGGGTACGGCGCGAGGAAGGGCGCGAGCGCCACCACCACGAGGAAGAAGCTGATCACGGTGACGCCGAAGACGGCGAGCGGGTTGCGGAACAGGCGCCGGCGCCAGCGCGGCGTGCGCTTCGCCTCTCCCTGGATGGCCACGGTGGCGGGCGAATCAGTCATAGCGGATCCTCGGATCGATGAAGCCGTACACGAGATCGACGATCAGGTTCACCGCGATGAACGACACCGCGATCAGCAGGACGGCGCCCTGCACCACCGGGTAGTCGCGCGCCAGGATCGAGACGACCAGCAGGCTGCCGATGCCGGGCCAGGTGAACACGGTCTCGGTGATGACCGCGCCCGCGAGCAGGGCGCCGAACTGCAGGCCGATCACCGTGACCACGGGGACCAGTGCATTGCGTAACGCGTGCTTGAGCACGACGGCTCGCCAGAAGAGCCCCTTGGCACGCGCCGTGCGGACGAAGTCCTGGTTGAGCACCTCGAGCATCGAGGAGCGCGTCATGCGGGCGATGATCGCCATGCTCGACAGCCCGAGGGTCAGCGCCGGCAGCACGAGATGGCGGAGCGTCCCGCGACCGGCGACCGGGAACCAGCCGAGTTGTACCGAGAAGATCAGGATGGCTAGCAGGCCGAACCAGAAGACCGGCATCGAGACACCGATCAAGGCGCCGAGCATGACGGCCAGGTCGATGGGGCTGTTGGGCCGCAACGACGCGAGGATGCCCGCCGGTATGCCGAAGACCAGGGCCACGACGATCGCGCCGAGGGCAAGCTCGAGGGTGTTCGGGAAGAAGGTCGCGAGATCCGACGTGACGAGCCGCTTGGTCCTCGTCGACTCGCCCAGGTCACCCTGGAAGACGCCCGTGACGAAGCGGGTGAACTGCCGTGGCATCGAGTCGTTGAGGCCGAACCGCTCGCGGATGAGCTCGATGGTCTCGGCGTCGGCGAACTCACCTGCCAACAGCTGCGCGGGATCGCCGGGGGCAAGCCGGACCATCGCGAACACGATGATCATGACCCCGAGGATCGAGGGGATCGCGATGAGCACGCGCCGGAGCGTGTATTGGAGCAACTCGTTACCTCGTTCGTCCGTGGATTCCCATGCGCGCCGCACACCCGGCACGTACGCCGCACGTCGTGGAGATACCTTGGGTCAGATATGGAGGGCTGGCGCGCCCCCGAAGGGGCGCGCCAGAGCAGCGGTCAGCGCAGGCTGACCTTGTGCGCGAGGTAGCGCTCGGTCGGATGGATGACCAGGCCCTCGACGTTGTCGCGAACGGCGACGAGCTGCGTCTCGCTGTGCAGGAACAGCCAGGCCGCCTCGTCCCAGATGATCTGCATGGCGTCGGCGTACAGCTGCTCGCGCACGGCAGGATCGGGGTTCGAGCGCGCCTCGTCGAGCAGGGCGTCGACGACGCTGTTGCTGTAGAACGAGCGGTTCGAGCCGTCGGGCACGTGCTGACTGGTGTGGAACAGCGCGAACAGCCCGTAGTCGGCGTCGCCGGTCACCGTGCCCCAGCCAAGCATGGCCAAGGGGACTTCGTTCTCCTCGGCGGGCACGTTGGTCTTGGCCAGGTACGCGGCCCATTCGAGCGTCTCGATGGTGGCGTCGATACCGACCTCGGCGAGCTGGCTCTGGATGGCCTCGGAGATCTGGATGTCCTGCAGGTAGCGACCGTTGGGGCTGTACAGCGTGGTGCTGAAGCCGTCCGGGTACCCGGCTTCGGCCAGGAGCGCCCGCGCCCTCTCGGGATCGTAGTCGTAGTTGCCGACCGGGGTGTACCCGAAGACGCCAGGCGAGACCGGGGCGTCCGAAACGCGCACGGCGCCACCGAGCACGAACTCGGCGATGTCTTCCTTGTTGACCGCGTAGTTGATCGCCTGGCGCACGCGCGGATCGTTCATCGGCTCCATCGTGTTGTTGAAGTAGATGTAGATCGTGCGGACGCTCGAGACGTTCTCCACGGTCACGTTCGGGTTGGCGTTCAGGCGCGCGATGTCCTGCGGGGGCACGCGAACGGACACGTGGGCCTCGCCGGTCTCGACGAGCGCCATGCGTGTGGTGCTCTCGGGCACGGCCAGGAAGCGCAGGCCCTCGATGCCAGGCTTCTCGGCCCAGTAGCCCTCGTAACGCTTGAGGTCGACGCGCTGGCCGCGCTCCCACGAGACGAACTCGAAGGGGCCGGTGCCGACCGGGGTCTCATCGAGATCGAGGCCGGTCATGACGATGGCCGTCGAGCTGTGGGTGAGGTGCGCGAGCAGCGGCGCGAACTGCGACGCGAGCTTGACCTCGACCGTGTAGGTATCGAGAACGTTGACCTCGGAGATCCGGGTGAGGAGGAAGCGGAAGGTGTAGGCGTTGTCGGGATCGATGAAGCGATCCAGGCTCGCCTTGACTTCGTTGGCCGTCAGGGGCGTGCCGTCGTGGAAGGTGACGCCTTGACGGATGTCGAACGTCCACGTGAGGCCGTCGGCGGACACGGTGTACCCGCTGGCGAGCCACGGTTCGATCGTGCCTTCGGGGGTCAGCTCGAAGAGCGTCTCGAAGATGTGGCTGGAGACGGTGGCCGACGGGGAGTCGGTCGAGAGCGACGGGTCGAGGTTCGTGGGATCGGTGCCCTGGGCGATGATCAACGTTCCCTGTGCAAACGACCAGGACAGGACCCCGGTGATCAGCAACAGGGACAGCGTGCGGAGGCTTCCTCTAAACATGCATTCTCCTCTCGATCGGGTCGAACGACCAGCGGTCCCCCCCTTTTGGGCGTCCGGCCCGATGCCGGCTGCGGGGGTGGACGAACGCGGGCTCGTCGCACAGGGTAATGAAGATTCGCTGCAACCGTCAACCTGCGCGCCGCGTCGCGCGTCGACGCCCCTTCAGCCGCGACCTTGTCCGCGCAACCCCCGAAGCGAAGCGGGCTGCCGCCGACCGCAACCTTCTCGCAACGGCTCGCGCCTCATGATCGTGACCCACCGACGCCCGCAAGCGATCGGAGGCACCGAGGAGGACACGACATGCGCAAGCCCAGCAAGGTCGCCACGGATATCGATGCATCTCATCCGAACTACGAGCGGCTCATCGAGGACGTGCTTCGCCGCGCGGAGCTGATCGGTGACCACGGGCCCGCGCCATACCTCGCTCACGTGATCCTCGATTACCCGCTCACCTGGGCCATTCGACGCCTCGAGGGCCTCGACAGCGTGATGCGGGCGCGCACGCTGGTCGCGACCCAAGCCACGCACCCCGCCTACCTCGACTGCATCGGCTCGTACCACGTGTCCGGGGTCGTCTGCTCCACCGACGAGCCGGCGCTGCTGTCGGGAGTCTACGCGGCCGCAACGGCCCAGAGGACGTACCAGTGGCGGTCGGGCCTCACCTACATGGAGCTGCGCGTTACCAGAGCGCTGCTGCGCGGGCTCGACACGCGCGGCATCGCCACCAGCCTGTCGATCTCGACCAAGACGGTCAACGCCCACATCAGCAACATCCTGTGCAAGTCGGGTGCCGAGAACCGGGCGCAGTACGTTGCGCAACTGCTGACGACGCAACCTAACGGTTGAAGTCGTCGTCCGATCCCCAGTCGCGGCGAATCTGCCGGATCCGCGCCCGCAACAGCGGCGACTGGGGATCGTTCTGTGGCATGTGGCGCGCGGCGGCCTCGAGCAGCTCCAAGTCCTGATCGTCGGTCCGCTTGGCGAGTTCCAGCATCGCCTCGTGGTCACCGGACGCCAGAACCGCCTGACGCAGGGACTCATCGATGTGCTCACGGAGTTCCACGACGGCCGGCGCCTCCGAATCGGGAAGGAGCGGCCCCCGGTACAGGCTCAGTGCCTGCCGCACCTGACCCTGCGCCAGATGCTCCATCAGATCCAGGAAGTCCGCCCGGAAGGGAACGGCGATCTGGTATGGGCGTGAGGTCAGCGGGATAGTGCTGCGGAGGCGGGAGACGGCTGCCTTCGCCGTGCTCGGCACCGCACGATCACCATATAGCGCGACAGCAAGCGCCCCAAGTGCCAAGCCACTCCTTGAGCTCGCAAGGATGACAATGATCTCCAACTGCCGCGCGGTTAGCTCGAGACCCAAGCTGAATAGCTTCACCTCCGGCTTACCCAGCATCAGAAATCGAGCCCCTGAAGGGGTATCCGTCAAGAACTGTCTCAGGCGATGCACTTCTTCACCAGTGCCAGCCAAGAGCTTCCATCCCGAATCGCCGAGTTCACCACATGCAGACCCAGCGACAAGCAGCGCCTGCCTTGCTTGTTCTTCCTCATCTCGCAGGAGATGAAACTCCGCCAAGTGAATGCATGCTTGGCTGAGACGGACCGCATCGGACCCGCCAATGAAGCCGTCAACGGCTTCCTTAAGGGTCTCGCCAGCGGCAGGATCGCCGGCAGCCTTCATCGCAATACCCATGGCGAGAACCCCACAGGCACGTTGATACTCGGAGGCAAGCCGCGAGAGCGCAAGAACCTTGGCACCAACTTCATGGGCCATCTCAATGTCGCCCATAGCAACCAGGCAACACACATAATCCACGGCGATGAGGCCCAAGATGTCAAATGCAGATCTCTCAAACGCCAACCGGTAAAACCCTGCTGCCTTCTCAAAACTCTCGGTAACCCTGAAGAAGTCGGCGACAACGGACAGAACACCTTCGTATGACGGAACTCCCGCCAGATCCGCCGAGATCTCGATCTCGTCAATCAGCTCGCTGAGACCAACATCGTCTCCAACGAGAAGCTTGGAGAATACGAGTGCAGCAATCGCAGTCACCTTGCGATAGCTTTCGCTTAGGCCGCGCCGGGCATACTCCGCGAAGGCCCACTCGCCCCACCAGAGCGAATCTCGATAGGAGCCGGTACGCTGTAGGGCAATGCACATGTCCGTCGCTAACGCAACCACGAGCTGATCGTTTCCTAGTAGGTCGGCCAGCCGAAGTGCCCTGTGCAGGGTATCTGAAGCCTCGTCATGCTTTCCCACGAGGGACAGCGCAAATGCGTGGTGCCGCAGCGTGATCGGTGTCTCAAGCGCCGATACTGCGCGTGTTGTCTCCTCAAGGAACTCTCTTGAAGGGTTAGACGCGGCAAAGAGGGCTCGGAGTTCGGGCGCTTCGTTAACCCTTAAGAAGCTCTCAATCATCGGAACAACGTCCCCGTGCCGATTCACCGCCATTGCAGCAGCGAAATACCACCGGAGTGTACGCTCATCCTTCAGGTCTTCAGCGCCAAGGCGGCTCATGCATGACCAGAAGCGGTCAAACAGCCCTCGCTCGAAAAACGCTTCGCCGCATACTTCAATGTGCTGTGGAATCAAATCACGCGCGTTGACGCACATGACCTCAAACGCGTCAAGATATCGCTTTCGCCTAAGGAGCGCCTCGGCAAGTGGGCGAGGCTCGATTCCGAACTCGTCCCTCGCCACGGCCATACTGGTGTCCCATGGTTCGGACCACAAGGGGGGTAACCCAAGCGATTTCCTTATCGCACTCACGACGCGCACGTACTCCCCGGAATGCTCCTCAACTAAAGCTTCAACAGCCGAAAGCTGCAACCTACCCGACGCAAACCAGTTGGCCTCCTGAGTTGTCATCCGCAGTTCTTCATCGGGGACCACAACTAGACTTCCGCATGGTCGGCAGCCAACCGTTGACGGAGTAACAACGGCGACCATATTGTCCCCATCATGAATGTCAACCAGTTGGGCCACGCGGGCATCACTCGCGTCCACTGACCGAATACCAATCACGAAGGGCCCGAGTAGGTCAACAAGGCGCCTGAATGCTCGCACTGCTACGACCATCGGAGTGCCACGCGCAAGCAGGTTTGCCCCCGTAGCCCGATTCACTGCATCAACAAACTGATTCCCAGCTGAGACATCATCTGAGTCGCCGCCATCTGCAAGATCAACCCAGACCAGCAGGCGACCGTCGCCAGACATCGACTCAAGAGCACGCTTAACACCTTCGCCGGAGTGTGCTCGAAACACGAGGGGTGAGACTGATTGACAAACCCTCTCGCCAATGCGTGTCGCCCACGGATCGGCCGCGGGCACAGACGCGCTTCTAGGCGGCAACTTCAACTGCGCACCCCCAGATTCCGTAACGGTGGATCTTCGTACAAGGATCACCGACGGAACATAGATACCCTAGGCAATCACGTTCCCAAAACGCACGCACACCTAGCGCATCTCCTGCCAAGACGCCCTAGGCAGTTGCCGCGAAAATCCTGAGAGCACACAGGCCTCGGCTCGGTACTCTCGTACCGTAGAACCAACACTCCAGTGATCGAGACTGCTGCGATTGCCTTGCAGGGTGCAACAAACGCGCTCGGCCGAGGTTACCCCGGCCGAGCGCGATCAACTGGCCAAGCCCGCTTAGCGGCTCGAAGAAAGAACGCCGGCGAGAACCAGAGCGGGCAGGTTGACGACGGCAACGACCACAACAGCAAAGAAGATGCGCTTCCCGGTGTTCTTCATACAGATCCAACTCCTCCGACACCTAGGTTGCCTAGGTGACACTCGCCGCAGAGCCTTAGGCTACTGCAGCGCCTCTTCAGGCCTCCCAACCCTTAGAGGAACGTTGAGCACGCCATCGCGCGCCACAATTTGGAGGTTCAGATGCGAGTACCAGAATGCGAGATGGTCTCCGCTCCCGACCCTCTTCCGGACTAACACTTACCACGGAAGCAACTTCTCCCAATCACCTTCCGTGAGCCGAAGATTAGCACTCGCGCAGCGGGTGGTCAAGTGACACAATCCACGTACCAACGACCGCCAAGAGCGTCTGCTGGAGCTTCGAGAATCGTCAATCAGCATCGTGGCAGCTTAGGCTGGTAACCGCCGACATCCACCCTGCCCGTGCCCTCGCGAGGAACATAGACAACGCCGAACGCCAGCTTCTGCCTGAGACGGTGTTAATCCCACCGAAGGAAGCGTGGACCAGCGCTACGCATGCCTCATGCATCTGGATTCGCCTTTGCAAGGCGGCAGACCGGCGCCACCAGGCGGATTCTTGGCTACCATGACGATCTAGGCCTTGGCAGATGGGACAACGTGTCCCCTTAGGCAGCACAGAACGACAGCGATCGGTACAGACCGTCCCAAGCGACACTTATACGAATTCCTCCAACGCTTGGGGGCATCTGGGCAGTATCTTGAGCGTGATGGCGAACCTACGCTCCGGCGTCTCTCAAACTCTGCAGCGTGATGGCTGGGACGAGTTGAGCGCATTGCTTGCTCGTACCCTGCCCGGAGTACGCCTGGAGAGTGTCATCCAAGGATGGGTTTACCTCGACCAGTTTGAGCGAGGAATCCGCGCGTATTCGGACATTGAGTCACCAACCCCAGAGGACGATCGTTGGCTTGGCGTCTGCCACTTCAAGCTGTTCGATGATGCTAATGCCCTGAGGGCCTTCATCAGAGCGGCACAGCGCGGCGCTTTGGGGGCGCGCGTTAACCAGGCACACGCCTTGATGTTTCTTGACCGAAGCGAAGAGTCAACTCGGATTCTCGATCAGGTGGATCCCGAACGGTTAAGTCGTTACGACCAGGTCTTGTACTTCCGGGTACGAAGCATTGACGAGGAAACTGGTGGAAACATCCGCCAAGCACTCAAGCACGCCGACGAGGCATGGCGAAGGGTACAGGGTATCCCGGAGTTCTCTGTTCTAGCGCCTTCGGTTTTGGCTCAACTCGGCGTTCTATACGCAAGGTACGGTCGGGCACAACGAGCGCTCTGGCACCTGGAGCGAGGAATCCAGATGACTACAGGTACCGAGCAGTTGAAGGTCCGCCTCAAGCGTGCGATCGTCCTAACGACGCTTGGGCGAAATGCTGATGCAAGAAGCGAACTCAACTCAATGGAGTTGACCCAGGGCGCCACAGGTCTCATGGCGGAGAAGACACTGCTGCTTGGAGACGTAGCATGGGCATCCGGAGAACTGGAGAACGCCATTGGGCACTATGGCGAGGCCATTGGGCTCGCGGCAGAGGCCGACCTCGCCTACGAGGAATTCCTATGCCACTTGTCGATGATGACACTTTCCGGCTTCCTTGGAAGAACAGCTCAAGCAGCGCTTCACAGGCAGGAGGCGCAGCGACGAATCAGCGACAAGTCTGATGGTCTCCAGTTTCGCTTTCGAGAAGGGCTGCTCGACTATTGGGGTGGCATGACGTCTACGCGCCAGACGGTCTCGCAGTTGGTAGAGATATCTGACCGTCTCTTCGACATGGGCCTCCTTCAGGAGATGGGGTCCGTGAAGGTCCACGTTGCCGCAATCGAACTAGCAGACGCCCCTGACCGAACCCAAGCGATCCTTGACGAGCTTCACGTTCTTAGCATTACTCTCCAGAACGCTTCGTTCCTCGCCAGAGAGTGGGCGCTCCTACCTGAACTCCGTCGTTTCACCAGCCAGACGCACCCTTCCCTTGCGAACCGTCCACCCGCCATCCTCGAACTCCGAACCCTAGGCGAAGAACGCATCCTCTTGGCTGGCTCCGACGTTCGGCTCCCGTTGCGGCGGGCCGTCGAGCTCCTTGCGTACTTCCTGGAGCACAAGACCGCCAGGTTTGAGCGCGTACGGGCCGATCTGTTCCCCGACGAGAAGCACCGGACGGCGAAGTCGTACTTCCACCAGTTCCGGCACCAACTCAAGGAGCACGTCGAGGGTCTCGAGATCGAGTACGACACAGAGTCGCGCATGTATCGGCTGAAGTCGGAGATCGACATCCTGTGGGACGTCGCCGACCTGAGGGCGGGACGCCGGAGCGAGGTTCCGGGGCCGTTCCTGCCAACCTGCACCAGTGATTGGGCCCTGACGCTCGACCACGCCCTCGAGAGGTTCCGAACCGCCCACTGACGCGCCCGACCAGGTCTCGGGCCCAGGGCGCCTAGGCTTTCGCTTAACTCAAGCCGCGAGCAGCGACCTCAACGAGCATGCTTGCGGAGGATCCACC